>NZ_JBEYSO010000010.1:0-211508 GCF_040642675.1 Micromonospora sp. NPDC047738
CATTCCGAACCCGGAAGCTAAGCCCTCCAGCGCCGATGGTACTGCACTCGGGAGGGTGTGGGAGAGTAGGACACCGCCGGACAAACTTTCCAGTCAGGGTCACCCGAAAATCGGGTGACCCTGACTGCGTTTCCGGCGCTGCTCGCCACGACACAGCTTCGGTGAATCCGCGCGTACCAGCGGTCGGGTCTCGTACCGTCGGGACGGGACCGGAAACTGACCGCCGGACGCTGGCGAAGGGGCAGGAGTGGTCATGCGGATCGGAATCGTCGGCTCGGGCCACATCGGTGGCACCCTCACCCGTCGCCTACGGACACTGGGGCACGACGTGGTCGTGACCAATTCGCGTGGGCCGCAGAGCCTGACCGACCTGGCGACGGAGACCGGTGCCATGGCGGGCACGCTGGAGGAGACCGTGCAGGGGGCGGACCTCGTCGTCATTGCCGTGCCGGTCAAGGTCGTACCGGACCTGCCGGCGGAGCTCTTCGACGGTGCCCTGGTCGCCGACGCGAACAACTACTACCCCCAGCGGGACGGTGACATCGCGGAGCTGCTCGACCGGAGCCTCAGCTCCAGCCGGTGGACCGCCGAGCACCTCAAGGGCGCCCGGGTGGTGAAGGTCTTCAACAACATCCAGGCCGCGCACCTGATGGACAACGGGCGGCCGGCCGGCTCACCGGACCGGATCGGCCTGCCGGTGGCCGGGGACGACCCGGACGCCAAGCGGCTGGTCATGCAACTGGTCGACGAGTTGGGCTTCGAGCCGGTCGATGCCGGCTCGCTCGACGAGAGCTGGCGGCAGCAGCCCGGCTCCCCCGTCTACGGGACCGACCGGGACGCGGACGGCGTACGGCAGGGGTTGGCCGAGGCACGGCCCTGACGCGTACTCAACAGAAATGCCCCGCCGGCGACCGAGCCGGCGGGGCATTCTCGTGCCTGACCTCGACGGACGTCAGTCGGCCGGCTTCGGGGCGCAGATGAAGCGTGGCTCGGGGTCGTAGCGCCAGCTGAACTTCTCCCGCTTGATGACCTTGCCGTCCTTCTTGATGACCCGGTACGCGTCCTGGGCGAAGCCCACGCTGCCCGCGGCGGCGATGCACTTGGGGCCGGGGTCCAGGTAGACCGTCTTAGGCTGGGTGATGTCGCGGCGGGGGCCGTACTCGGTGGTGACGCTGTCGTAGATCTTGGTGCTCCAGATCGACACGGTGATCGTGCTGGCGGTGTAGGACGTGTCGATGAGGACGCCGTACTGGGTGTTGTTGCGGAACTTGAAGTCCAGCTGCGGCCAGTAGATGGTCGACTCGATCACCGCCGGGTACCGGCTGAAGTAGAACGAGTGCGGCTTGTGCTCGACGTCCTCCAGGCCGGCGTAGTAGGTCGCGTTGAACAGGGTCGTGGTGAACTGCGATACGCCGCCGCCGACGCCCGGCACCAGCTTGCCGTTCACGATGGTCGGCGCGTCCTGGTAGCCCTGGTCGTAGCCGCGCTCGCCGGTGTGGCCGTTGAGCGAGAACGTCTCGCCCGGCTTCACGATCGTGCCGTCGACGTCCTTGGCCGCCTGGACGATGTTCTGGCTGCGCGGCGAGGAGAGGCCGCCGGGGAACCGGGTGGTGAAGGTGGAGACCCGCTCCTTGATGCCCAGCTCGGCGAGCTTCGCCTCGGTCAGCTCCGGCTCGGCGGGCTTCAGCTCGGCGGTCACCGTACGGCCGTCGGCCTTCGGTAGGACGGCGAGCAGCTCCCGGCCGAGCGTGGCCGAGTCGACCTGCTGCCCGGACCGGCCGGGTATCACCTTCGGCTTGCCGCCGCTGATGGTCAGGCCGGCGTCCTTCGGCTCGACCTCGATCTTCGCCAGCCGGTCGCCGAGGGCGGCACGCAGCCGCTTGACGTCCACCCGCGGGGTCAGCTTGCCCGCGTCGTCGGCCGAGAAGCGCAGGCCGCTGGCGATGGCGGCGGGCGGGATGGTGACCGAGCCCCGGCCGGTGGTGAGCGTGACGGGGGCGGCAACCGCGGGCTTGGCCAGCTCGGCGACGAGCCGGTCGACCTCCTCGCGGGTGGTCGCCGGCCACTTCTCGACCAGCGGCACGGTCACCGGCTTGCCGGCGAGCCAGCCCGCCTTCACCACGTCGGCCGCGCCGGCCGAGTCCACCGTGAGCGCCGGCTTCGGGTAGACGGGCTTCGGGGTGGTGCCGGTGAAGATGATGGCCGGCATGGTCATCTCCCGGCCCTGGTCCCCCTTCGCCTTCTGCAGCGTGGCGTCCAGTCGGGCGGCGTCGACGGTGACCACCGGGTCGACCGTACGGGAACCGACGAGCCGGCTCACCGGGTGCGCCTCGGCGGCGGCCGCCGCCGCCACGGTGGCGTCCACGTCGATCGCGAGCCCGACGTCGGCCGGCTTCACCTCGACGCTCTTCTCGCCGATCGTGACGGTGATCGGGGCGTTCAGTGCCGCCGACCGGCGGTCCAGCTCGGCCCGCAGCGCCCGGACCGCCTCGGCGCGGCTCCGGCCACCCAACTCGGCGCCGAGGACCGTGGTGCCCCGGGGCACGTCCCCGGCGTACGCGTAGGCGCCGAGACCGGTGCCGGCGGCGAGCACGGCCGCGATGATCCCGCCGGCCAGCAGCAGCCGTCCCCGACGGGACCGCAGGCGGCCCCCGGGCGGCTCGGGTGTCGGCGCGACAGTGGGTTCCGACCCGTCGTCCGGCCAGTTCACCGCGGTGACCCGCACGGTTGGCCGGTCGTCGGCGGGCGGCAGTTTTTCGCCGTACAGCGTCACAGGAACCTCGATCACGAAAACCACGTGGGGGCCGCTTCCCCCACCCGGAAGACACCTACGGTAACCAACGCCCGAGCCGGTCGGGAGTCCGCCGTCGCGGGGCGCGGGGGAAGCGTGTCACGGCGGTCACGCCCACCCGGCGTGCCATGCCGGGGCGGGCCGTGGGACGGTGGGCGGGTGCGGACCGATGAGCAGGCTCTGGCGTACGGCGGCGGGTGGCTGGATCGGGCGGGGGCGCTGCGGGCCGACCCGGAGTGGATCGACGCGCGGCTGGCCGACCGGGAGAGCGTGCTGTTGCCGTTCTGGCGGGACCGCTGCCTGGTCTCGGCGGATCGGGTGCTGGTGCGGCGCGCCGCCGTCGACGCCGCAAGGCTGTGCGCCGCCGCCGACGAGACGGTCTTTCTCGGGCTGGACGAGGGGCGGGCGGTCTTCGCCGTGGACCTCTCCGGCCGGACGGAGCCGGAGGCGCTGGAGCTGGCCGGGGCGGCCGAGACGGTGGACGTACGGGCCCTGGTGGGCGGCCTGACGCTGGCCGAGGCGGCCGTGCAGGCGTACGCCAAGGGGCTGCTGCACTGGCACCGGGGCCAGCGGTACTGCGGGGGTTGCGGGGCGACGGCTGCGGCCCGGGACGGCGGGCACGTCCGCACCTGCACCGGCCCCGACTGTGGTCGGCTGCTCTTTCCGCGGATCGAACCGGCGGTCATCGTGCTGGTGGAGGCGCCCGGCGACCCCGATCGGTGCCTGCTGGCCCGGCACCGCGGCGCCGCGGAGGACTCCTGGTCGACTCTGGCCGGCTTCGTGGAGATCGGCGAGAGCCTGGAGGACGCGGTCCGCCGGGAACTGGCCGAGGAGGCCGGGGTGAGCGTGGTCGACGTGGCCTACCAGGGGTCGCAGGCCTGGCCGTTCCCTGCGGGGCTGATGGTCGGGTTCCGGGCCACGGCGGCCTCGACCGACGTCCGGGTCGACGGCGAGGAGTTGGTGGCGGCCCGCTGGTTCAGCCGGGAGGAACTGCGGGCGCGAGTGGCGCAGGGGCGTCCGCTGGGCCGAATCGACTCAATCGACCACCATCTGTTGGAGTCATGGCTGAACGGGCGGAGCTGACCGTGCGCCGGACGGTCCGTCGGCGCCCGCCGGACGGGTGATGGGCCTGTCATCCTCAGCGGTTTGCCAGCCGTCCGTTACCGAACTGTGACGAAGACCAGTGGTCGCTACCACAGGTGAGACCTCGCTGCCGTCGTGTCGTAATCGCGATGGTTTGCCCGCGGCTTATTGCCATCCGAATGTTAACCGCCGGTAACCACAGGCGATCTTGATACTGCCGCCCTGTTACCGATCAGTAGCTAGGTGCTTGTGAGCTCTGTCGCTTCGCGAGAGCATCCATCCGCGTAACCGCGCGTCCGTCGGCACAACGGCACCCGCGAGCGCCCCACGCTTTCCCTTGTCCCGAGTCGCGTCCCGCGATCGGTGACGTCATCCCCTTCGAGGAGGGCCCCGTGAAGGATTCGGAAGACCGCCAGTTGCGCGGCGGCACCCGCTGGCGTCGCTTCGCCGCGATGGCGGTCCCGGCCGCGGCCGTCGCCGGCGGCATCGTCTTCGGCATGGCCAACGGTGCCATCGCCGCCAACATCACCGTGTCCGGCACCGCGTTCAAGGTTGGCGCGACCCGGCTCGAAGGCGACGGCTTCAAGCAGTACGGCGGCGTCGTGTACGAGAAGGGCAACCCCGTGCCGCAGCCGGTCGCGATCTCCGAGATCGGCCACGCGGATCTGTACAACCTCTGCCAGTCGGTCAACGCGAGCGTGCCTGGTCTGCCCGTCGTGCTCCGGATCGAGGCCGGCGGTGGCAGGCAGCCCGCTACTGCGGACGGCATGCTGATCGCGATGGACTCGCTCGCGGGCGATGCGACGTTCACCAAGATCAAGATCGGTCAGGACGCCACCGACCTGAGCGCGGCCGCCCAGGCGGGTTCGTTCGGCCAGAGTTCGGAGCACGTGACCATCAACGGGCTGCAGCAGGTCGCCCGCTACACCACGGCCGGCACCTTCAAGCTGACCGGCCTGAAGCTGAAGGTGCACGCGTTCGGCGACGCCGCTGGCAAGGAGTGCTTCTCCTGATCGGACCGGGAGGTCCGCGGAGGGCGCCCTCCGCGGACCTCCCGTCATGTTCGGCAACCCCCTCGTATCACCGCACCGTTCGTAGGAGGAGTACGTGACGACCGCGGACGCGCAGCACGCCCGACCCGGCCGGGTCACCCGGGCCTGGCGCAGCTTCCGGCGCTGGCGGCGGAGCCGGCCCTTCTGGGGCGGCCTGTTCACCGTGCTCGCCGGAGCGGAGATCTTCGGCACCACCCAGGCGAACCTGGCCGGCCTCACGCTGAAGATGGGGCCGACCGGCTTCCTCGCCTGGCTGATCCCCACCATCCTGGTGGTCTGCGGTCTGCTCATGTGGTTCACCCCGCAGCAGCGGATCTTCTACTCGGTCGTCGCGGCGGTGACGGCGGTCTATTCGCTGATCGGGGTCAACCTCGGCGGCTTCTTCCTCGGCATGCTGCTCGGCATCTCGGGTGCCGCGCTCGGCTTCGCCTGGGTGCCCGGCCGCCCGGCGGCCGGCACCGAGCAGCCCGGACCGGCCGCAGACGACGAGCCGCAGGACGCCGACGACGTGGAGGACGAGCGGGCCCTCCTTGACGAGCTGCTGCCCCGGCAGCGGGAGGAGGAGACCACCGGGCCGCTCACCGACACGCTTCCGCAGCCGTACAACCCGTTGCGCGAGTCGACCACGGCGGAGCCGGAGGCCGGGGCGGGCGCGGATCGGGTGCTGCCGGTGGTCGACCCGGCGGGGCCGCCGCCCGGCTCCGGCCACCGCGACCCGAAGCTGTACGGAATCCTGCTGGTGCTCGCCACCGTCTCCACGGTCGGCCTGCTCGCGCTCCGCGGCGAGCAGCCGGCGGTGGCCGCGCCGGCCGCCTGCCCGACCGTCAGCTCGCCGGCGCCGAGCCCGACGGCCTCCGCGTCCGCCTCGGCCAGCCCGAGCCCCCTGGCGGCGAAGAAGAGGTCGGACGGCAACCCGCTGACCAACATCATCGACGGCATCACCGGCCTCCTCACCGGCGGAGACCCCGGTGCCGCCGGGACGGAACCCCTGCCCGCGCCGCAGCCGGCCAGCACGGCGGCCGCCGCCGAGCCGCTGCCGACCGAGACCACGACCGGCCCCACCCCCACCGAGAGCACCACCAGCGCGGCGCCGACGCCGAGCAGCAGCCCCTCGGCCAAGCCCGCCGCGCCCACCAGGCCGGACGCCGATCCGTGTGCCAGCCCGGCACCGACCAAGCCGAAGCCGGTCGAGACCGGCAAGCTGATGCCCCGAATCGCCGCCGAGCCGGGGCAGCCCCGCGTCGCCGCCAAACCGTCCAAGCTCACCGGCTCCCAGGTGACCATGACCGGGCTGCGCTTCGAGGGGATCGTCGACCTGCCCACCCACGACGGCACGCTCAAGGCGCTGAAGTTCACCATGGACAAGGGCGTGACGGACGACTTCGTCCTCCAGGCCGACGGGCCGTCCGGCAAGACCTTGCGGTACGTCACCGACCGGCTGACCGTGGAGGGTGACGTCGCCTTCTACGCCACCCGGTTCTCCGGGCGGCTCCTCGGCATCCGGGTCACCCTCACCCCGGACCTGCCGCTCCCGGACGGCCTCCCGATCACCTCGCCGGTGCCGATCACCTTCACCGACCCGGTGATCGACCTGGCGTTCGTGGACAGCAACGTGCTCACCGCCAAGCCGACCCTCAAGCTCGACCTGGCCTGAGCCCGCCGAGTACGCGAAGCGGCCGGGCGCCGGAGGAAACCCATCCGACACCCGGCCGTCGGTCCACTCAGAGCCGGGCCAGCGCCCGGCGCAGCGGGTCGAGCCCCAGCGCGCCCAGGTCGAGCGCCTGCCGGTGGAACTCCTTGAGATCGAAGTCGGCGCCCTTACGGGCCTTCGCCTCCTCCCGGGCCTGGAGCCAGATCCGCTCGCCCACCTTGTACGACGGGGCCTGCCCCGGCCAGCCCAGGTAGCGGTTGAGCTCGAAGCGCAGGTTCTCGTCCGGCACCCGGCAGTGCGCCCGCATGAACTCCCAGCCCAGCTCCGGGGTCCAGCGCTCGCCCGGGTGGAAGCCGAACGGATTGTCCCGCGGGATCTCCAGTTCCAGGTGCATGCCGATGTCGACGATCACCCGGGCCGCGCGGAACGCCTGCCCGTCGAGCATGCCGAGCTTGTCGCCCGGGTCCTCCAGGTAGCCCAGCTCGTCCATCAGCCGCTCCGAGTAGAGCGCCCAGCCCTCACCGTGCCCGGAGACCCAGCAGAGCAGCCGCTGCCAGCGGTTGAGCAGGTCGGCGCGGACGGCGGTCTGGGCGACCTGCAGGTGGTGGCCCGGCACGCCCTCGTGGAAGACGGTGGTCACCTCGCGCCAGGTGGAGAAGTCGGTGATGCCCTGCGGCACCGCCCACCACATGCGGCCAGGGCGGGAGAAGTCCTCGCTCGGGCCGGTGTAGTAGATGGCGCCGTCGCTGGTCGGGGCGAGGCAGCACTCGATCCGGCGGACCTGCTCGGGGATGTCGAAATGGGTGCCGTGCAGCTCGCTGATCGCCTTGTCGGCGAGTGCCTGCATCCAGTCCCGGAAGGCCTCCTTGCCCTTGATGGTCCGCGCCGGGTCTGAGTCCAGCGCCTGCACCGCGTCGTCGATGGTCGCCCCCGGGCCGACGATCCGGGCGGCCACCGCCCGCATCTCGGACTCCAGGCGGGCCAGCTCCGCGAAGCCCCAGGCGTACGTCTCGTCGAGGTCGACCTTGGCGCCGAGGAAGTACTGCGAGGCCAGCTCGTACCGTTCCCGCCCGGCGGCCTGCTTCTGCCGGCCCTGCGGGGCCAGTTCGTTCCGGAGGAACTGCCCGAACTCGGCGGTGGCGGCGGTCGCCGCGGCGGCACCCTTGCGCAGCTCGGCGCCGAGCGTGCCGTCGGCCCCGAGCCGCTCGGCCAGGCCGTGGAAGAAGTTGTCGCCGTTCGGGTCGGTCCAGACGTCGCACTGCTTGGCGACCTCGACCAGCTGCACCTGCGAGCTGACGTGGCCGGCCGCGGCCGCCTCGCGCAGCGTGCGCTTGTAACCCTCGAGCGCGCCGGCGAAGCGGTTGAGCCGGGCGGCGATGTTGGCCTTGGCATCGTCGCCCTCGGTCGGCATGAGATCGAAGACCATGCGGATCTCGTGCAGCCCGCTGGCGATCACGTTGATCTCGCTGCTGCTCTCGCCCGCCTCGTAGCGGGCGAGTTCCAGCCCGAGCCGCTCCTGCATGGCCTCCTTGGCGGTCCGCTCGGCCTCCGAGTCCGGCTCGGTCACGTCGAGATCTGCCAGGGTGCGCCGGACCAGGTCGGCGCGGGCCGCGTACCCCTCCGGGGTGAGGTCGTCGAGCTGGTCGTCGTAGCCTGCGATGCCGACGTAGGTGGCGCCGGTCGGGGTCAGCGGGGCCCAGTCGGCCACGTACCGGTTGGCGAGGTCATCGATTCGTCCCACGCTGCGACCCTACGTGACGGTGGCACCCGGTTGTCGACGGTGTTTGCCGTGTTCACTACGGTTCGGCGGGGCTGTTGCCGGAGGGCTGCCGTGACGGTCGACACGGGGTCCGATTTTCGCGGGACTTCGTCGTACCCCTCCGGCAGAGTGTCAGGGGTGACAGCGCATTTGACTCCTGACCGGGCGGCACTCCGTAGCTGGCTGCCCGGTTTCCTCGCGCTCGGCGTGATCTGGGGTTCCAGCTTCCTCTTCATCAAGGTGGGGGTGAGCGAGCTGCACCCGCTGCACCTCACCCTCTACCGGGTCGCGACCGGCGCGGCGACCCTGCTGGTCGTGCTGGCCGTGCTGCGCGACCGGCTGCCCCGGGAGCCCCGGGTCTGGGCGCATCTGTTCGTGGTCGCCGCCTTCGGCGTCGCCCTGCCGTTCACCCTGTTCGGCTTCGGCGAGCAGCGGGTGGAGTCGATGCTCGCCGGCATCTGGAACGCCACCACGCCGCTGATCGTGCTGCCGCTGGCGGTGCTGGTGTTCCGTACCGAGCGGCTGACCGTGCGGCGGGCCGTCGGGCTGGGGTTGGGCTTCGCCGGCGTGCTGGTGGTGCTCGGCGTCTGGGAGGGCGTGGGCGGGTCGCACTTCACCGGCCAGCTCATGTGCCTCGGGGCGGCGGCCTGCTACGGCGTGGCCATCCCGTACCAGAAGAAGTTCATCGCGGGGAGCGCGTACTCCGGTGTGTCGCTGTCGGCGGCGCAGCTGCTGGTCGCGACGGCGCAGCTCGCGGTGGTCGCGCCCCTGGTGGCCGGGGCGCTGCCGGTGCCGACCGGCCTGTCCGCCCGGGTGGTCGCCAGCGTGCTGGCGCTCGGCGCGCTCGGCACCGGGCTGGCCTTCGTGATCAACCTGCGCAACATCCGGCTCGCCGGGGCGAGCACCGCGTCCACCGTCACGTACCTGATCCCGGTCTTCGCGGTGCTGGTCGGCGCGCTGGTGCTCGGCGAGCGGATGAACTGGCACCAGCCGGTGGGTGCGCTGGTCGTGCTGCTCGGTGTGGCGGTCGCGCAGGGGATGCTGGGCCGGCCCCGGTCGCGCTCGCTGGTCGGCGCCGCGGCCGCGCCGGCCGCCGAGGCCGCCGCTCACCGCTGAGCCGGCGCCCGGGGCCGCCGCTGAGCCGCCCCGGGAGCCGGCAGGTCGGCGAAGTGGTGGTGTGCGGGGACGGAGGATGCCGCTGGGTCGCCGATGCGGGTGGCGTCCGGATGCGGGGATGCGTCAACGGCGGGTGTGGGCCCACTTGACCAGGCGGTCCGCCTTCCAGGTGTTGACCACCCGGTTCGGCGGGACGCCGCAGAGGGCCGCGCGCTCGCAGCCGAACCGCTGCCAGTCGAGCTGGCCGGGGGCGTGCGCGTCGGTGTTGACGGCGAACCAGCAGCCGGCCTCCAGGGCGCGGCGGATCAGCCGCTTGGGCGGGTCCTGCCGCTCCGGCCGGGAGTTGATCTCGACGGCGACACCGTGCTCCGCGCAGGCCGCGAAGACGGCGTCCGCGTCGAAGTCGCTCTCCTTGCGGGTACGCGCCCGGTGCCCCCGGTCGCCCGGCCCGGTCACCCCGGCCGGCCGGGACGACACCATCCGCCCGGTGCAGTGACCGAGGATGTCCAGGTGCGGGTTGGCGATGGCGGTGAGCATCCGCCGGGTCATCTTCGCCCGGTCGTCGTTGAGGCCGCTGTGCACCGAGCCGACCACCACGTCGAGGCGGGCCAGCAGCTCCTCGTCCTGGTCCAGCGACCCGTCCGCGAGGATGTCCACCTCGATGCCGGTGAGGATGCGGAAGCCCTTCGGCAGCGCCTCGTTCACCGCGGCCACGTGGTCGAGCTGCCGGCGCAGCCGCTCGGCGGTGAGTCCCCGGGCCACCGTCAGCCGGGGCGAGTGGTCGGTCAGCACCAGATATTCGTGCCCCAGCTCGACCGCGGCGAGGGCCATCTCCTCGATCGGTGAACCGCCGTCGGACCAGTCGGAGTGGGTGTGGCAGTCGCCGCGCAGCGCGTCCCGCAGCGCGGCGGCGGCCGCGTCCAGGTCGGTCCCCTCGGTGGCGACCAGCCGCCGCAGATAGACCGGTTCCTCGCCGGCCAGCGACTCGACCACGCAGCGGGCGGTGACGTCGCCGACCCCGCTCAGCTCGGTGAGCTTGCCGCTGCGCGCGCGTTCGGCCACCTCCCCGGCGGGCAGGGCGCCGAGCGCCTTGGCCGCCGACCGGAACGCCCGGACCCGGTAGGTGGCCTCGTTCGCCCTCTCCAGCAGGAACGCGATCCGGCGCAGGTCGGCGATGGGATCCCGGGCAGTCATGCCCTGCAACCTACGCGCCCGCGCCGCCGGTCGCCGGGTGGGTCGCGGAGTGTCGGGAGTGGACGTCGGTCACCCGGCACCGTCGGTCGTGGTGGGCGCCTTCGGGCAGCCGTGCTTGCGCTGCCAGGCGACCACCTCGGCGGCCGGCCCGCGGTTGCCCCCCTTCCGCCACGAGTTCAGGTACGGGGCCGGCCAGATCACGCCCCGCCGGATCCACCAGTCGTCGTGGCCCTGGCACTTCGGCGAGAGGCCGAAGTGCAGGTGGCACACGTTGTTGGCGTTGCCGGTGCGCCCGACCTTGCCGAGGGCCTGGCCGGCGCGGACGCGTACACCCGGGTCGACGCCGGCGGCGATGGCGCTCAGGTGTGAGCCGTAGTAGCGGACGCCGTCGTCGCCGAGCAGCGCGACCGAGAGGCCACCGTTGTACGGCCCGCGCGGACCCCGCTTGTCGAACCGGTCCACCCGGCTCACCTCGAGGATCACGCCGTCGGTGACCGCGACGACCGGCTCGCCGCAGTCGGCGAAGATGTCCGTCCCCGGGTACGTCGAGTGGGTCGGGTGGTACGCGACGTTGTCCGCGCGGACCGGGAAGACGTGCCGCGGGTCGGAGCGGGTCGGCGTGGCCGACGGGGCGGAAGGCGTGGGAGCGGCCGACGTGGGGGTGGTCAGCCCGGGGGACGGCTGCGCCGGGGCGGTGGCGCTCGGGCTCTGCCACGCGGTCCCGCCGGCCGGCGTCGGGCGGTCGGCGGGACCGCACCCGGCGACCAGGGCCGGTACGAGCAGCAGCAGGATCGGGTACGCCGGCCCCGGCCGGCGTCCGATCGATCGCGAGCGCATCCGGCCATCCTGACAGAGCACTACGGTAGGAACGAACGGCGAGACCCGGCGCGCGTCCGTGCGGGGGCGAGCGGAGTCGCGCCACCGCACCTCGGTAGGTCTACGGACCGTGAAGGGAGCAGAGGCGATGAACGGGTGGCCCGCCGTATCCGGTCAGCCCGGTCCGGGCCCGGTCCATCCGCCGGCGCGTACCCCGTCGGGGCTCTTCCCCGCCGGGGCGCCGATGCGGCCCACCTGGCGCGAGCCGTACCCGATCACCGGCGGCGGCGTCTCGGCCGGCGCAGTGACCGCCTTCGCCTGGCTGCTCCTGTTCGGCCTGCTCGGCCACGACGTGCCCAGCTACGCGTGGTGGACCCTGGTCGCCGGCGGGCTGGCCTGGCTGGCCGCCGCCGTGCTGGTCCGCTACGGCGACCGCGGGGTGGCGGCCGGGGTGGCGATCGTCACGGCGGGCGGGTGGAGCATCGCGGCGGCCGTCGTCGCGGTCCGCTGGGCGCAGAGCGGGGACTGGCCGCTCTGGTGACCAGCGGTGAACGGTTCGCTGCGCAGCGAAGACCGGCTTGACGTACGCGTGGTGACGGTCCACCCTCGCGGTATGGCCTGGACCACCCCGCCGCGGCTCGACCCCGACCGGAGCCGCCGTCGCCTGCAACTCCTCGCCGAGTTGGCCGGTGCCCGAACGGCACGTCAGCGCGAGCGGCCGCAGCGGGTCCGCACCGAGCACCTGCGTCAGCTCATCGCCACCCGCCGGCGCATCGCCGGCTGACCGACTTTCTCCAGGAACGGCCGGCCCTTCGGGGCGTTGACCGGTCGCCTGCCGACCCGACCGGTTAACGTGCACGCGTGACGAGTCGGCGTGCTGCCGAGGCCAATTTGGGGGGACCGTGTCGTACTTCGCTGCTGCCGTGGCACGAGTCGACGGCGGATGGACCGCCGACGAGGTGAACCTGCGGGGTGTCACCGACATCGACGACGTCGCCGAGCGGCTGCGCGACGTCGAGCCGGACGCCGACCTGTCGCTGCTCTTCGTCGAGGCCGACGACACCTACCTGGTCATCCTGCGCCTCGACGAGGGTGAGGACCTGCGCGTCTTCGGCTCCGACTCGGCGTACGCGGAGGAGTCCCGGCTCGGTGCCCTGCTGGTCGGCGACCTGAAGACCTCGGTCACCGGCCTGGAGGACACCGAGGAACCGCGGGCGGCCACCGGCGGCGACGACGAGAACGAGCAGCCGGCGGTGGACCCGGAGGCGGACCCGGTGGGCGACGCGGACCTCCTGGCCGACCTGGGCATCTCGGCACAGAAGTTGCTCTCGCTCTGCGCCCACGAGGGGATGATGCCGGCCGACATCACCGCCGAGATCTGCCAGGTGCTGGGCTGCGCGGACGAGGTCGAGGAGCTGCGTGAGGTCTGAGCCGCCCGAGCCGGTGGTGCCCGGTGCCGCGGAGCCGGCCGACGCCACCGACCCGGCGCTGGAGACCGTACGCCCCGGGCAGCCGACCCCAGGCCGCCTGGGCCGGGTCGGCCCAGGCGCGGACGAGGGGCTGGCCGATCCCGGCGGCGGGGGCCGCCGGCAGCGGCACGAGCTGTGGATGCGCCGGGCCCTGGAGGTCGCCGTGACCGGCCCCGACAGCGGCCCCGCGGCGGGCGCCGACGCCGTGGTCGAGGACGTCCCGGTCGGTGCGGTCGTCTACGGCCCGGACGGCGCCGAACTGGCCGTCGGGCGTAACGAGCGGGAGCTGAGCGGGGATCCGACCGCGCACGCCGAGGTGCTGGCGCTGCGGCGGGCCGCCGAGCGGCTGGGCCGCTGGCGGCTGGCGGACTGCACCCTGGTGGTGACGCTGGAGCCGTGCACGATGTGCGCGGGTGCGATCTCGCTGGCGCGGATCTCGACGGTGGTCTTCGGCGCCTGGGAGCCGAAGACGGGGGCGGTCGGCTCGCTCTGGGACGTGCTGCGCGACCGCCGGCTCACCCACCGCCCGGAGGTGTACGGCGGGGTGCTCGAGGCGGAGAGCGCCGCGCTGCTGCGCGCCTTCTTCCGCTGACCGCCCCGCGCTGTCCGCTGCCCTGCGCTGTCCCGCTGCCCCGGCGTCAGGCGGACACCGGCGCCGGACGGAGGAGGGTCGCGGCGATCGTCCGCGCGGCCTCGGTCCACGCGGTGGGGCGCATGGTCGCCGGGTCGAGCCGGACGATGGCCCGGGTGCCCTCGGCGTACACGGTGTGGCCGTCGACCGAGCGGAACTGGAAGGCGTACCGCGCGCTGGTGGTGCCGAAGTGTTCGAGCCAGAAGTGCACCGCCACCGACCCGGTCCCGCTGATCGGGGCCCGGTAGGTGATGGTGAACTCGCGTACCGCGTGGAACACGTCGGGGGCGCTGTGCGGCCCGCCCTGGAAGGACACGCCGCGCTCGGCCCAGTACGGGGTGAGGGCGCGTTCCAGCAGCACCGCGTACCGGGCGTTGTGCAGGATGCCGAGGGCGTCGAGGTCGTCGAAGTGGACCGGGACGTGCTCGACGTGGCCGTACGGCGCGGCGGTGGGGTCGCTCATCAGGGGCCTTCCGGTAGCAGGGTGGGTTCGGGGCACAGGGCCCGCAGGCGGGCCAGCAGGCCCTGGCGGGCGTGCCGGTAGGCGGCGTCCGGGTCCAGCAGCCGGGACCGCATCACGGCGCTGATGCCGAGCGCGTCGATCTCGTAGGCCAGCTGCGGGACGTCGACGTCGGCAGGCAGCTCGCCGAGGTCGACCGCCTCCTGGACGAGGCGTTCGAGGAAGGCGGTCCAGCGGCGGAACGCCTCGGCGATCCGGTCCCGTACCGGGCCGGGGCGGGCGTTGTACTCGAACTCCGTGGTGGCGAAGAAGCAACCGCCGGGGAGCACCCGGGCGGCGTAGAAGTCGATCCGGGCGTCGTGCAGCGCCCAGATCCGGCGGACGCCCCGGGGGGCACGCAGCGCCGGGGCGATGATCCGCTCCTGCCACTGCACCACCGCCCGGTCGACAGTGGCGAGCTGGAGGGCCTCCTTGGAGCGCCAGTGCGCGAACAGGCCGGACTTGCTCACCCCGAGCGTCTCGGCGAGCTGGCCGAGGGAGAGGCCGTCGAGGCCGGCCTCGGTGGCCAGGGCCACGGCGGTGTCCAGCACGGCGGTGCGGGTGCGGTCGCCGCGGGCGACCCGGCCGTCGGAGGTCATGCGGGCAGCGTACCGAAAAAAGCACGACCGGTCGTATTTATTTTTGTGACCTGGAACGCCGCCGCCCCGCCGCCGGAGTCGGCGGGCGGGGCGGCGCAGGATGCCGGACCGTCAGGCGATGGCGGTGTCGAGGGCGATCTCGACCATCTGGCTGAAGGTCTGCTCGCGCTCGGCGGAGGTGGTCTTCTCGCCGGTCTTGATGTGGTCGCTCACGGTGAGGATGGTCAGCGCGCGTGCGTTGAACCGGGCCGCGATCGTGTAGAGCGCGGCGGACTCCATCTCCACCGCCAGCACGCCGTAGTCGGCCAGCGTGTCGTAGAGGTCCGGGCGGTCGGTGTAGAACGCGTCCGCCGCCAGGATTGGGCCCACGTGCATGGTGATGCCGCGCCGCTCGGCCACCTCGACCGAGGTACGCAGCAGCCCGAAGTCGGCGACCGGGGCGTAGTCGATCAGCCCGTCGAAGCGCATCCGGTTCATGTTCGAGTCGGTGGACGAGCCGATGGCGGCGACCACGTCCCGCAACTGGAGGTCCTCGCGGAGGGCACCGCAGGAGCCGACCCGGATCAGCGTCTTCACGCCGTACTCGTTGATCAGTTCATGGGCGTAGATGGAGGCCGAGGGCATGCCCATGCCGGAGCCCTGGACGGAGACCTCGACGCCGTTCCAGCGGCCGGTGAAGCCCAGCATGCCGCGGACCGTCGTGTAGCAGCGGGCCTCCTCGAGGTAGGTCTCCGCGATCCACTTGGCCCGCAGCGGGTCGCCCGGCATCAGGACCCGCTCGGCGATCTCTCCCGGCTCAGCGCCGATGTGCGTACTCATGGCAAAGATCCTGCCAGGCCGGGCCCGGGGATACCGGTTCGGCGTCCGGACCGGCGGTCCTGTACCCTACTCGGCGGTGGTGTGTCCGAGTGGCCTAAGGAGCACGCCTCGAAAGCGTGTGAGGGTTTACGCCCTCCGCGGGTTCAAATCCCGCCGCCACCGCCAACGGAAACGCCCGGCGGTCCTCCTGGACCAGCCGGGCGTTTTCGCTTCTTCGACCGGGTACGGCGGGCCGGCCCCGGGGAGGGCCGGCCCGCCGCGCCTCACGCCGCCGGCAGGCTCGCGTCCCGGTGGGTGAGCTGGTACGTCGCGTCGACCGCGTCCGTCTCCAGGATCACCGTCACCGCGCCGGCCGGGAGCGAGCAGGAGATCGTCCGCTCCACGGCGTAGCCGGTCGGCCCGCAGTAGCGGATGCCGGACCCGTCGAAGACGGACATCCGGGCATCACCGGTGCCGCTGGTCCGCTTCCAGGTGAACGACTCCCGCGCGGCCCGCTGGTCGGCCGGGATGGTGAAGCAGACTCCGTAGCGGTCCGCTCCCGTGGTCACCGTGGCCCCCGTCGCGTCCGCCGGCAGCACCGGGCAGGCCGGCGGGCCGTCGGTCCGGGCGAAGGCCAGCGAGTACGCCCCGGTGGGCGCGCCGTCGCGGGAGTTGAGCACCGCGAAGTACGGCGCCTGGCCGGTCAGCTCGCAGGCGTACTGGCGCAGCGAGTACCAGTCGCACTGGGTGGCGCCGGTCGAGTCGACGACGGTGATGTCCGGAGCGGCGGCACCGGTGGCGTCGCCGGGCAGCAGCGCCACGACCCGGGACCCGGCCGGGCTGGTGAGCTGGAGGCAGTCGAACTGGCCGGCGGCGGCGAACATGCCCACGACCGGCGTGCCCTGCCAGCCGGTGTCGGACACCGGCCGGCAGTCCGACGGGGTCCAGGGCAGCAGGGCGAGCGCGTACCGGAGGTTCTCGTCGAGGACCGTGTCGGGGGCCGCCCCGCCGAGGACCAGCGTGTACTTCCCGGCTGCCGGGACCTGGCACCAGATGTCCGTGCAGACCTTGTGACCGGTGGCGTCGTAGACGGACGCCCACTGCCGGTAGTTGTCGGCACTGACAGCCTTCACCCGGTAGGTGCCGGCGGCCGGCAGGTCGAGGACCCGGCAGCGGACGGTGCCGAGCGTCGGCGCGGCGTTGTACGCGCCGGGCGTGACCGTCGGGCAGCCGGTCGGGTCGGTCAGCGACCGCATCTGCATCCGGTACGTCAGGTCGGAGCTGTCCACGTCCCAGTTGGCCAGGTACGAGATCACCCGGTAGGTGCCGTCGGCCGGCAGGGCGCACCCGTCGTCCTCCGACCACTCGGTGCAGAGCACCGTCCCGTCCGCGTCGACCAGCCAGGAGTAGGGGTCGTTGTAGCGGTCCGGGGCGCGGTAGACCACGATCCGGTCGCCGGCCCGGCCCTGGAACGGCTGGCAGTTGGTCTGCACGGCCGAGGTCTGGTGCACCACCAGGGTCGGCTGGTCCCACCCGGTGCCCGTGGCCGCGGCGCAGCCAGCGGTGCGATCGAGCGCTGCCACCGCCACCTGGTAGGTCACCGGCTCCCAGAACGAGTTCTGCGCCAGGAGGGTGTAGGAGCCCGCCGTCGGGAGGGCGCAGGAGCGCCACGACTCGTACTCCGTGCAGACCTGCCGGCCGTCGGCGTCGTACACCCGCCAGTCGAGGTGCTGGTTCGCGAACTGGTTGAAGCGGACCACGACCGGCCCGGCCGCCGCACTGGTCAGGGCCTGGCAGGACACCCCCTGGTAGGACGACACGCTTCCGCTGCCCACAGCCGCGCCGGGGTCGCCGAAGGACGCCAGCGGCAGGGCCGGGCATCCCGTCGCGTGCGAGAGGCGCGGCAGCTTGAGGGTGTACGCGGACTCGTTGCCGTAGGTCTCCTCGAGGAAGAGCCGGTACGGCCCGGGCTCGCTGAGCGTGCACTCGGTGGGGTAGCGCACCGGGCACCCCATCGGCTGGTACCGCCCGTCCAGGATCTGGCCCTGCACGTCACCGGCGCCGCCCGGGTCGGCCAGGTGCAGCACCGTGCCGGTCGGCTGGTTGAACTTGTAGCAGCGGGCGGCCAGGCCGGCCGGCAGCGTGCCGCTGCGCCCGGCCGAGGCGAAGGAGAAGAAGTTCTCCGGCAGGGTGTCGCACTCCGACGGGGTACGCATGGACTCGGCGGAGAGCGTGTAGGCACCCTCCCCGGTCCCGTAGAAGAGCGACACGGCCACCGTGTAGGTGCCGGCGGCGCCGAGGGCGCATTCGTTCAGATAGAACGAGAGGAAGCAGACGAAGTCGCCGTTCTGGTCGGTGACCCGCGCGCCGACACCCTCGCCCGAGACGCTCTTGAGCCGGGCGTAGAGGGTGTCCTGGGCGACGGTCGAGGTGACCGTCCAGCGGTTCTCCTCCTCGCCCTTGATCGACGTGCAGCGCTGGACCTTGCCGAAGTCGAGCTTGCCGCCGCAGCCGGTGCTCCCCGACCCGCCGTCGATCTTCGAGGGCTTGGCGCTGCCCTCGGTGGTGGACGCCTTCGCCGGAGCGGCCGTGGGCGTGGGCGTGGGCCTGGATGTCAGGTTCGTGCCGGGCGTCGCCGTGGCCGTGGGCGCCGTCGACGGGTCGGCGGCGGCCTGCGCCGGGGCCGTACTCGTGGTGGGTGTCGCCGACGGCGCCGGCGACGCTGCTGCGGCCGCGGCGGACGGTCCGATCAGGACGCTCGCCAGGGCGGTGGTCACGGTGGCGGCCATTGCCAGCCGCGACAGGCCCTTCCGCCGATAACCGGGCAGGGTTGTTCGCATGGTCAACTCCCCGTGAAATGCCGCGCGACCTGCGCGGGCGAGGAGATAATTCCATGATGGTCGATCAACTACAACCGACTTGTCAGTCGTTCGTCTCAGCCGGTCAGCAGGGGCCGTAGCCCTCGTCGAAGAGGCGGCGGGCCCAGTCCGCGTACCCGGCGATGATCTTCCGGACGGCGGTCCGGTCGTGGAGGAAGAGGTACGCCCGATCGCCGTCGCGGGCGAGCAGCCCGTCGAACCGGTGCGTCCCCTGTGGAGCGGTGAGGTCGACCGCCGACGGGTAGCGGTCGCGCACCTCGCTGACCGGCGTGCCGGCGGTGATGCCCTCGGGCGTGCTCATCGGGTCGTCGAGCCAGAGCAGCACCAGGCGGTCGTCGACGAAGATCGGGCTGACCGACTCGTGCCCGGCCAGCGTCGGCCCGCACGCTGCCACGTCGGTACGCAGCACCCCGCGGCGGGTCAGCTCCTGCTCGGTGACGCCGAACTCCGCGTTGTGCAGCCCGTCGAGCCCGACCACCTCGGCGGCCCCGACGGGGCGGGCGGGCATATCCAGCCCCTGTGGACGGACGCCGCTGCCGGCGATCGAGGCGGCCGCCATCAACGCGGCGATGAATCCGAACTGTCGCAGTCTCATGCACTCCCCCAGTCCCCAACGGGACCGGGGCGCGGAGGTTGCTGGTGCTGCTCGGATTGCCGCAGTTCCCACTCCTCGGCCAGGTCGTCCCAGTAGTCGGCGGACAGGCCGCGCCGGCCGTGCGCCAGCCAGCCGGCCGTGTCGCGCTCCAGGTGCAGGCCCAGCTCGGCGAACGGATCGATCCAGGGCCCCGGCTCGGCACCCAGCCGGGCGAGCGCCGCGTTGATCGGCCACTGCGCGCGAGGTCCGTCGAGGGTGCCGTCGAAGCACGGGCCCCAGCTGATCGCGCCGCCCAGCCAGACCACCGCCGACTGGTGACCCAGGCCGCCGGCGAACTCCGCCTCCAGGTACGCCACCGGTCCCTGCCGCGACCACCCCGCCAGCAGCTGCGACAACTCCAGCTCGGCGCGTCTGTCGCCGCGCCGCGACCTGGAGCTGTCGTCGGACACGAGCGGCGAGAGGACGAGCTGGAACGGCTGCGCCGCGGACGGCTCGTCGGTGCAGAAGTCGGGCAGCTCGCCGGTCAGCTCCGTCACGAGCTGCGGGGTGACCGGCAGCAGCGCGAAGTCCTGGCGGAGCGCGGCGAGGACCGCGTGGTCCAGGTCGGCGGTCTGCTCGCGGAGCAGCTCGACATCGGCGACGACCGCGCTGAGCTGGTAACTCATCCGATCCTCTCGGCGTCCACAGGCTGTGGATGGAACATGTGTACGACGGGTGGTCAGTCTGCCGTGGGTGGCGGGGCGTCGGTCATCGGGAAGGCCATCATCGTGGCGCCCACCCGGACCGTACCGGGGGCGTGCGGAGGGCGGGCCGCGTCGTGCAGTTCGGTCATGATCGCGTGCAGCCGGCGCCGGGCCGCCTCCCACTCCTCCGGGTCGACCCAGAGTTCGGCGTCGATGGTCACGCCGGCCGCGTCCGGGGCCCGGTGTGCCACCCGGTCCAGCAGGTTGCGGGCCAGCGACTCGGCGAGCAGCGCCTGCCCCTCCCGCTGGTCGGTGAGCCACGGGCCGCGTACCGCGCGGTAGCGGCGCTCCCGGCCGCCGCGCCGGCTGCGGACGTCGGCCAGTTCCACCAGGCCGGCGGCCTCCAGCCGACGCAGGTGCTGGCTGGCCAGGGCGTGCGAGATGGCCAGTTCCCGGGCGAGCGCCGCGGCGGAGAGCGGCGCGCTCCACATCAGCGACAGCATCCGCAGTCGTACCGGGTGGGCCAGCGCGCGCAGGCGCGGATCGGTGCTGCTCACGGCCGCCATTGAACCGCATCAGGTGGCCGCGCCGACCCCCAAGCATTGACTTGGGGGTGGTGGGCGGCCAGGATCGGGCTGCCCGGGGGAGGTGCCATGAGTGAGCGTCAGCGAGCGAATCGGCGGTGCGGGGCGGTGGTGCCGCAGGCCGGCGCCGAGCGCCGCGAGGTGGTGGCATGAGCTGGGGTACGGCAGGGGTGCTGCGTAACCGTCCGGCCGGCCTGTATCTGGGCGCCGTGCTGGTCTCCGGGTTCGGCACGGCGGCGATGCTGCTGGTGGCCGCGATCTGGGTGAAGGACCTGACCGGATCGAGCAGCCTGGCCGGCCTGGTCACCCTCGGCCTCTGGGGGCCCACCCTGGTCGGCCCGCTGATCGGCGTGCTGGTCGACCGGTTCCGTCGCCGGCCCCTGCTGATCGCCCTGCACGTCGCGATGGCGGCGCTGCTGCCGGTGCTGCTGCTGGTCGACTCCGCCGCCCGGGTCTGGCTGATCTTCGTGGTGATGCTCGCGTACGGGGTCAGCTTCGTGCTGATCGACTCCGCCGAGGCGGCGCTGGTGCCCGCGGTGGTCCCCGACGAGCTGCTGGGCGACTTCAACGGGCTGCGGATGACCGTCAACGAGGGGATGAAGCTGCTCGCCCCGCTGATCGGCGCGGCCCTGTTCGCCGCGTACGGCGGGCACCCGGTGGTGCTGCTCGACGTGGCCACCTTCGCCCTCGCCGCGCTCGCGCTCACCCTGATCCGGGTACGCGAGGCGCCACCGCCCCCGCCCGAGCGCTGGGACCGGCAGCTCGCCGACGGGCTGCGACACCTGCGCCGGCACGCCCCACTGCGGCACCTCGTCGCCTGCGCCGGCGCGACCATGCTGCTGATGGGCATCAACGGCACCGTCGCGTACGCCGTGGTGGACGACGGCCTGCACCGACCGCCGGAGTTCAACGGCGTGCTCGCCATGGTGCAGGGCGTGGGGTCGCTGGTCGGCGGGCTGGCCGGCGGGGCGCTGCTACGCCGCCTCGGTGACCGGCGGCTGACCGCGACGGCGGTCGCGGTGTTCGCCGCCGGTCTGGCGCTGCGCGCCGTGCCCGCCCTCGTCCCGGTGGCCGTCGGCACCCTGGCCGTCGGCATCGGGGTGCCACTGGTGCTGATCACCGTCTGGACCGCCGTGCAGCGGGAGACCCCGGGCGCGCTGGTCGGCCGGGTCGCCGCCACGGTCAACACGCTCACCTTCGGCCCCGGCACGATTGCCGTCCTGGCCGCCGCCGGCCTGCTGGTGCTGGTCGACCACCGGGCGATCCTGCTGGGGGCGGCGGCCGGCGCGATGCTGGTCGCCGGCTGGGCGCTGCGCGGCGGTGGCCGTCCGGCGCCCCCGGCACCCGGCCCGCCGACCGCGGCCCCGGCCGCCGCCGTGGCCGAGCGGACCGCGCCGTCTTCCTCCCGAAGCGACCCGCCCACTAGGCTCGTGCCCAAATCCTCGGCACGAAAGCGCCGATCCTGGTCACGGGGGCGGGAGGTCGGGTGCGCGTCAAAGCGATCGCACGCCTGATGGTCGCGGCGCTGGGCGCCGCTTTCGGCGTGGTGGCGCCGATCGGTTCCGGTGCGGCGTACGCCGACGGCACGGTCGGGCTCGGCATCGACACGTACGCGGAGATGGTGGTCGACTCGGCGCACGGTCGGCTGTTCTTCAGCCAGGGGCGGGAGCGCTCGGGCGTGCGGTTGACGGACCTGTCCGGCGGCTCGCAGCGGACGATCCCGAACCTGCCGGGCGCCAGCGGCATGGCGCTGAGCCCGGACGGCTCGACGCTCTACGTGGCCCTCGCCGACGCGGGCGCGGTCGCCGCGATCGACACCACCACGCTGACCGAGACGCGTCGCTACAGCACCGGCGCGAGCACCTGTCCCACCTGGTTGGCGCCGGCCGGCGGGAAGATCTACGTCGGCTATGGATGCCAGTCCGGGAAGGGCAAGCTGGGGTCGATCGACGTACGCGGGGCGACGCCGATCGTCACCTTGGACCTGCCCCTCAACGGCCAGTACTACTACCCGCCGCTGCTCCGGAGCACCCCGGCCAACCCGAATCTGCTGCTGCTGGTGAACAAGTCCCGCGTCTCGTTCCCCATCTCGGGCGAGCCGAGTCTGTACGACGTCTCGTCCGGGACGCCGTCGCATGTCGCGTCCCTGGCCGGGGAGACCTGCACCGGCCTGCACGACGCCGCGTTGACGGCCGACAAGGTGATCCTCGGCTGCTCCTACCTGTGGGACCCACAGTCGAACTCCCGCTTGGTGGCGACCGAGCACGTGGCGTTCTCGACGGCGGACCTGTCGCCCGTGGGCGCGTACCCGTCCGGGACCTGGCCGACGGCCGTGACGACGTCTCCCAACGGTGCCTTCGTCGTCCTCGGCGCCAGCGAGAGTGATTCGATCCACGTCAAGCGAGCGGACGGGACCGTGGTCCGCCGGTACGACCTCCCGCGCGGCAACCACCTCGAGGTGCGGGGCCTCGCCGTCGGCGCCGACAACCGCACGCTCTACGCCGTCACCACCGATCAGGACCGGAAGAACCCGGCCCTGCGGGTGCTGACCGATTTCGGCACCACCGGATCCTCGCTCCTGCTGTCCGCGCCGACGACGAGCACCCGCGCCGCGCCACTCACCGTCCACGGGAAGTTGGCGTTCGCCGGTGCGAACGGGTCGACGCCGTGGACCCTGCGGGTCGCGAAGCAGGACCTCGCCGGCGGCCACCCGCTGCCGGACGTCACCACTGCCGCAGACGGCTCGTTCTCCTTCTCCGACACGCCGCTGGTCGGCGCGGCCAACACCTACACGGTGACCTTCCCCGGCGACGCCACGCGCCCGGGAACGACCCAGTCGGTCACCGTGCAGGTCTCGCGCGCCGCCACAGCGCTGAGCGTCACGGCGAAGGCGACGGCCGGCCGCCGCGCGGCGGTGACCGCCCAGCTCGGCGCCACCCACACCAACCGCACGGTCTGCCTGTACGCCCAGCCCTACGGGTCCACTCGCCGGACGATCACCTGCGGCACGGTGGATTCGAACGGCAAGCTGACGGCCACGTATCCGACGTACCAACGGGTCACGTTCAGCGCGAGCTTCGCCGGGGACCACCGGTACGCGCCGGCCGAGGCGTCGGTACGCACGTACGGGTTCCTCTGGAAGCCCGGGGTGTTCCGAGGCAACTGACGGCGATCAGGTGGGGAAGTCGTCCGGGGCGTCCCGGGCGTCCTCCTGCGCTCGAGACGACGGAGGGCCGGTCCCTGATGGGGCCGGCCCTGTCGTTTTCCTGCTCAAGAGAGCGGAGGATACGAGATTCGAACTCGTGAGGGTGTGAACCCAACACGCTTTCCAAGCGTGCGCCCTAGGCCTCTAGGCGAATCCTCCGCGAGCCAGGATACAGGTCTCCGCCGGGCGGGCCACCCCACCACCCCCTGAAGATCGACCTGGAGTCGGGTACGCTTGGTGGTACCTCCCGTGCGGCGGTACCTCGTGAACCTCCCCAGGGCCGGAAGGCAGCAAGGATAAGCGGGCTCTGCCGGGTGCACGGGAGGCCTTTCTGTCTCCGGGTGCCGGTAACGTCCCTGCGGGTCAGGTCACGGGGTGGTGGTTGGTCACCCGCGCCCGACCGGCGCAGAATGGCTCGGTCGAGAGGAGGCGGGACGGGTGGCATTGGCCCTTTACCGCAAATACCGGCCCCGTACGTTCGCCGAGATCATCGGCCAGGAGCACGTCACCGAGCCGCTGTCGCAGGCGCTGCGCAGCGGGCGGCTGAACCACGCGTACCTCTTCTCCGGCCCCCGAGGCTGCGGCAAGACCTCCAGCGCCCGGATCCTGGCCCGCTCGCTCAACTGTGAGCAAGGCCCCACGCCCGAGCCCTGCGGCCAGTGTGAGTCCTGCCGCTCGCTGGCCAACGACGGCGCCGGCTCGATCGACGTCATCGAGATCGACGCGGCCAGCCACGGTGGCGTCGACGACGCCCGCGAGCTGCGGGAGAAGGCGTTCTTCGCCCCGGCCCGCAGCCGCTTCAAGATCTATGTCATCGACGAGGCGCACATGGTCTCGTCGGCCGGCTTCAACGCCCTGCTCAAGCTGGTCGAGGAGCCCCCGGAGTACGTCAAGTTCATCTTCGCCACGACCGAGCCGGAGAAGGTCCTCGGCACCATCAAGTCGCGGACCCACCACTACCCGTTCCGGCTGATGCCGCCCAAGGTGCTGCGGCCCTATCTGGAGCAGCTCTGCGAGGCCGAAGGCGTGACGGTCGAGCCGGCGGTCTTCCCGCTGGTGGTGCGCGCCGGTGGCGGCAGCGCCCGGGACAGCCTCTCCGTGCTCGACCAGCTCATCGCGGGCGCCGGCCCCGAGGGGGTCAGCTACGCCCGGGCGGCCGCGCTGCTCGGCGTCACCGACTCCGCGTTGATCGACGAGATGTGCGACGCGCTCGCCGCCGGCGACGGCGCCGCCGCGTACGCCACCGTCGACCGGGTCGCGGAGGCCGGCCACGACCCGCGCCGGTTCGCCTCGGACCTGCTGGAACGGCTGCGCGACCTGATCGTCATGCAGCAGGTGCCGGACGCCGCCGCCAAGGGCCTGATCGACGGCCCGTCGGATCAGATCGAGCGGATGGCCGCCCAGGCTCAGCGGCTCGGCCCGGCGACCCTGTCCCGGTGCGCCGACATCGTGCACAACGGCCTGGTCGAGATGCGCGGCACCACCGCGCCCCGGCTGGTGCTGGAGCTGATCTGTGCCCGGATGCTGCTGCCCGGCGTGGACGACTCCACCGGTGGCCTGCTCCAGCGCCTGGAACGGATGGAGCGGCGGCTCACCCTGGGTGGCACCGAGCTGCCGCCGGCCGCCGCCGGCCCCGCGCCGGTCGCCCCCGCCCCCGAGGTACGCCCCGAGCCTCCCGCCCCGGCCGCGGCTGCCGCCGCGCCCGACCCGGAGGCCGCCGGCCCGCCGGCGGCTGTCGGCGCCCCGTCCGGGGTGGCCGCCGCGCGGGCCGCTGCCGCGGCGGCCGGTACCCGGTCCGCGACCGCCCCGGGCGCGACCGACCCGGCTGCCGGCACCCCGGCGGCCCCCGCTGCCGGCGGCCCGTCATCCGGCGGCTCGGCCTCGGGTGCTCCGGCGTCCGGAGGCCCCGCCCGCCGTCCGGTGCCGACTGCTGCGGTGATGCCCGACCCGGCCACCCCCGAGCCGCCGCGGCCCGGCTCCGCCCCGGCCGGCGCGCTGGACGCCGTCGCCGTGCGCCGGGTCTGGCCCGAGGTGGTCGGCAAGGTCAACCGGACCAACAAGCGGATCGCGGCCCTGATGCGCGATGCGGTGGTCCGCGAGCTGGACGGCGACACGCTGGTGCTGACGGTGAAGTCGACGGTGCTGGCCAGGATGATGGCCGACCATGCCGCGGTGCTCACCGACGCGCTCTACGAGGAGTTGGGCGGCCGCTGGCAGATCCGCTGCGAGGTGGCCGGTGAGCGGGGCGCCGCCTCGCTCGGTGGCCCGGCGCGCCCCGCCGCCACCCGACCGGCGCCCGACGGTGCTCAGGCAACCCGGTCCGGCGGCTCGGCGGGTCCGGGTGGTGGTCCGGCGGCTCGGTCCACCGGTCCGGCGGGTCCGGGTGCCTCGACCGCTGCCGGTCCGTCCGGCGGCGGTCCGAGTGCCGGCGATGCCCCGGCGGGCGGTGCGCGCAACGGAGCCGGTGCCGCCCCGGCCGGAGCGGCCCGCGAGGCGGGCGCCCGGGCGGGCGGCGCGACCGAGGCGGGCGGCGACGACGAGGACTGGCCCGAGCCGGCCCGGCCGGGCGGCGCCGAGGAGGACTGGCCGGAGGCCGCCCGCCCCGGCGGTGCCGCGACCGCCGCCAGTGCGGACGACTGGCCCGAGCCGGCCCGGCCGGGGGGTGCCACGAGCACGGTGCCGGCGGCTCCCGCCGTACCCAGGCCGGCCGGTCCGCCGCCGACGCCGCCGCAGCCCGCGGCGGGTGCGGCCGGCGGCGCGCCGGCGAGCAGCGCGATCGCGGCGGCCCGGGCGGCCGCGGCGGCCGCGGCGGGTGGTGGGCCGGGGAAGGGACCGCGTGCGGCGCAGGCGGCCCCGAAGACCGCGGATGCCGACTGGGCGGGGGAGCCGCCCTACGACCCGGACTACGACGGGCCGGCGGGTGTGCGCGCATCGACCGCCGCCCCCGTCTACGAGGGCTTCGACCCCGGCGACGAGCCGCTGGACGACGTGATCGACGAGCGGACCGCCCGGCAGTCCAGCGAGGAGCAGGCGGTGCAGCTGCTCCGGGAGGCGTTCGGCGCCGAGAAGATCGATGAGGTGGACGCGCGCTGAGCGCGGGTCGACCGCCGAGGAGCAGTGCCGTCGCCCGACTAGGCTGGGCGCGGCCGAACAGACGAGTGCGAGAAGGAGCCATCCGTGCGCCCAGGTGGACAGCCGAACATGCAGCAGATGCTGAAGCAGGCGCAGAAGATGCAGCAGCAGATCGCCAAGGCTCAGGCCGAGCTGGCCGAGGCGGAGCTGACCGGCACCGCGGGCGGTGGCCTGGTCACCGCCACCGTCGCCGGCACCGGTGAGCTGAAGGCGATCAAGATCGATCCCAAGGCGGTCGACCCGGAGGACGTGGAGACGCTGGAGGACCTGGTCGTCGCCGCGGTGCACAACGCCGCCGAGGCGGCCCGGGAGCTGACCGAGCAGAAGATGGGCCCGGTCGCGGGCGGGATGGGCGGCCTCGGCCTGCCCGGGTTCTGAGCCGGCAGATGTACGAGGGTGCCATCCAGGACCTGATCGACGAGCTGGGCCGGCTGCCGGGCGTGGGCCCGAAGAGCGCCCAGCGGATCGCGTTCCACGTCCTGTCGGCGGATCCGGCGGACGTGAACCGGCTGGCCGGTGCGCTGCGCAAGGTCAAGGAGCTGGTGCGGTTCTGCACCACCTGCTTCAACGTGGCCGAGTCGGAGCAGTGCCGGATCTGCCGGGATCCGCGGCGTACCGATGAGGTGCTCTGCGTGGTGGAGGAGCCGAAGGACGTGGTGGCGATCGAGCGGACCGGCGAGTTCCGGGGCCGTTACCACGTGCTGGGCGGGGCGATCAACCCGCTGGAGGGGATCGGCCCGGACAACCTGCGGATCCGCGAGCTGATGACCCGGCTGGGCGGGGGCGCGGTCCGCGAGCTGATCCTCGCCACCGACCCGAACACCGAGGGCGAGGCGACCGCGACGTACCTGGCGCTGATGGTCAAGCCGATGGGCATCGCGGTGACCCGGCTGGCGAGCGGCCTGCCGGTCGGCGGCGACCTGGAGTACGCCGACGAGATCACCCTCGGCCGGGCGTTCGAGGGGCGTCGGGCGATCTGAGCGCCCGCTCCGGGCACGGAGGTGGTGGCGGGCGCCTGCCCGGCCGGTGCCACGCCTCCGGCCCGCCCCGCTCGGGCCGCTGACCCGCTTGACGGCAGCGATGGTGCCGTAACCGGAATGTGGGATGAGTGCCGTTCGGCGCGTCGCTGGCCGGCCGGGGCGATTTGCGGGGATGGCCCGATCCCACCATCTGCTCACGACTGTGACAGTCCTGTTTGTCGCGAGATAGGTCTCTGTCAGACCGGCGGCTTGGTGTCGGCTTGATAGAGATTGCCTAACGGGCGTTCCGCTTCGGTGTGTCGTGTCATAGCCTCCCGCACACGGACTGAGCCACAACTTCGGCGTGGACAGGCGCATGACAGAGGTGAGAGATGCAGGCGAGCAGGCGTAAAGCGGCCGTGGCCCTCGCGGCCGCAGCCGCTCTGGCGGTCGGGGCGTCCGGCTGCGCCAAGAGCGAGCGCGACGGTGAGAGCGGTGGGGCCAAGACCGGCGGCACCTTCGTCTTCGCGGGTGCCGGTGACCCGAAGAACTTCGACCCGATCTTCAACGACGACGGCGAGTCCTTCCGTCCTATCCGGCAGATGTTCGACACCCTGGTCACGCACAAGCCGGGCACGGCGGACCTGGTGGGCGGCCTGGCGGAGAGCTGGGAGCACGACGCCGAGGGCAAGGTCTGGACCTTCAAGCTCCGCAAGGGCGTGAAGTTCCACGACGGCACCGCCTTCAACGCCGCCGCGGTCTGCTTCAACTTCGACCGCTGGTACAACATGAAGGGCGCCGCGGCCCAGGCGAACATGATCTACTACATGGACGTCTTCGGCGGTTTCGCCAACAACGAGGTTGAGGGCGCCGGCAAGGCGCTCTACAACAAGTGCGAGGCCAAGGACGACAACACCGCCGTCCTCACCCTCAACCAGTACAAGGGCGCCTTCCCCGGTGCCTTCGCGCTGACCTCGCTGTCGATCGCCAGCCCGGACGCGCTGAAGAAGTACGACGCCGACACGGTCAAGCAGAACGGCGACTCCTTCGAGTACGGCGCGTTCGCCAACGAGCACCCGGTCGGCACCGGCCCGTTCACCTTCGGCGGCTGGGACAAGGCCAAGGGCGAGATCACCCTGAACCGGAACCCCGACTACTTCGGCGACAAGGCCAAGGTCGACAAGCTGATCATCAAGATCATCAAGGACGAGAACACCCGCAAGCAGGAGCTGCGGGCCGGCACCGTCCAGGGCATCGACTTCCCGGCCCCGGCCGACCGCAAGGCGCTGGAGGGTGAGGGCTTCAACGTCATCAACCGCCCGGCGTTCAACATCCTCTACCTGGGCATCAACCAGAAGAACCCGAAGCTGAAGGACCTGCGGGTGCGTCAGGCGATCGCCTACGCCCTCAACCGTCAGCAGCTCGTCCAGACCAAGGGCCCGGGTGGCACCAAGGTCGCCGACGAGTTCATGCCGGACACCGTGCTCGGCTACGCGCCGGACGTGCAGAAGTACGACTACAACCCGGAGAAGGCCAAGCAGCTCCTCAAGGAGGCGGGCGCCGAGGGTCTGACGCTCAACTTCTTCTACCCGACCGACGTCTCCCGGCCGTACATGCCGAACCCGCAGGAGATCTTCACCGTCCTCGCCAACGACCTGCAGGCTGTCGGCATCAAGGTCAACGGTGTGCCGCGCCCGTGGAACGGTGGCTTCAAGGACGACGTGCAGACCTTCGGCAAACAGGACCTGCACATCCTCGGCTGGACCGGTGACTACAACGACCCGGGCAACTTCGTCGGGACGTTCTTCGGTCGCGGCAAGATCGAGTTCGGCGACCAGGCGATGACCGAGATGTTCGACGCCATCACCAAGGCCGACGGCACGGTCGATGAGGCCGGCAAGAAGGCCGCGTGGGAGCAGGTCAACCGTGACATCGCCGCCAAGTGGCTGCCGGCCGTGCCGGTCTGGCACGCCCCGCCGGCCATCGTGGTCACCAAGGACGTCAAGGGCATGGTGGCCAGCCCGCTGACCGACGAGCGGTTCAACAGCGTCAGCGTCGGCTGACACCGCCACTGACGCCGTACGCGGAATCGGCCCGGGCCGGGCTTCCCCGGCCCGGGCCGACCCGCTGTTATCGAGAATCTGGTGTGAGAGATGTTGCGAGTCATAGTCCGCCGCCTGCTCCAGCTGGTGGTGACCCTGATAGCGCTGTCGGCGCTCATCTTCATCTGGCTGCGGAACCTTCCGGGCGGTCCGGTCGACGCGCTGCTCGGCGAGCGGGCCACCCCCGAGACGCGCGCCCTGCTGACCAAGGCGCTCGGCTATGACCAGCCGATCCTGGTGCAGTACGCCAAGTTCATGCAGCGGGTGCTGACCGGCGACTTCGGCAACTCGATCCGGACCGGCGACGCGGTCACGGAGGTGATGGGGCGGGCCTTCCCGGCCACCATCGAGCTGGCCCTGGCCGCCATGATCATCGCGATCGGGTTGGGCGTACCGCTCGGTTACCTCGCCGCCCGCTTCCGTGGCCGGCTGCTGGACAACCTGAGCATCGCCGGCACTCTGCTCGGCATCTCGATCCCGATCTTCTTCCTGGGCTACCTGCTCAAGGACGTCTTCACCCAGAACATCCACTGGTTCCCGCCCTCCGGGCGGATCAGCACCGGCGTGGACAACACCAACATCACCGGGTTCTTCCTCCTCGACAGCTTGCTCACCCGCGAGTTCGACGTCACCGCCGACGCGCTGTGGCACCTGATCCTGCCCGCGTTCACCCTGGCCACCATCCCGCTGGCGGTGATCGTTCGAATGACCCGGGCCAGCGTGCTGGACGTGCTCAACGAGGACTACGTCCGCACCGCGGAGGCGAAGGGCCTGCGGCACAAGACCATCCGGGGCCGGCACGTCCTGCGCAACGCCCTGCTGCCCGTGGTCACCACCATCGGCCTGCAGACCGGCGCGCTGCTCTCCGGCGCGGTGCTCACCGAGAAGGTCTACAACTGGGGCGGCCTGGGCACGCTGATCACCGACTCGATCAGCGGCGGCCGCGACTACCCCGTGCTGCAGGCGCTGATCCTGCTGGCCGCGCTGGTCTTCGTGGTGGTCAACCTCCTGGTCGACCTCTCCTACGCCGTCATCGACCCGAGGGTGCGTGTGCGATGAGCGACCCGATCACCCGGCCCGGGGTGGCCGCCCCCCGCGACGGCGCCGACCCAACCGGCACCGGCGAACGGCCGGCGAACGCGACCGAGCGCGGCATCGGCCGGCTCGGCGACCGGAAGAAGGCGCGGCTGGACGAGCTGGCTCGCGCCAGCGCCGACAAGGGCGGCGTGAGCCTCGTCCGGGACGCCTTCCGCCGGCTGCGGCGCAACCCGGTCGCCATGTTCGGCGCGGCCATCGTCGCGGTGTTCGTCCTGGTGGCGATCTTCGCGCCGCTGCTCGCGCCGCACGACCCGGCGCAGCGTTTCGACGAGCTCACCAAGAACCTCACCGTCGACAGCATTCCCGGGGCCAGCAGCGATTTCCCCCTCGGGTCGGATCCGCTCGGCCGGGACTTCCTGTCCCGCCTGATCTACGGCAGCCGGCAGACCCTCTTCGTCGGCGTGTTCGCCACGCTGATCGGGCTGGCGCTCGGGGCGCTGATCGGCGCCGTCGCCGGCGCGTTCGGCGGCTGGGTCGACAACATCCTGATGCGGCTCACCGACGTGATGCTGGCCCTGCCGGCTCTGCTGCTGGCGATCAGCCTGGTCGCCATGGCCAGCCGGTCGAGCCAGTGGACCGTGATCCTCGCGGTGGCCATCGTCAACGTGCCGATCTTCGCCCGGCTGCTGCGCGGCTCGATGCTGGCCCAGCGGGAGAGCGACCACGTGCTGGCCGCCCGGGCGCTCGGCGTGAAGCAACGGTCCATCGTGCTGCGGCACATGCTGCCCAACGCGATGACCGCGGTGATCGTGCAGGCCACGCTGACCCTCTCCACCGCGATCCTGGAGGCCGCGTCGCTCTCCTTCCTCGGGCTCGGCGACCCGGACATCAACCGGGCCGAGTGGGGCCTGATGCTCGGTGTGGACGGCGTCCGCTACTTCGAGGTCCGGCCCGAGCTGGCCTACTACCCGGCGTTGGCGATCATCGTGGTCGCGCTCGGCTTCACCCTGCTGGGTGAGGGCATGCGCGATGCGATCGACCCGAAGAACCGGCGGTGACGGCGATGCGTCAGACCAGCACGACCGCCGCCGATCGGCGAGAGGAAGTGACCCGATGAGCCTGCTCGACGTACGCGATCTGAGCGTGGTGTTCCAGCGTCGCGGTGAGCAGTCGTTCACCGCGGTCGACAAGGTCAGCTTCAGTGTGGAGCCGGGGCAGACCGTGGGCCTGGTCGGCGAGTCCGGCTGCGGCAAGAGCGTGACCAGCCTGGCGATCATGGGCCTGCTGCCCCGGCGCGGCAACAAGGTCACCGGCGAGGTGCTCTTCGACGGCACCGACCTGCTCCAGCTCCGCCCGAACGACATGCGGGACCGGCGCGGCCGGGACATCGGCATGATCTTCCAGGACCCGCTCTCCTCGCTGAACCCGGTCGTGCCGATCGGCGTCCAGGTCGCCGAGGTGCTGGAGCGGCACCGCGGCATGGACCGCAAGGTGGCGCTGAAGGAGGCCCGGGAGCTGCTCGACGCGGTCGGCATCCCCGACCCGAACCGGCGGCTCAAGGAATACCCGCACCAGATCTCCGGCGGCATGCGGCAGCGCGCCCTGATCGCCATCGCGCTGGCCTGCAAGCCGCGGCTGCTGATCGCCGACGAGCCGACCACCGCGTTGGACGTGACCATCCAGGCGCAGATCCTGACCCTGCTCAAGCAGCTCGTCGACGAGACCGGCACCGCGCTCATCATGATCACGCACGACCTGGGCGTGGTGGCCGGCCTCTGCGACACGGTCAACGTGCTCTACGGCGGCAAGGTGGTCGAGCGGGCCGCCCGGCACGAGCTGTTCGCCCGGCCGCGGCACCCGTACACGCACGGGCTGCTCAACTCGGTGCCGCGGCTGGACTCGCCCCGGGGTGAGCCCCTGCACGCCATCCGCGGCTCCGTCGCCGACAACATCCCGTGGGTCGAGGGGTGCGCCTTCGCCCCCCGCTGCAACAACGTGGTGGACGCCTGCCTGGAGGGCGCGCCTCCGCTCGAACCCACCGCCACCGGCGGCGACCTGCGCTGCAACAACCCCGTTTCCGAGGAGGTGGCGGTGCCGTGACCGAGCGGACCGGACCACTGGTCGAACTGCGCGACGTCAAGGTCCACTTCCCGATCAAGAGCGGCGTGTTCATCGACCGCACCGTCGGCTACGTGTACGCCGTCGACGGCGTCTCGCTGTCGATCAACAAGGGTGAGACGTACGGCCTGGTGGGCGAGTCGGGATGTGGCAAGTCCACCCTCGGGCGGGGCCTGCTGCGGCTGGTCGAGCCCACCGCCGGCGAGATCGTCTTCGACGGCACCGACATCCGCTCGCTGAAGGGCGAGTCGATGCGCCGGGCCCGCCGCCGGATGCAGATGATCTTCCAGGACCCGCTGTCCAGCCTCGACCCCCGCCAGTCGGTGGAGTCGCTGCTGGTCGAGGGGCTCAAGGCGCACGGCCTGGCCGGCGACAAGGCGGCCACCACCAAGAAGCTGCGGGAGGCGCTGGCCGCGGTCGGCCTGCCCGCCTCCGCGCTGAGCAAGTACCCGCACGAGTTCTCCGGCGGCCAGCGGCAGCGGATCGGCATCGCCCGGGCGCTGGTGCTCGACCCCGACCTGATCGTCGCCGACGAGCCGGTGTCCGCGCTGGACGTGTCGATCCAGGCCCAGGTGCTCAACCTGCTGGAGGACCTGCAGAACGAGCGCGGCCTGACGTACCTGATCATCGCCCACGACCTCGCGGTGGTCCGGCACATCGCCGACACGGTGGGCGTGATGTACCTCGGTGGCCTGGTGGAGGAGGCGTCCAGCGACGACCTCTACCGCGAGCCGATGCATCCCTACACCAAGGCGCTGATGTCGGCGGTGCCGGTGCCGGACCCGGTGGTGGAGGACCGCCGGGAGCGGATCCTGCTCGCCGGTGACCTGCCCTCGCCGACGAACCCGCCGGCCGGTTGCCGGTTCCACACCCGCTGCCCGTGGGCCCAGCCGACCCGCTGCGCCGACGAGCGGCCGGCGCTGCGCGAGGTGCTCAGCGGACACCGGGTGGCCTGCCACTACGCCGAGGACATCGCGGCCGGCCGGATCCGGCCGCACGAGGTGGAGCCGGAGCTGGTCCGGCCGGACGAGGGCGCGGCGCCGGGCGACCCCGGCGAGCTGATCCCGACACTCTGACGATTTGGTCGGCCGGCCCGGACGGGGCATCCCCACCGGGTCGGCCACCGGCCACATCGCGAACCGGCGGGTGGGCCCGGACCAAGCGTCCGGCCCACCCGCCGATCGCGTCATTCGGGGGTACGGCCAACTGGATCCGCAGCGGCGACCCGAGATGGCGGATCGGCCGCACCCGCCCCGACCGGACCGCTATCCAGCTGCGACGAGTTCGGGTCAGCCCTCGGGCCGGTTGAGCAGGGCCACCGCGATGGTGTGCACGGCGTCCAGCCCAGCCGGGTCGGCCAGCGGTGCCCGGCCGCCGGTCACCGCGTACCACTCGTCGGCGTCCTTGTACTGCACGGACAGGGTGACCTGACCGCCGGCGAGTTCGGTACGTAGGGTCAGCTCGCCGGTCACCACACCGACCTCGTCCGTCATCACCCCGCCCGGGCCGGCCGTGAAGTCGGTGATCCGCTGCTGCGGCCCGGCCGGCGCGCCACCGGTAGGCGCTCCCGGAACGGCGTCCGCGGACATGCCCGCACCGGACACGTCGGCGGGGGCGGGCGGAGCGCCGTCCACCGACATCCCGGCCGTGGCCGGCCCCGTCGGCGTCCCGTGCTCGCTCATGCCGGCACCCCGCTCGCTCATTTGCAGCCCTCCAACATGTCGGTGAGGGCGGCCTTCTCGGCAGTGGTCACCGTCAGCCGCCAGTAGTGCTTGACCGTCACCCAGTCCGCGGCGTATTGGCACCAGTACGACCGGTTCGCCGGCTTCCACTGGGACGGGTCCTGATCACCCTTTGCCCGGTTGGAGCGCGCGGAAACCGCCACGAGCTGCGGCCGGGTCAGGTCGTTGGCGAAGTCGCCGCGCTTCGAGTCGTCCCACTCGTCCGCGCCCGAGCGCCAGGCGTTGGCCAGCGGCACCACGTGGTCGATGTCCACGTCCGCCGGGTCGGTCAGGACCAGCCCGTCGTACCGGCTCTCCCAGTGGCCGCCGACCACGTTGCACCCGGAGAGCTTGATGCTCCCCCCGTCTCGTTGCAGCACGCTGTCCCGCACGTCGCAGTTCTTGCCCGTACCCCGCCAGTGCGGAAAACGGGTCCGGCTGTAGCCCTTCATCGAGCCGGCTGCGGCGACGGTCAGCTCGTCGAGTTGCTGGATGGCGTTGCCGGCGTCGCTCGGCGCCGCGTCCGGCTCGTCGACCAGCGGCACGCAACCGGCCGAGACGAGGGCGAGCGCCGCGGCGAGCGCGGCTGCCAACCCGGTACGGACCAATGCTCTCGTACGCACAGACGACACCTCTCCAGCTTGCGGGCTCCCGGCGAGTCCGCACAGTACCCCGGCCTCGGTTTCTGTGATTCGTGGCGTCGCGTGGGGGTGCCGGGCAGAGTGGATACCCATGACGGCACCTGCTCCCGCGCTCCGGACCAGCAACGCCGCCGGGCGGGGCACCCTGTTCGCCACGATCCTGGCCTCCGGCATGGTCTTTCTGGACAGCACCGTGGTCAACGTGGCGCTGCCCCACCTCGGCTCCGCGCTGCACGCGACCGTCGCCGATCTGCAGTGGACCGTCAACGGCTATCTGCTGATGCTGGCCTCGTTCGTCCTGCTCGGCGGTGCGCTCGGCGATCGGTTCGGCCGCCGGCGGCTCTTCCTGCTCGGGGTGGCGTGGTTCGCCGCGGCCTCCGTGCTCTGTGGCCTGGCCCAGGGGACCGGCTGGCTGATCGTGGCCCGGGTCCTCCAGGGCGCGGGCGGGGCGCTGCTGACCCCGGGCTCGCTCTCCGTGCTCCAGGCCAGCTTCCACGCGGACGACCGGGGCCGGGCGATCGGCATCTGGTCCGGGCTCTCCGGGGTCTCCACCACGCTCGGCCCGCTCCTCGGCGGCTGGCTGATCGACGCGCTCTCCTGGCGGTGGATCTTCTTCATCAACCTGCCACTGGCGGTCGGTGTCGTGCTCGCCGCGCTGCGCTGGGTGCCGGAGAGCCGGGACGAGACCGCCTCGCGTACCGGCGGCGGGCGGCGGTTCGACATGACCGGCGCGTTGCTCGGCGCGCTCGCCCTGGGCGGGGTCACGTACGCCCTGATCGACGCCCCGGCGCGCGGCGCTGGCTCGCCGCCGGTGCTCGCGACGGCGCTGGTCGGGGTGGTCGCGGCGGTGCTCTTTGTGCTGGCCGAACGACGGCGCGGGGACAGTGCGATGCTCCCCACCGGCCTCTTCTCCAGCCGGCTCTTCTCGGTGCTGAACGTCTTCACCGTGGTGGTCTACGCGGCCCTCGGCGGTTTCACGTTCTTCCTCGCCGTGTATCTGCAGAACGTCGTCGGGTGGTCGGCGCTGCTCACCGGCCTGGCCACCGTGCCGATGACGCTGCTGCTGCTGGTGGGCTCACCCCGGGCCGGCGCGCTCTCCGCCCGGATCGGTCCCCGGCTGCCGCTCACCATCGGCCCGTTGGTGGCGGCGGTCGGCCTGCTGCTGTTGCGCCGGGTCGGCCCGGGCGCGTCGTACTGGACCGATGTGCTGCCCGGGGTCGGCCTGTTCGGGGCGGGGCTGACCCTGGTGGTGGCCCCACTCACCGCCTCGGTGCTGGCCTCGGTGGCCGACCGGTTCGCCGGGGTGGCGAGCGGGCTCAGCAACGCCGCCTCCCGGGCGGGAAACCTGCTGGCGGTGGCCGCGCTGCCCCTGTTGGTCGGGCTCTCGGGCACCGGCTACGAGCAGAAGCCTGCGCTGACCGGGGCCTTCCGGGCGGCGATGTTCTGGTGCGCCGGCCTGCTGCTGGTCGGCGCCGCGATGGCCGGGCTGCTGATCCACCGGCCGCCCAGGAAGGCGCCCGGCGCCCAGCCGTGCCCGTCGCTGCCCGCCTCCACCCCGCCCGACAAGCGGTGAAGGACGGACCGTTTCTCGACGTCTTCGATGGCGGAAGGGGGCGTCAACGGCCGGCCGGGTCCGGCGTACGGGAAGGGCCCCCGCTGGTGCCCGAGGCGCCAACCGGGGACCCTTCCCTGCCACTCAGTTGCGGGCGCGGTTGACCGCGCTGGTGACCGCCTTCACCGAGGCGGTCACGATGTTCGGGTCCACCCCGACGCCCCAGACCGTGCGGCCGTCCACCTCACACTCCACGTACGCGGCGGCCTGCGCGTCCCCACCCGAGGAGAGGGCGTGCTCGTGGTAGTCGAGCACGCGCACCGCCACGCCCAGGGACTGCAGCGCGTTGACGTACGCGTCGATCGGGCCGTTGCCGACCGCGGTGAGCGGGCGGACCTCGCCGCCGAAGCCGACCTGGGCCTCGATCTCGACCTTGCCGTCGGCGGTGCCGATGGCGTAGCTGGTCAGGGCGACCGCCGGGTCGACCTGGTGGTCGACCAGGTAGTTGCGGGCGAAGATCTCCCACATGGTGGCCGGCTCGACCTCGCCGCCGTCGTGGTCGGTGACCTGCTGGACCACGCCGGAGAACTCGATCTGGAGGCGGCGCGGCAGGTCGAGCTGGTGCTCGCTCTTCATGATGTACGCGACGCCGCCCTTGCCGGACTGCGAGTTGACCCGGATGACCGCCTCGTAGGTGCGGCCCAGGTCCTTCGGGTCGATCGGCAGGTAGGGCACCGCCCAGGTGAACTCGTCGACCGGCACGCCGGCCGCGGCGGCGTCGACGTGCAGGGCGTCGAAGCCCTTCTTGATCGCGTCCTGGTGTGAACCGGAGAAGGCGGTGTAGACCAGGTCGCCGGCGTACGGGTGCCGCTCGTGCACGGGCAGCTGGTTGCAGTATTCAACCGCCCGCTTGACCTCGTCGATGTTCGAGAAGTCGATCATCGGGTCGATGCCCTGCGAGAACAGGTTCAACCCGAGCGTCACCAGGTCGACGTTGCCGGTGCGCTCGCCGTTGCCGAACAGGCAGCCCTCGATCCGGTCCGCGCCGGCCAGCAGGCCCAGCTCGGCGGCGGCCACGCCGGTGCCCCGGTCGTTGTGCGGGTGCAGGCTCAGCACCAGGCTGTCCCGGCGGGGCAGGTGCCGGTGCATCCACTCGATCGAGTCGGCGTACACGTTCGGCATGGCCATCTCGACGGTGGCCGGCAGGTTGACGATCAGCTTCCGGTCCGGGGTCGGGTCGACCACCTCGATGACCTTGGCGCAGACCTCCAGCGCGTACTCCAGCTCGGTGCCGGTGTACGACTCCGGCGAGTACTCGTAGTGGATGTCGGTGTCCGGGGTGTGGATCTCCGCGTACTTCTGGCAGAGCCGGGCGCCGGTGGTGGCGATGTCGGTGATGCCGTCCCGGTCCAGGCCGAAGACCACTCGCCGCTGCAGCGTCGAGGTGGAGTTGTAGAAGTGCACGATGGCCCGGCGGGCGCCGCGCAGCGACTCGAAGGTCCGGTCGATCAGGTGCTCCCGGCACTGGGTGAGCACCTGGATGGTGACGTCCTCCGGGATCAGGTCCTGCTCGATCAGCTGCCGCACGAAGTCGTAGTCGGTCTGGCTGGCCGAGGGGAAACCGACCTCGATCTCCTTGTAACCCATCTGCACGAGCAGCTGGAACATCCGGCGCTTGCGCTCCGGCGACATCGGGTCGATCAGTGCTTGGTTGCCGTCGCGGAGGTCCACCGCGCACCAGCGCGGCGCGGCCTCGACCCGGCGGGTCGGCCAGGTGCGGTCCGGCAGGTCGAGGCGGAACTGCTGGTGGTACGGCAGGTAACGGTGGAACGGCATCCGGCTGGGGCGCTGCCGGGCGATCGGATCGGTCTCAGCTTCGGTGGCGGATTCAGCCATCTCGGAATGCTCCCTGGGGGCATGTGGCGTCAGCAGATCGGAAGGTGTCGGCGAGATGCCGGGCGACGTTGCCGGGCGGTGCCGAGAAGAAGTTCGGATGTGCTGGACGGCGCGGTTCAACTCCGCGACGAGGTGCCGGCCGGTCAGGCCTCGTCGCGGCAGCCAAGGAGAAGGTGCGCCTGCCACATGACAAGGTGACCCTACGTGATCACGAGGCCCGGTGGTAGGTGGGTCCGCCATGTGAGACGTGGATCCCAGTCACCGCCGTGCCACGGGAGAGCGTCCGCGCGCGGGCTCGGGGACGGATCCAGGATCGCTCGACGACCGCAGACGCGCCGCCCGGCCCCTGATCAACCCGGCACGCGGGTGGGCGTGTCGGCCTCTGGTCCACTCGCCGCACGGGCGCCCGGCCCGACCGGCGCGGTCTCGCCGAGGCGGGGGCGGCGGGCCGCCCAGCCGACCAGTGGCACCGCCGCGACCGCGGCACCGGCGAAGAGCGCGGCCAGCGGGAACCAGCCCCAGCCGCCGGTGGTGACCCCGAGCGCGGTCAGCCCGGCCGGGCCGGCCAGGTACTGGAGCTGCCCGCCGAGCCGGAACGCGCCGACGTAAGCGCCCCGGTGCGCGGCGGGCGGAAGAGTGCTGGTGATCCCCCAGGCACCAGCCGACTGGACCAGCTCGGCGAGGGTGAGCACCACCGCCGCCACCACCAGCACCACGATCGTCAGCGCCCCGCCGGTCACCGCCGAGATCGGCAGGACCAGGCAGAACAGGGCGATCAACAGGCCGCCGACGCGCAGGGCCCGGCCGGCGCCGGCCACCGTGTCGGCGCCCCGGCTGGCGCGTACCTGGAGCAGCACCGCGAGGATCGTGTTGAGCAGCACCAGCGCCGCGATCAGGATGCGCGGTGCGTCGGTGTGGCTGAGCACCCAGAGCGGCAGCACCACCAGGTAGAGCGTTCCGTGCGCGCTGAGCAGCCCGGCCAGCAGGGACACCGCCATGAACGGCCGGTCGCGCAGCACGGCGAAGCGACTGGGCCCGTCAGCCGGTGCGGCCGCGACCGGCACCCGCGGCAACCGGTGCACGAAGATCGCGGTGACCAGCAGCATCGCCGCGTTGAACCAGACCATCCCCCGGTACGCGGCCAGCGTGTCCACGGCCAGCACCACGCCGCTGATCACCGCGCCCAGCCCGAAGCCGACATTGAGCGCCGAGCGCTGGTAGGCCAGCGCGGTCACCCGGTCCTCCGGGCGGAGCACGTTGATCGAGTAGACCTGGCGGGCCACCCCCGTGGTCGCGTCCACCACGGCCAGCGCGACCACCACGGCCAGGAACCCGGCGAAGCCGCCCACGAACGGGTACGCCCCGAAGAGCGCCGCCTCCGCCAGCATGCCGACCAGCCACACCCGCTGCGCGCCGTACCGGTCGGTGACGGCGCCGAGCGGGACCGTGCCGAGCAGGGACACCCCGGCGGCCAGCGAGAGGCCGAGTCCGACCTGGGTCGGGCTGAGCCCGAGCGCCCGGGTGAAGAAGACCGCGCTGCCGGCCTGGAAGAGGCCGTGGCCGACGGCGTACACCATGGCCTGCACGGCCAGGGCGCGGGTCAGGCCGGCCGGTGGTACGACGTGCCGGACGGCGATGCGGATGGTGTCCCTGGCCCCCATGAGCGTCGAGCAAACCGTGCCCCCCGCGGCCCGGTCGAGCCTTTTAGGCTGAGCCGAATCCTCGACGGGGGTGGTGATGTCACAGCTGCGGTTCGGTGCGGCCGACGTAGCGGGGGTACGCCTCGCCATCTCCCCGGTCGGCGAGACCGTCTCCAGCATGTGGGCGTTGGACGACCCGGTCCGGCACGCGGTGCACCTGCCCTGGATCGACCGGGCCCGGGCGGCGCTGCGCCGCCCGGACGTCGCGGTCCGGGTCCGGCCACTGGTCGAGCTGACCCGGCCGCGTCGCTGGCTGCCCGACTTCCTCACCCCACCGGCGGCCCGCCCCGACATCGAGTTGGCGGAGCAGCTGGAACAGATCGCCGCCACCCCGCCGGATGTGGTGGTCCGGGACCTGTTGGCCACCGCGCCGAGGCGCCCGCTGAGTCCGTTCGGGCAGGCTCTGCTCAACGACCCCCGTGCCCTGCTGCCGCAGCTCGTCACCGCCCTGCGGGTCTGGTACGACGAGGCGATCGCCCCGGACTGGCCGCGGATCCGCGCGCTGCTGGAGGCGGACATAGCCCACCGGGCGCCCTGCTCGCCGACGCCGGCGCGGGCCAGTTCTTCGGCCAGCTCCACCCGACCCTGCGCTGGCTCGGCGACCGCGTGATCAGCGACGATCCGTGGCGGCTCGACTTCGACCTGGGTGGGCGAGGGCTGGTGCTCAACCCGGGGATCTTCACCGATCGCCGGGTGCTGTGGAACCTGTTGGAGGACTCGCCGCCCGCCGGGACGTACCCGGTCCGGGCGGTGGGGACGCTCTGGGAGGTGTCCCCCGTGCCACCCGGCGACCCGCTGGCCCGGGTGGTCGGCTCGGCCCGCGCCGCGTTGCTCAACCTCCTCGACACGGCGGCCACCACCACCGATCTGGCCCGCCGGGTGGGCATGTCGTGCGGGAATGTCTCCCAGCACCTCTCCGCGCTGCTCGCCGCGGGGCTGATCACCCGGACCCGGCAGGGCCGGCACGTCCTCTACCGGAACACCGAGGCCGGCATGGCCCTGCTCCGCGCCAGCCGCGGCGGCTGACCGCCCCCGCCCGGCTTTGCAAGATCGTGCTCGATGCTGGATCGAGTGGCATCCCGGTCACTCCGAGGGCACTACTTCCTGGGTCGAGCACGATTTCGGCGCGGCGCGGGTCACCGGAGGAGGAGCGCGGCGAGGGGGTGGCGGCGGCGCAGCGCGGTCTCCCGGGCGCGCAGCTCCGCGGGGAGCGCGTACGGGTCACCGAGGCGGCCGACGGCCGCCACCACCAGCGGCCGGATCCCGGGCGCCAGCTCCAGTTCGGTGGCGAGGCCGGCCCGGTCGAAGCGGGTGAGCTGGTGCACGTGCAGGCCGAGCGCGCTGGCCTGCACGGTCAGGTGGGCGACCGCCTGGCCCAGGTCGTACGCGGCCCGTTCCGGGTCGCCGCCGGTGTGCGCGCCGACCACCAGCGCGGCGGCGTGCCGGGCCCAGGTCTGGTCGTGCTCGGGGAGGTTGACGAGGATCCGCTTCCAGGTCTCGTCCTGCCGGTGTCCCAGGGCGAACCGCCACGGCTGCGCGTTCCCGGCCGACGGCGCCCAGCGGGCGGCTTCCAGCAGCGAGGCGGCATCGTCGCCGGCGAGTTCGACCTCCGGGTCGAAGGCGCGGGGACTCCAGCGGAAGGCGAGCAGCGGTGTGAGGTCGGCCATGGGGTAGAGCGTTCCGGATGGGTGTTGGCTGTCCCCGGCCGGGCCGGTCAGATGTGGTCAAGAGCACCCGTAACGGACAATAGGGTCAAGGCGTTTCCGGGCTCGGGCCGACGGTGGGCGAGTCGGTGCCGATCGGCTCGCCCTCGGCGACCGGGCCGGCCAACCGCACGGTGGCCGGGGCCGGGCCGGGCTCGCCGGCCAGCTTCAGGGTGCCGAAGGCGGCGCGGACCGCGGTCGGGGTGCCGTCCGGCCGGTAGCAGTAGATGCCCACGTCCAGCGGAGCGTTCAGCGACGCGGAGGTCGACTCGACCGAGTAGCACTGGCCGCTGACCCCGGCCGGCGGCGTGGCCGGTGACACCGCGAGCGGGGCCCGCCGGTCGGTGAGCACCTCCAGCGAGTCGGTGAACGGGTGCTGCACCCGGACGTCCTGCTTCCGGGGCACGGCGTCGTCCGGCTCGCCAAGACGTACGCAGCTCGCCGGTTCCGGGCGGCCGGCCGAGGGCAGCGCGCACTGGAACAGCCCGTCGGCGGTGGCGGCGAGCGACACGTCGACTGTGCCGCCAAGCCCCCAACCGGGCACGTCCACCCGCCAGGTGCCGTCGTTCGCGCTGGTCACCGAGACCGTCCGGGCCGAGCCGTCCGTGCCGGTCAACGTGTAGGTGGCGGTGAGGTGCCGGTCCTGGGCGGCGGCCGCCAGGGCGGCCAGCTCGTCACGGGCCGCGTCCACCTCCGCGGGCGGGTCGGTGGCGCCGGGTGGGACCGGCTCCGGCGGGGCGGCGGTGCAGGCGGCCAGCAGCGCTGGCAGGACGATCGCCAGGGCACCGGTCAGCCGCCGGGCCGGGCGGAGGTGAGCGTGCACCGGGACATTCTGCGGTGCCGGACGGGTCGGAGGAGCCCGCTGTACGGCTGTTCCGCCGGCGTGTCGCGGGGCCCGCCGGCGGAGTGTCCGGCCCTGGTGAGCCGCCCCACGCCGGGCCGGATGGTGGGATCACCCGGCCCGGTGACGCGCGCCGCCCGATACCCTGAGGAGGTCTGACAAACGCCGCCGGACCGGAATCCGGCGGCGTCGGCACGCTCAGGGTCGTCGCTGGGAGGGAGTGCACCGTCGTGGCACTCGTGGTGCAGAAGTACGGCGGGTCCTCCGTCGCCAACGCCGAGCGGATCAAGCGCGTGGCCGAGCGCATCGTGGCCGCCCGCAAGGCCGGCGACGACGTGGTCGTGGTGGTCTCCGCGATGGGGGACACCACCGACGAGCTGCTCGACCTGGCCAACCAGGTCAGCCCGCTGCCGCCCGGCCGCGAGCTGGACATGCTGCTCACCGCCGGGGAGCGGATCTCCATGGCACTGCTCGCCATGGCCATCCACAACCTCGGGTACGAGGCCCGCTCGTTCACCGGCTCGCAGGCGGGCGTGATCACCACCTCGGTGCACGGCAAGGCGCGGATCATCGACGTCACCCCGGGCCGCCTCAAGGGCGCGCTGGACGAGGGCGCGGTGGTCATCGTGGCCGGCTTCCAGGGCGTCTCGCAGGACACCAAGGACGTCACCACGCTGGGCCGAGGCGGATCGGACACGACCGCCGTGGCGCTCGCCGCCGCGCTCGACGCGGACGTCTGCGAGATCTACACCGACGTGGACGGCGTCTTCAGCGCCGACCCGCGGATCGTGCCGAACGCCCGGCACATCAAGCACATCACCTACGAGGAGATGCTGGAGCTGGCCGCCTGCGGCGCCAAGGTGCTGCACCTGCGCAGCGTCGAGTACGCCCGGCGCGCGGGGTTGCCGATCCACGTCCGTTCGTCATACTCGACCAACACCGGCACGATGGTCACCGGATCGATGGAGGACCTTCCTGTGGAACAGGCACTGATCACCGGGGTCGCCCACGACCGCAGCGAAGCGAAGATCACCATTGTCGGGGTGCCCGACGAGCCGGGTGCCGCCGCGCGGATCTTCGACACCGTGGCCGGCGCCGAGATCAACATCGACATGATCGTGCAGAACGTGTCCACCGAGGGCACCGGCCGCACCGACATCTCGTTCACCCTGCCCAAGACCGACGGCCCGACCGCGATGGCCGCGCTCAGCAAGATCCAGGACGTGGTCAAGTTCAAGGGCCTGCTCTACGACGACCACGTCGGCAAGGTCTCCCTGATCGGCGCCGGCATGCGCTCGCACCCGGGCGTCGCGGCCGGCTTCTTCGCGGCCCTCGGCGCGGCCGGCGTGAACATCGAGATGATCTCCACCTCGGAGATCCGGGTGTCCGTGGTGTGCCGGGACACCGACCTCGACAAGGCGGTCCGGGCCATCCACGACGCCTTCGATCTGGGCGGCGAGTCCGAGGCCGTGGTCTACGCGGGCACCGGGCGGTAGCCGGCCATGCCGTCGCTGCCCACCCTCGCCGTGGTCGGGGCGACCGGTGCCGTCGGCACGGTGATGTGCCAGCTGCTCTCCTCCCGGCGCAACGTCTGGGGCGAGATCCGGCTCCTCGCCTCCGAGCGTTCGGCCGGCCGGCAGGTGCAGTGCCGGGGTGAGCTGCTCACCGTCCAGGCGCTCAGCCCCGAGGCGTTCGACGGTGTGGACGTGGCGATGTTCGACGTCCCGGACGAGGTCTCGGCCGAGTGGGCGCCGATCGCGGTCAGCCGGGGTGCGGTCGCGGTGGACAACTCCGGCGCGTTCCGGATGGACCGGGACGTCCCGCTGGTGGTCCCGGAGATCAACCCCGAGCAGGTCCGCAACCGGCCCAAGGGGATCATCGGCAACGCCAACTGCACCACCCTGGCGATGATCGTGGCGGTCGCCCCGCTGCACCGCGAGTACGGGCTGCGGGAACTGGTGCTCGCGTCGTACCAGGCGGTGTCCGGGGCGGGGCAGGCCGGCGTGGACGCGCTGCACGCCCAGCTCGGCAAGATCGCCGGCGACCGGGTGCTCGGCTCCCGTCCGGGCGACGTGCGGCAGGCGGTCGGCGACGAGCTGGGCCCGTTCCCGGCCCCGCTCGCGCTCAACGTAGTGCCGTGGGCCGGCTCGCTGGCCGACGGCGGCTGGTCGTCCGAGGAGCTGAAGATGCGCAACGAGTCGCGCAAGATCCTCGGGCTGCCCGACCTCAAGGTATCCGCCACCTGCGTACGGGTGCCGGTGGTGACCGGCCACTCGATCGCCGTGCACGCGGTCTTCGCCACCGAGGTGGATGCCGAGGGGGCCCGGGAGGCGCTGCGCAACGCGCCCGGCGTGATCCTGGTCGACGACCCGGCCGCCGGCGAGTTCCCGATGCCGATCGACGCCGTCGGCACCGACCCGTCCTGGGTCGGCCGGATCCGCCGCGCCGTGGACGATCCGCGGGCGCTGGACCTCTTCGTCACCGGCGACAACCTGCGCAAGGGCGCCGCCCTCAACACTGCCCAGATCGCCGAGCTCCTCGCCGCCGAACTCACCCGCTCCTGACCCGGCCCGGGGCGCCGCCAGCGTCGGCCCTGGCGGGCGACGACCGGCCGGCAGCGGACGCTGGCCACCTCGCCGAAGTGGGGGTGGATCAGGGGCGGGGGATGCCGCCACTTCGCCGAGGTGGAGCGGATCGCGCCGGGGCGCGGCGGACATGAGCGGTCAGGCGGCGGCGAGGCGGACGCCGTCGCGGCCGTGCCGCTTGACCGCGTAGAGGGCCTGGTCGGCGCGGCGGAGGGTCAGGTCGGGGGACTCGCCGGGCTGGGGCAGGGCGACGCCGACGCTGATCGTACGGCCGGTCCGCCGGGCCGCCTCGGTGAGCCGCTCGGCGATCCGGACCGCCTCCTCGGGGCGGCTCACCTCGATCACCGCGACGAACTCGTCGCCGCCGGTCCGGTACAGCTCGTCGCCCTGCCGCAACGCCCCCTCCAGCGCCCGGGCCAGCCCGACCAGCAGCCGGTCCCCGGCCTGGTGGCCGTAGGTGTCGTTGACGTCCTTAAAGCCGTCCACGTCGATCGCCAGCAGGGCGGTACGCCCCGGCGTGGCGCTCGCGATCCGCCGGCCGAACGGCCCGGTGTGACGCAGCCCGGTGAGCGGGTCGGAGTTGGCCTGCTCGCGCAGCCGGGCGAGCGTACGCAACCGGTCGAGGCAGGTCCACGCCTGCCCGGCCAGCAGCTCCATCAGGTTGACCGTGGTCGGGTCGGGGCGCAGCAGCCGCTCGTCGGCGACCAGCAGCACCCCGCCGGCGTCCGGCGGCCCGACGGGCACCGTCACCAGAGTGCGCGCCCCGGCCCGGGCCAGCGGCAGGTGGTCCTCGGTCGGCGGGTGCCCCGCCTCGCCCAGCGTGTACGCCGAGCCCTGCCGGTGCGCCCCGGCGATCAGCCGGCCGAGCACGGCGGGCTCGACCTCGGTCAGCTCGGCCCGGAGCCGGGACTCCAGCTCCCCGGGCGTGCCGGTCGGCGCGCTCAGCCGCGGCTCCGGCCGGTCGGCGAGAACCAGCACGGCGGCGGAGAGGCCCGAGACGTCCCGGGCCGCGGCGATCGCGGCGGTCATCAGGTCCCACTCGGTGGGCGCTGCGGTCATCGCGGCGGCGTGCCGGAGCAGCTTCTCGCTGCGGCTCTCGGCCGGCGGGCCGTCCAGCGCCACGATCCGGGCGCCCAGCCGGGCGGCCAGCCGCTCGGCGGTCTCCCGCCACCGGTCCAGCTCGACCGGACCGCTCCACTGCAGGTCGAGCACACCGATCGGCCGGCCCGTCGGGCCACGCAGCGGCACGCAGACCTCGGCGGTGACATCGGGGCGTACCGGGAGGTGGTCGGGGTCGGCGGTGACGTCGGCGACGACGGCGGGCTCGCCGGAGGCGTACACCCGGCCGACGATTCCGGTCTTCGGCGGCACGGTGGAGAAGACCTGCCAGGCACCGGTCGCGGCGACGCAGCGGAGCCGGTCGTGGACCTGGAGCAGGATCGAGATGGCCGCCGGGGTGTGCCGGGCCAGCGCGGTGACCGTCCACCGGCACGCCTCCAGGGCGGTCGACGCCATCGGGAGGCGGACCGTGACGTCTCGGAGGACTCGCTCGTGATCCACGTCGTTCCTGGTCAAGGGGGGCCGGGGTGCGATCAAGGGTACTCAGCGGACGGTCCACCGACCTTCGTACACATGTGCTATCCACAGGGTGTGGACGCCGCCTGTGGGTAAGGCGGGGCCGCGCGGCGGGGCCCGCGACGATAGCGTGAGGGTCCCGGGCCCGAGGAGGCGTCGATGCTCATCGCCCAGCTCAGCGACCCGCACGTGACCACCGGCCCGCTCGCCGCCGAGCAGGCGTCCGGGCTGCACCGCGCCCTCGGCCGGGTCCTGGCCCTGCGACCCCGGCCGGACTGCGTGGTGATCACCGGTGACCTGGTCAGCAACGGCCGCCCCGACGAGTACGTCGCGCTGCGCGACATCATCGGGCGCTTCCCGTTGCCGGTGCACCTCGCCACCGGCAACCACGATGATCGGGAGTCCCTGCTCGACACCTTCGGCGGCACTCCCTGCCTGGGCGGTGGCTTCTCGGCGTACTACCACGTCGACCACCCGGACGCGACGCTGGTGGTGCTCGACTCGCTCGCTCCCGGCGGCAGCGGTGGGCGGCTCGGCGAGGAGCAACTCGGCTGGCTCGACGGGGTGCTCGCCGGCCGGCCGGACGCGCCCGCCGTCGTGTGTCTACACCATCCGCCGGTCGCCGTCGGCGTCCCGGCCGCCGACGCCATCCGGCTCGCCGACGCCGAGGCGCTCGCCGCGGTGATCGGGCGGCATCCCCATGTCGTCCGGGTCACCGCCGGTCACCTGCACCGGGCGGTGACCAGCGCGTTCGCCGGGACGGTGCTGACCACCGCGCCGAGCACCTGGGTGCAGGCCAGCCTGACCATGAGCGAGGACGAGGAGATCGGGCTGGTCGCCGAGCCGACCGCCTTCCTGCTGCACCGGGTGGCCGACGGCGGCTGTGTCACGCACACCGTCCAGGTCAGCCACGCCGCCGGGCAGACCTGCTGGTTCTGAAGCCGTGGACCGGCCCTGGTCCGTCGGGTACGAGCCGGCCGGCTCAGTGCAGCAGGGCGGCACGCAGCGCCGGGGCCAGCGTCTCCGGCGGCACCTCGTGGAAACCACCCGCCAGGCTGAGGTGGGTGGCGCCGGGGATCGCCCCGGCCGTCGCGGCGGCCGCGTCCCGCAGCCAGCCCGGGCTGCCCGTGCTGTCCACCACGACCGTCGGTACGGCGATCGTGGCGAGCCGGGCGGCCGGCAGTTCGCCGCCGCCGGTCACCGTGGTGTCGTACGCCAGGGTGTGCGCCAGCCCTTCCATCCAGGCCCACTCCGGCGTGCCGCGCATGCCGGAGACCGCCTCGGCCGGCACCCCGACCGCCTCGATCAGGAACAGCCCGACCGCGTCGTCGCGTTGGCCCGCCGACACCAGTTCGGCCAGGCGTACGGCCAGCCCCGGCTTGGGGCCGCCGTGCGGCCCGGCCTGGAACGGGGGCTCGAACAGCGCCAGCGCGATGACCGGCAGCCCCTCGGCGGCCGCGTACCCGGCGAGGATCGCCCCCGAGGAGAGGCCGTAGAGGTGGGACCGGCCGCCCGTCCGGTCGATCAGCGCCGCCAGGTCCTCGATCTCCCGCTGCACCGCGTACGGCCCGGTGTCGCCGCTGGCGCCGCGCCCCCGCCGGTCGTAGCCGTACACCGTGAAGTCGGACGCCAGCGCGGCGGCCAGCGGACGGGTGGTGCCGCGGTCGTTGAAGGCCCCGCCGACCAGGATGATCGGCGGTCCCTCCCCGGCGGTCTCGTACGCGATCATGGTGCCATCGGCGGACCGCACCGTATCCACCGTCCAGGTGGTCCCGTTCGAGGTCATGGCTACTTTCTACTGCCGGCCCGGGACTGCGGGGGGCCGTGAAGGAATTCATCTGCCCGTCATGTCGGACTCTTCGGGCAGACCGGTGCACGTCGCCGCCTCCGTCCAGCATCCAGGTGTGCCGCCCCGGTCGACCGATCGCCCGGCGGATGAGAAGCTTGCCCCCGGCGGGGCGGCGTTTCCCCCGATTCACGCCGTCCGCCGACCGACCCCTGTCACGGCACACAGCAGGGTCGCCGGGCGAACCATCGTCCGGACCCGCCACGCGCCGGTATCTCACGAGGAGTCCCATGTCCGTCCCCGGCATGCGCCGGGCCGCTGTCGGCCTGGCCGCACTCGCCGCGACCGCGTTCACCGCGGTCGCCGTCCAACCGAATCAGGCTGAGGCCGATCCGAAGCCGGTTGATGTCAAGCTGCTCGCCATCAACGACTTCCACGGCAACCTCGAGCCGCCGACCGGCTCCAGCGGCACCATCGATGGCAAGACCGCGGGTGGCGCCGAATACCTGGCCACCCAGCTGAACAAGCTGCGCGGCACCACCGAGGAGGAGCGGGAGCGCACCATCACGGTCGGCGCCGGTGACCTGATCGGCGCCTCGCCGCTGCTCTCCGCGGCCTTCCACGACGAGCCGACCATCGAAACGATGAACCTGGCCGGCCTCGACTTCACCAGCGTCGGCAACCACGAGTTCGACGAGGGCGCCACCGAGCTGCTGCGCATGCAGAACGGCGGCTGCCACCCGGTCGACGGCTGCGCCGACGGCACCCCGTTCAACGGCGCCAAGTTCCAGTACCTCTCGGCGAACGCCTTCAAGACCGCCACCGGCCAGCCGCTGCTGCCGCCGTACGGCATCAAGAAGGTCGACGGCATCAAGGTCGGCTTCATCGGGATGACCCTGGAGGGCACCCCGCAGATCGTCAGCCAGCAGGGTGTCGCCGGCCTGAGCTTCGCCGACGAGGCCGACACCGCCAACAAGTACGCCCGCATCCTGCAGGCCCAGGGTGTGCAGGCCATCGTCGTGCTGCTGCACGAGGGCGGCGTGCAGAACGGCGGCGGCATCAACGACTGCACCGGGTTCAGCGGCCCGATCGTCGACCTCGCCAACCGGATGGACCCGGCCATCGACGTGATCGTCAGCGGGCACACCCACGCCGCGTACAACTGCAACGTCAACGGCAAGCTGGTCACCAGCGCCAGCTCGTTCGGTCGCCTGGTCACCGACATCGACCTGAAGATCGACCGGCGTACCAAGGACGTCATCAGCGCCAAGGCGAACAACGTCGTGGTCACCCGGGACGTCTCGAAGGACACCGCCACCACCGACCTGATCACCCACTACAAGACCGCGCTCGGCCCGGTCGCCGACAAGGTGGTCGGTGAGACCACCGCTGCGATCACCCGGAGCCAGGAGAACCTGTACCAGACCGGGGTCGACGCCAACGGCAAGCCGACGTACCAGACCGGTGAGTCGGCGCTCGGCAACGTGATCGCGGACGCCCAGCTCGCCGCCACCGACAACGAGCAGAACGCGGTGGCCGCGTTCATGAACCCGGGCGGGGTCCGCGCCGACCTCGGTGCCGGTCGGGTCACCTACTCCGACGCGTTCACCGTCCAGCCGTTCGCCAACAACCTGGTGACGCTGGACCTGACCGGTGCGCAGCTCTACTGCATGCTGGAGCAGCAGTTCACCGTCGCCCGGGTGCTCTACGCGTCCTCGACGGTGCACTACGTCGTCGACGTCAACGGCACCACGGCGCCCGCCAGCGCGCCGTGCAGCGGCACCCGGGTGGTCCGGGGCAGCCTCACCATCAACGGCACCCCGGTCGTTGACACCGCGACCTACCGGGTCACGGTGAACAACTTCCTCTCCGGTGGCGGCGACGGCTTCAGCGTCCTCCCGGGTGGGAAGAACCAGGTCACCGGCATGATCGACCTGGACGCCTTCACCGCGTACCTGACCGCGAAGTCGCCGGTCTCGCCGCCGGCGCTGGACCGGATCCAGACCACCGCGGAGGTTCCCGCCGCCTGACGGCGACCCGCACCACGACGGGCCCCGGAGCAGCCGCTCCGGGGCCCGTTCGCGTCCGGTCCTCCGCTCGCCTCAAGCGGCCGCCGGCGGGCGGCAACTTCGGGGCCAACTCCAGCGGTCTCGAGGCCGCACTTTCCGAGGGTGCGCTCAGGCGACGACGGGCTGCGGCTGGGCCGCCGGGGCCGGGGCGGTGCGACCGTCCTGGGCGGCGGTCAGCAGCGGGCGCAACGACAGGGCCAGCGCCGACGCGGCCAGGCAGCCGCCCACCACGACGGCCACCCAGAGCCGCCCGTGTGCCGCCCCGATCAGCGGGCCGGCAGTGACCGGGCCGACGATCCCGCTGATTCCGAAGATCATCGAACTCATCGCGTTGTACCGGCCGCGCAGCTCGTCGGTGGCGAGCGCGTTGGTCAGCGCCGGCATCACCGGCGAGAGCATGGTCTCGCCGAACCCGAAGATCGCCGAGCAGGCCACCACGCCGAGCGCCGCGACCAGCGCGTTGCCCGTACCGACAACGCCGGCCGCGCCGAGGACCAGCCAGGCCGCCGCGAAGATCGCGCCCACCCCGGCGAGCGCCCGGGTCCGGCTGCGCCCCTCCATCCGGCGGATCACCAGCAGTTGGGAGAGGACGATCATCACGGTGTTGCAGGCGAGGGCCCAGGCCACCACCCGCGGCGTCACCTCCACCACCCGGACCGAGTACGCGGTGAAGCCCACTTCGATCTGCGCGTAGCCGCAGGTGGTGAGCACCAGACCGAAGATGACCAGGCGCCGGAACGGCCGGTCCCGCAGCACGGTGAGGTAGCCCCCGGCCGACCGTGCCGCCGCCGTCGGGGCCTGCACCAGCCGGTGCCCGACGTGCGGCAGGGTCAGCAGGATCAGGCCCGGCGTCAGGTAGCTCAGCGCGTCCAGCAGGTAGATGGCCTGGAAGGTGACCGGGCGGGCGATGTCGACGACCGCGCCGGAGATCAGGCCACCCACCCCGATGCCGAGGTTGAGCAGGGCGAACTGGAGCCCGAACACCCGCTGCCGCTCACCGTCGCCGGTCAACGAGGCGAGGATGGTCGTCTGCCCGGCCCAGAGTGCCGAGCCGCCGATTGCGATCAGGGTGCTGACCGCGAAGGCCGTGCCGATCGAGTCGACCAACGCGAGCGAGCCGGTGCCGACGGCTTCGATCGCCAGGCAGGGCAGCACCACCCGGCGGGCGCCGAACCGGTCGATCAGCGTCCCGCCCAGCGGCGACAGGGCGAGCGTCACCGCCCCGAACCAACCGATGACCAGGCCGGCCTGGTTGTCGGTGAGCCCGCGTACGTCGGTGAGGTAGATGAAGAGGAACGGCAGGGTCAGACCGCGCCCGATGGCCGACAACAGGGTGCCGAGCAGGATCCGACGGGCTTCCGGGCGGGCGGGTAGGGCGCGGCGCAGCATGCCTGGATTCTGTTGCCTGGGTGTGACAGGCGGCGAGCGGATTTCGGCCGGTTCCGCGTTCGGCAGAGCCGGTCGGTGAGCAAGAACACGCTGTCTGACATGCTGGCCCGGTGACCGTGACCTGGCACCACCTGCCCGCACCGGCCCGCGAGATCGCCGCGGCCGCCACCGAGGCGGTGGCCACCGCCCGCGAGCGGGACGCCGAGGCGTACCGGCCGGCGGTGGAACGGCTGGCCGCCGCCGACCGGGCTGGCCTGGTGCTCGGCGGGGTGGTCCGGCTGCTGCTGGAGCAGACTCACCCGGACGGGCTGGACGGGGACGATGTGCGCCAGGTGCTGGAGCGCTGCGTCCGGTCCACCGCGCCGTGGTGGCCCGACGTCGACCCGCACGTGCTGCTGGTCCTGCTGGCGAGCGCCCTCGGCGTGTATGAACCCGGCGACGACGATGCGCCACCCGACCCGGCCGCGATCGCCCGGCACGCGCCGTTGCTCGTCGCCGACCTGCTGGCCGCCACCGACCGGCCGCTGGCGGATTACCTGGCCGCCGCGTTCGCCGAGGTCGCGCGTACCGAGCTGCACGACTGACGGCGGCGGGACGGACCGCTCAGGGGCTGGCCGCCAGGAAGACGAACGCGGCGAGCAGCACCAGGTGCACCCCGCCCTGGAGCACGGTCGCCCGGCCCGGCACCACGGTGAGTACGCCGGTCACGGCGGTGAGCGCGAGCAGCGTCAACTGCGTGCCGCCGAGGCCCAGCAGCAGCGGCCCCTCCAACCAGATCGAGGCCAGCGCTATGGCCGGGATGGTCAGTCCGATGCTGGCCATCGCCGAGCCGAGGGCCAGATTGAGGCTGATCTGGACCCGGTCCCGTCGGGCGGCCCGGGCCGCGGCGAGGGTCTCCGGCAGCAGCACCAGCAGGGCGATCACCACCCCGACGAACGCCTGCGGCAGGTTGGCCGCCGAGACACCCGCCTCGATCGCCGGAGAGATTATCTTCGCGTTGCCGACCACTGCTACCAGCGCCACCAGCAGCAGCGCCAGGCTGGCCAGAGCGGTACGGGTCGACGGGGGATCCGCGTGCCCGTCGCCGTCGGCGTCGACGGCCAGGACGCTTCCCTCGTGGGTGACCGGGATGAAGTAATCGCGGTGCCGGCCGGTCTGCACCGTCACGAAGAGGCCGTAGAGGGCGAGCGACGCCACCGCCGCGAAGGTGAGCTGCGCGGGGGAGAACTGCGGGCCCGGCCGGCTGGTGGTGAAGGTGGGCACCACCAGGCTGAGGGTGGCGAGCGTGGCCACGGTGGCGAGCGCCCCACCGGTGCCCTCCGGGTTGAAGACCGCGACCCGGTGACGTAGCGCGCCGATCAGCAGCGACAGGCCGAAGATCCCGTTGCAGGTGATCATTACGGCGGCGAAGACGGTGTCCCGGGCCAGTGCCGCCGTCTTGTCCCCGCCGCTGATCATGAGGGTGACGATCAGTCCGACTTCGATCACCGTGACCGCCACGGCGAGGAGCAGCGAGCCCAACGGCTCCCCGACCTTGTGCGCCACGACCTCCGCGTGGTGCACGGCGGCCAGGACCGCACCGGCCAGCAGCGCGGCCACCACCGCGATCAACGGGCCGGGCAGCTGGCGCCCCCAGGCGGCCGCGAGCACCAGGACCGCGATCAGGGGTACGAGGGTGGTCCAGTCGGTCAGGCGGGAGCGGATGAGGCCGGGCATGCCATCAACCTTGCCAGGAAAATTGATCATCTGCCCGTGGGCAGGATCGCGTCCTCGGCCACCGGGCCGATGACAGATACGCATCAGGGCCCCTCCACGGAGGGGCCCTGATGCATTTACCTCTGGTCGGGGTGGCCGGATTTGAACCGACGACCTCTTCGTCCCGAACGAAGCGCGCTACCAAACTGCGCCACACCCCGAGGCGTGCCGACAAATAGTAGCCCACCCGCTCCGATGGTCAAACTCGGTACCCCCACCCCGGGCGCGGGCCGATCACCGGGAGATCAGCGTGAGCACGCTCGCCTCGGGCGGGCAGGCAAACCGCACCGGCGCGGTGGGGTGCGTACCGAGGCCCGCCGAGACGTGCAGCCAGGAGTCCGAGCCGGGCCAGCGGTGCAGCCCGCGGGCCATCGAGCGGGGCAGGCCGCAGTTGGTCACCAGCGCGCCGTAGCCGGGCACGCAGACCTGGCCGCCGTGGGTGTGGCCGGCCAGCAGCAGCCCGAAGCCGTCGGCGGCCATCCGGTCGAGCACGGCCGGCTCGGGGGAGTGGCTGAGGGCGATGGAGAGCGTCGTCCCGGAGCTGACCGGGCCGGCCACCGCGTCGTAGTCGTCCCGCTCGACGTGCGGGTCGTCCACGCCGGCCAGCTCGATCTCCCGGCCGCCCGCCTTCAGGGTGGTCCGCGCGTTGTTGAGGTCCACCCAGCCGGCGCCGGTGAACACGTCGCGCAGTTCCTCGTACGGCAGCGGCACGCCCTCGGTGTACTCGCGGTCGGGCAGGAAGTAGGTGAACGGGTTCTTCCAGACCGGCCCGGTGTAGTCGTTGGAGCCGAAGACGAAGGCACCGGGCAGGTCGAGCAGCGGTTGCAGGGCCCGCAACACGCCGGGGACGGCGTCGGGATGCGCCATGTTGTCCCCGGTGACCACCACCAGGTCGGGGTCGAGGGCGGCCAGCGAGGCCACCCAGTCCTGCTTGCGCCGCTGGTTGGGCATCATGTGCAGGTCCGACAGGTGCAGCACGCGCAGCGGCTCGGCGTCGGTCGGAAGCACCGGTACGTCGTACCGCCGCAGGGTGAACAGGTTGCGCTCGACGAGGGACGCGTACGCCAGGGTGGCCGCGCCGGCGGCGACGGTCCCGGCGGCGAGCCGGAATAGTGTGCGCTTTCGCATGCCGTTCAGGGTAGTTTGACCGTCCATGAGCACGCTGAAGGATCGCCTCACCGCCGACATGCGCGCCGCCCTGAAGGCGCGCGACGAGCTGACCACCTCCACGCTGCGGATGGCCCTCGCGGCCGTGGGCAACGCCGAGGTCGCCGGCAAGGAAAAGCGCGAGCTCAGCGACGACGAGGTCCTCGCGGTGCTGACCAAGGAGGCGAAGAAGCGGCGCGAGGCGGCCGCGGCCTTCGCCGACGCGGGCCGTACCGAGCAGGCCGGCAAGGAGACCGCCGAGGGTGAGGTGCTGGAGCGCTACCTGCCGAAGCAGCTCTCCGACGCCGAGCTGACCGAGCTGGTCACCGGGGCGCTCGCCGCGGGCGGCTTCACCGGCAAGGCGCAGATGGGCCCGGCCATGAAGGCGGCCCAGGCGGCCGTGGCCGGCCGGGCCGAGGGCGGCCGGGTCGCCGCCGAGGTACGCCGGCAGCTCGGTCTCTGACGGACGACGAAGCGGGCGGGCACCCTGGTGGGGTGCCCGCCCGCTTCGTCGTTGACCGGTCAGCCGCGCGGTCGTCCGCGGCCGTTGCCGTTGCCGGGCGGCGGGACCGCCGGGCCGCCGGGGCCCGTGCCGGTGCCGGGCTTCGGCTGGCCGGAGCTCACCTCGATCATCACCACACCGCCCTTGATGGTGCGCCCGTCCGGGCTGGTGCCGGCGGCGGTGCCCGCCGGGCACTCCGACGGGCTCTGGTTGCTGGAGACCACCGGGTCGAAGCCGGCGCCGCGCAGCCGCGACTTGGCGGCGTCGATCGACTGGCACTTGACGTTGGGGATGGAGCGCTGGTCGCCCTTGATGATCTTCCCGCTCGGCGGGGTGAACTCCTTCCGCTCCTTGCCCTCCATGGCGTCCCGCAGCGTCTCGGTCACCGCGGGGTTGATGCCGGTGAGTTCCTTGTGGCCCATTTTCTGGTTGGTCTGCGGCCAGTCCGGGTCGGCCATGATGCCGGCCACCGCGTACTGCTTGGTCATCGCGACCAGCGAGGAGGTCTTGTCCGAGTCGGTGGTGCCGGACTTGCCCGCGACCGGCGCTTTGACGATGCGGTGAACCTCGCCTGCGGTGGCGGTCTTGCACTCAGTGGTCGAGGAGCTGTCGCCCACCGGGCAGCGGGCGGCGTCCACGGCGGCCCGGGCCACCTGGGTGTCGATCCGCTGCTCGCAGCGCGGGTTGGCGATGTCCAGCTTGTCGCCGTCCGGGTCGCGGATCTCCTCGACCGGGATCGGCTCGCAGTACTTGCCGTCGGCGGCCAGGGTGGCGTAGGCGTTGGCCAGCTCCAGCGGCGTGGTCTGCGAGACGCCCAGGCTGAACGCACCCCACTGGTGGGCGTCCGCAGCGAGCGCGGCATCGTCGGAGGAGCGGAAGGTGATGCCGAGCTTCTCGGCGGCCTTCACCACGTTCTCCGCGCCGACCTGCTGCTGAAGGGGGATGAAGTAGGTGTTGACCGAGAAGCCGAATGCGCTCCACATGTTGTGCACGCCGGCCATCGACTTCGAGGCGTTCTGCGGGCAGTAGAAGTGGGTGCCCGGGCAGGCCGCCTTCGAGCCCTGCTTGATGATGTAGTCGGACTTGAAGACCGGCTGCGCGTTGATGGTGTAGCTGAGCGGGATGCCCTTCTCCAGGGCCGCCACCAGCGTGAAGATCTTGAAGGTCGAGCCGGCCTGGTAGCCGTTGGCGCCGCCGCCGCCGGTGATCAGCGGGTTGACCGTGTTCGGGTAGGTGCCCCGGATGCCCTTCTTGCGCTTCTTCGGGTCGCTGCTGAGCTGGTTCTGCGGATGGTTCGGATCGTCGAGCTTGAAGTTGCGGTTGACCGCGATGGCACGGACCTTGCCGCTGCCGGGCTCGACCACCGCCACCATCCGGGCGGCCTTGCTGTTCACGCTCAGGTGGTTGCGGACCGCCTTGTCTGCCGCCCGCTGCGCCTGCACGTCCAGGCTGGTCCTGATGGTGTAGCCGCCGCTCTTCAGTCGGCGCTCGCGGTCGTACGTGGTGGCGCCGAAGGTCTCCTGCTGTAACCACCAGCGGTAGAAGTAGTCGCAGAAGAAGCCCCAGCTCTGCGTGTTGGCGGCGACGCAGCCGTTCGGAGCGCGCTTGTCCTTGACCACCAGCTTGATCTTCTTGGCCTCGTCGGCCTGCGCCTGGGTGATGGCGCCGATCTGCACCATGTTCTGGATGACGTAGTCGCGCCGCCCGACCGCCTCCGTGTAGCCGGACTTGGTGGTGGGGTCGAACGCGGTCGGCGCCTTCACCAGGCCGGCCAGCAGCGCCGACTCCTGGATGTCGAGCTTGCTCGGCGGCTTGCCGAAGTAGGTCTGGCTCGCGGCGAAGATGCCGTACGCGCCGTTGCCGAAGGCCGCGATGTTCAGGTAGCGCTCCAGGATCTCGTCCTTGGAGAACTCCTTGTCGACCTGCATGGCAAGCGACATCTCGCGCAGCTTGCGGGCGCTGGTGTCCTCGGTCGCGGCGACCACGTCAGCCGGGTGCGTGGCCGAGTACGAGATGGCCAGCCGGACGTACTGCATGGTCAGGGTGGACGCGCCCTGCCGGGAGTTGGCCCCGGAGCTGTTGTTGACGAAGGCGCGGGCGACGCCGTTGAGGTCGACGCCGTTGTGCTTGTAGAAGTTGTGGTCCTCGGCCGCGATGATGGCCTTCTGCATGTAGGGCGAGACGTCCTTGAGCTTGACCTCCTTGCGGTACTCGTCATACATCGCGGCCAACGCGGTCTTGCCGTCGGCGGCGACCAGAACGGTGGCCTGCGGGGACCGGGCCACGGTCAGTTCCTTGGGCAGCGCGCCAAAGGTCTCGGCCCCCGCCTTGGCGGCCAGTCCGGACATCGCCACTGCGGGGAAGGCCGCCGCCGCGACCACCACGCCGGCCAACAGGCCACAGATGAGTAGCGATGCGGCGTTGGTCAGCACATTGTGGTCACGTTTCCGCATCCAGGTCACCTCGACAGGGTACGCGAGTAGGGAATGAGGGGCGCGCGGGGAACTTTCCCCATTTCCAGCACGCGCCGGCCTCGTTGTGCTAAACGCACGAACCCTGGTGGGTGGTTGCGTGGACCCGCAGAAGTCTCCCCCGAAAGGGGGAGCCGCGCAGCGTTTTCACGTACTCGGGTGGGGTAGACGGCGGGCGAGAGCCCGGGAAGCCGGGAGTGTCCGGAATGATGGATTTCGCCGACAACGTTGCGTAATCAGGTGACTACACAGCATGATGGTTGGCGGCGACAGAGCCGCATGTCGTCCGTGCCGCCCTGGGGAGGCAGGCCGGACGACCGGGGGGAGTTCGACGGCTGGTCGCGTGACGTCGGTAGGTACTGCAAGGGGGGACGTTTACACATGGGCATGATCACTGACTGGCCGTCACTGGCGGCGTGTCAGAACGGTGACCCGGATGCGTTGTTCGTACAGGGCGCTGAACAGAACGTGGCGAAGCGGATCTGCCGGAGCTGCCCCGTGCGGTACGAGTGCCTGGCCGACGCGCTCGACAACCGGATCGAGTTCGGGGTGTGGGGTGGCATGACCGAACGCGAACGCCGGGCGTTGCTGCGCCGTCACCCGCAGGTGACCAGCTGGCGGAAGATGTTCGAGGCAGCCATGAAGAAGAACGCCAAGGAGAAGGCCGGCAAGGACAAGGTCCTGGTGACCACCGCGAACTGACCGCCGCGCCGTCCGGCCCGTCGGTCACCCGCGGCTCACCGTTGGCTGATCGCCTCGCCGATCGTCCGCAGCCCGTCGACGTCGTGCACGTCGGCGGGCTGCGCCGTCACCGACACCGTCGGCACGGCCGGGAACGCCTCGGTGAACCGGGCCGCCACCCGCTGCTCGCGTACCGCCTGCTGGGCCAGCGCCGCGTGGGCCCGCAACACCTCGACGGTGCCCTCGTGCCCGCCAGCGTCCTCCAGCCGGGCCGCGGCGGCTCGGCTGTCGGCCGCGGTCAGCTCCGGCACCGCCGGCCGGTGCACCCGGTTGAGCACCAGGCCGGCCAGCGGCATGTGCTCCTCGCGCAGCCGGCCCGCGAAGTAGGCGGCCTCCCGCACCGCGTCCGGCTCCGGCGCCGCGACCAGCAGGAACGCCGTCTCCCGCGCCTGCAGGATCCGGTACGTCTGCTCGGCCCGCTGCCGGAAACCGCCGAACATCGAGTCCAGCGCGGCGACGAAGCCGGAGAGGTCGGTGAGCAGCTGCGCCCCGAGCACCTTCTGCACGGCCTTGGAGAACATCCCGAAGCCGGCCGTCACGAAGCTGAACATGCTCCGCCCCCCGCTCCGGGCCGGGGCGAGCAGCAGCCGCAGCATCCGGCCGTCGAGGAACCGGGAGAGCCGGGCCGGCGCGTCCAGGAAGTCCAGCGCCGAACGGGACGGCGGGGTGTCCACCACGATCAGGTCCCACTCCCCCCGGGCGTGCAGCTGACCCAGCTTCTCCATCGCCATGTACTCCTGGGTGCCGGCGAAGGTGGAGCTCATGGCCTGGTAGAAGGGGTTGGCGAAGATCTCCGCCGCCTTCGCCGGATCGGTGTGCTGGAGCACCACGTCGTCGAAGGTGCGCTTCATGTCGAGCATCATGGCGTGCAGCTCGCCGCCGCTGGCCTCGACGTCGATGCCCTTGACCTGGCGCGGGGTGTTGTCCAGTTCGGTCAGGCCGAGCGACTGGGCCAGCCGGCGGGCCGGGTCGATGGTGAGCACCACCGTCCGCCGGCCGTGCCGCTCGGCGGCCCGCAGCGCCAACGCGGCCGCCGTGGTGGTCTTGCCCACTCCGCCCGCCCCGCAGCACACCACGATCCGTACGCCGGGGTCGGCGAGGATCTGGTCGACGTCCAGCGGTGGCGCCGCGTCTTCGGAAGGCACCAATCGAGCGTATCGGTCTTCCGGGTGTCTCTGCTCCGTGCCGGCCGCAGGTGTGAGTCAATCCGCCCGGACGAGCGCCTCGGCCAGCGTCTCCAGTCCGGCCCGGTCGACCCCGTCGGGGAGCAGCGGCAGCTCGGTCAGGGGCAGCCCCAACTCCACCAGGTCGCCCCGGAGCGAGTCCTCCAGCTCCCGGCGTACCTGCTGGTCGCGCGCCTCGCCGGTGAGGGCCGCGACGGTGCGCGCGTCGGTCGGCAGGCCGGCGGCCGCCAACCCCCGCTTCAGCTCGGCGGAGGTCACCGCGCGGCCGGTCGGCACCGGCGGCCGGGCGCCGTTGACGATCACCCGGCCGACCGGGAAGCCCAGCTGGGTCAGCTCGGCGATCGCGTCGACCGTCTCCTGGACCGGCATCTCCTCCAGCAGTGTCACCACGTGCACCGCCGCCATGGGCGAGCGGAGCAGCACGGCGACCCCTTCGCTCTGAGTCTTGATCGGGCCGACCTTGGCCAGCCGGGCGGTCTCGGCGGTGACGTTGAGGAAGCGGCCGATCCGCCCGGTCGGCGGCGCGTCCAACACCACCGCGTCGTACGCCCGGCGCTGGCCGTTGGTGCGGGTGGTCGCCTCCTTCACCTTGCCGGTGAGCAGCACGTCCCGCAGGCCCGGGGCGATGGTGGTGGCGAAGTCGATGGCACCGAACTTGCGCAGCGCCCGGCCGGCCGCGCCCAGCTTGTAGAACATGTCCAGGTACTCGAGGAGCGCCTCCTCGGCGTCCACCGCCAGGGCCCGCACCTCGCCGCCGCCCCGGGCGTCGGTCAGGTGCCGCTCCTCGTAGGGCAGCGGATCGGTGCCGAAGAGCTGGGCGATGCCCTGCCGCCCCTCCACCTCGACCAGCAGGGTGCGCCGGCCGCCGGCGGCCAGCCCGAGGGCCAGCGCCGCGGCCACGCTGGTCTTGCCCGTACCGCCCTTCCCGGTCACCACGTGCAGGCGGGCCGGCCATGCGGTGCCGGCCGGTTCGGCCGGGTGCTCAGCTGCTGCCACCCGTTGAGCTTAGAGCGCGCGCCGGCCGCCCGGCTCAGGCGACCTCGCAGACCCACCAACCCGTCTTCTGCACCACGGTGAAGCGCAACTCCTGGTCGGCCACCTTCTCGTCGGAGGTGGTCATGGTGACCTTGGTGGTCACCGTCGCCCGCTCCCCGGTCTGGTTGTCCACCTTCGGCGTGGTCCAGCGGAACCGGGGGTTCTGGTACTGCGTCGCGTACTTCTGCACCTCGGCGACCTTGGCGGCGATCTTCTTGTCGTCCCGTGCGGCGGAGCAGACGAAGGTGGCGGCCTTCCGGGCATCCTGGTCCTTGTAGACGGCGGTGAGGAAGCCGTTCACGGCGACCGCCGGCTCCTTCGCGCCCTGCCCCTGCTCGGCTTTGCGCAGCGTCAGGAACGCGGCGGTGCCGCCACCGCCACAGAGCAGGATCGCCGCGGCCAGCACGATCGAGGTGATCAGCAGCCCGCGCCGCTTCTTCGGAGCCGCCGGCGCCGGCGGTGGCGGGTAGCCGGGCGCCGGCTGTGGCGGGTAGCCGGGCGCCGGCTGTGGCGGGTAGCCAGGCGCCGGCGCGGGGAACGCCCCCGGGGCCGGCGCGGGGAACGCCCCCGGGCCCGGCGGGGGGTACGCCCCGGAAGCGGGCGGGGGGTACGCCGCAGGGGGCGGCGCGGGGAATGCCCCGGGGGCCGGCGGGGGGTACGCCGCCCCGGGAGGCGGTGCGGCGCCGGCGGGCGGCTCCTGGTGGGACGGACCGCCGGGAGAACCGGCGGCGCCACCGATGGGCGGTTGAGTCATGTCATCCCCCGGGGTGCGGCGCGCCGCCGCCCCAGGCGGCGGACACGTGGACCAGCGTGGCGGGCGAGCGCTGGCGCCCGTCCAGATCGGAAGGGTAGCGGTCGATGGGCGCCTTGCCTGCCCCGCGTACCGGCCCGTCGCACGCACGAGCGGGTCGGAGGCGATCCTGCCGTCGCATTTCAGTCGAGAGATGTGTCGCATATGTGACTGAACGTGATCGCGCCTGCGCGTCCCGTTGCTGGGACTGCCATCAGGTCCTACGTTCGTCGCGACGCGGGACCGGTGCGGCGGTGGGTCCGAGCCGGATGGTGCTGACGGTGAGCAGGTACGACGCCCGGAGGATCGCATGCGCGACGCGGAGAACACCCCTCGAGCCCAGTTCGTCCCCGCTGACCGGGTGGGGCGGCCCGGTGATGCCGACGGGATCGGTCTGGCGCTGCCGTTCAACGAGCGGTCGTACCGCCACCCGGCCGAGGCGCTCCGCACGCTGGTCCGGTCAGGCGACCGGGTTCGGGACGAGGAGGAGCCCGGGTACGTCATCCACCTGCCGGTCCGGGTCGCCGACCTGGCGGCGGCCACCGCGCTCGCCGGCACCGTGGCCACCTCGCTCGGCTTCCTCAGCGAACTGGACGCCGGTGAGACGACGGTCTCCACGGCGGACGACCAGAACAACCGGCACCGCGTCTTCTGCGACCTGCCGCTGCCCGACCGGTCCCGTTGCCCCCAGCCGTACGAGCACGAGGGTCCCTGTGGCGAGCCGCCCTCGACGCCGGGGCAACGTCCGGCGTCCCGCTGACACCGGCGGCCCGTAGGCTGTGCCTGACCGAGTCCACGCCAGGCAAGGAGGCCTCAACCTGATGCAGAAGTGGGAATACGCCACGGTCCCGCTGCTGGTCCATGCGACCAAGCAGATCCTCGACAACTGGGGCGAGGATGGCTGGGAGCTGGTCTCCGTGGTTCCCGGCCCGAACCCGGAGCAGCTGGTCGCCTACCTCAAGCGGCCGAAGGCGTGAGCGGCATGAGCAATGGACCGCACGCGAAGCTCGCGGAACTCGGCCTGGCCCTGCCCGAGGTGGTGCCGCCGGTGGCCAGCTACGTGCCGGCCGTCCAGTCCGGGCAGCACGTCTATGTCTCCGGCCAGTTGCCGATGGCGGAGGGCAAGCTGCTCGCCACCGGCAAGGTCGGCAACGGCGTCTCCGCCGACCAGGCGAAGGACCTGGCGCAGCGGTGCGCGCTGAACGCCATCGCCGCGATCGACTCGCTGGTCGGCCTGGAGAACGTGGTCAAGATCGTGAAGCTGACCGGCTTCGTGGCCAGCGCGCCGGGCTTCACCGGCCAGCCGGGCGTGATCAACGGTGCCTCCGACCTGTTCCTCGCGGTCTTCGGCGAGGCGGGCCGGCACGCCCGCAGCGCGGTCGGCGTCGCCGAGTTGCCGCTCGACGCCCCCGTCGAGGTCGAGGTCATCGTCGAGGTCGGCTAAGCCGCCGCTCACGCTCCGTCCCCGCGATCTTGCTGGTTCCGGCCCAGCGAAAGCCGTGAACGACCACAAATCACAGGCCGGAGCTGCAAGATCGCGGGGAGCGGCGGGCGGGGTCGTACGATCGCTGCCATGGGCGGGCATGTGACCGGGGCGGCAGGGGCGCTCGCGGACGAGCTGCCGGGTTGGGTGACGCTGCTGCGCGCCCCGAACCCGGGGCCGATGACGCTCGACGGCACCAACACCTGGGTGCTGCGCGCCCCCGGTGCCGAGCACGCGGTCGTCGTCGATCCGGGCCCGACCGACGAGGAGCACCTGGCCGCCATCGCGGCGCACGGGCCGGTCGGGTCCGTGCTGATCACCCACGGGCACCCGGACCACACCGAGGGCTCGGCCCGGCTGCACGAGCTGCTCGGCGGCGCGCCCGTCCGCGCCGCCGACCCGGCGCACACCATCGGCGGTGAGCCGCTGACCGGGCCCGTCGACGGCTCGGGCCTGGAGATCCGCCTGCTGGCCACCCCGGGACACACCGCCGACTCGGTCTGCTTCCTGGTCGAGCACGGCGACGAGCGGGTGGTCCTCACCGGCGACACCATCCTGGGCCGGGGCACCACCGTGGTCGCCCACCCTGACGGGCACCTCGGGGACTACCTGACCAGCCTGGAGCTGCTGTCGACGTACCGGGGGGTGCCGGCGCTGCCGGGGCACGGCCCGGCGCTGGCCGACTGCGGCGCGGCGGCCGACTTCTACCTCGCCCACCGCCGGGCCCGGCTCGACCAGGTCCGCGCGGCGGTCGCGGCGGGCGCCACCACCGCGCCCGAGGTGGTCGCGAAGGTGTACGCCGACGTCGACCGGTCGCTCTGGTGGGCCGCCGAGTGGTCGGTCCGCGCGCAGCTCGAGTACCTCGGAGTGGAGCAGCCGTGACCTGCCCGGTGTGCGGAACCGTCGCCGTACCCGGCGCGCGGTTCTGCCACAACTGCGGGGCTGCGCTGCCGGCCGCCGCGACGCTGCCCGCCGCCGAACGGCGGGTGGTCACCGTGCTCTTCGGCGACCTCTCCGACTTCACCTCCTGGTCCGAGGACCTCGACCCGGAACGGGTCGGCGCGGTGACCGACCGGGTGCTCGCCGCCCTCGCCGGTGCGGTCAAGACCTTCGGCGGCCACGTCGACAAGCTCACCGGCGACGGGATCATGGCGGTCTTCGGTGCGCCTGTCGCGCACGAGGACGACGCCGAGCGCGCGGTCCGGGCGGCGCTGTCCATGCAGCGGGCCGTCCGCCGGGTGCTCGACGACGAGCGGGGCGGCGGTGCGCCGCTCGGCCTGCGGGTCGGGCTGAACACCGGCGACGTGATCGCCGGCATCCAGGCGGCGATCGAATACACCGTCATCGGCGACACGGTGAACACCGCGGCCCGGCTCGCCGACGCCGCCGCGGTCGGTGCGGTCTACGCCGGTGGACGGACCGCCGCCGCCACCCGGCACGTCGCCTCCTGGCGGGCGCTGCGCCCGCTGCGGCTCAAGGGCAAGCGCGAGCCGGTCGAGGCGTACGAGCTGCTGGGTCTCCTGGACGCGCCGGGCACCCGGTCCGGTCTCGGCGACGAGGCGCCCTTCGTGGGCCGGGAGACCGAGATCGGCCGGGTCGCCGGCCGGCTCGCCGAGGTGATCGACCGGGGCGAGCCCCGGGTGCTGCTGATGACCGCCGAGGCGGGGATCGGCAAGTCCCGGTTCGCCGCCGAGGTGGAACGCCTCGCCGCCGGCTACGACGTGGGCGCCGGCCGGTACGCCGCGCACACCGGTGCCCGGGTGCTCTCCGTACGCTGCGCCGCGTTCGGCGAGCGGCGGCGGCTCGCCCCGCTGGCCGATCTGGTCCGGGCCGCGGTCGGTCTGCCCAACGACGCCGCCACCGCGCTCACCCGTCCGGCCGTGGAGGAGCGGCTGCGCCGGCTCGGCCAGCGGCTCGGCCGGCTTCCCGGCGACCTGCCCCCGCTCGCCGTCGACCAGCTCCTCGCGCTGCTCGGGTACGCCGAACTCCCGCCTGCCACCGGTAACGGCGAGTGGAACCCGGCCGCCCCGCCGCCGGACGCCGAGGCGGTGCCCAACGCGGTCACCGGCCTGCTCAGCGCGCTCGCGGTCGAGGCGCCACTGGTGATCGTGGTGGACGATCTGCACGACGCCACCGCCGAGACCGTCAACGCACTCGGCGTGACCCTCAACCGCCTCACCGGCCCGGTGCTGGTGCTGCTGCTCGGCCGTCCGGAGCTGGTGCGTACCGCCGGCGCGCTGACCCGGGTCGCGGACGCCGAGGTGCACGCGCTGCCGCCGCTGCGCGGTGCCGACGCGGCCCGGCTGCTCACCAGCTACCTGGGGGGCGGGAAGCTGCCCCCGGCCGACGCCGACCGGCTGCTGGCCACCGCCCAGGGCAACCCGTTCTACCTGGCCGAGCTGGTCACCCTGCTGATGGAGCGGGGCGCGCTGACCGCGGGCGCGGACCGGGACATTCCCGGTGGCTGGCGGCTGGCGCCCGGCTCGCTGGGCAGCCGGCTGCTCTCCCGGGACCTGGCCGCCGTGCTCGCGGCGCGGATCGACGCGCTGCCGGTGGACGCCCGTTCGGTGCTGCGCGACGCGGCGGTGGTCGGGGACACCGTGCCGGCCGGCACCCTGGAGGCGCTCCGCGAGCAGCGCACCGGGCGCGACGGCCGCCCGGCGGCGGTGGTCGCGGTCGAGCTGGAGCGGGCCGTGGAGGAGTTGCTGCAGCGACGCATGCTGCACCGCACCCGCACCGGCTTCGCCTTCGCCACCCCGCTGATGCGCGAGGCCGCGTACGCCGGGGTGAGCAAGGCGGAGCTGGCCGAGCGGCACGCGGCGCTGGCCCGCTGGGCCGCCCCGGAGAGCGCCGCCGGCGCCGCCCTGCCCGGTGGGTTCAGCGAGGCGGCCCGGGACGACTTCGTGGCCGAACACGTGGCGCGGGCCGCTGCGCTCGCCGACGCGGTGAAGCTGCGCCCCGACGCGCCGGCCCGCGCGGTGGCCCCGCTGGGCGTCGCCGCGCTCGGCCGGGCCGCCCGCCGCGCGCTGCGCTCCGGCGAGCCGGCCCTGGCCGTCGAGTACGCCGAGCGCGCCGCCGAGCTGGCCCGCGACGGCGTGCCGCTGGCCGACCAGGTGGTGCACGCCCGGGCGTTGCTCCAGGTCGGCCGCCCCCACGACGCGCTCGCCTTCGCGGAGAAGATCGCGGCAAACACCGGCGACGCGGCCACCCGGGCCGGTGCCCTGCTGCTCGCCGGGCAGGCCCACCAGACCCTCGGTGACCAGGCCCGGACGGAACGCTGCTGGCAGGAGGCCCTTCAGGTGGCCACGGCGGCCGAGTTGCCGACGATGCGTGCCTCGGCGATGCGCCGGCTCGGCATGGCCGACTTCGTCGCCGGCCGGCTCGGCCAGGCGAGTAGCCGGCTGGCCGCCTCCTACCAGGTCAGCCTCGCCGCGAAGGACCCGCGCGGGCAGGCCTGGTCGTTGCAGAACCTGGCCTGGGTGACCACCACCCGGGGCGACTTCGCCGGCACCGACGCGGTGCTCGGCCGGGCCGCCCGGCTCTTCGCCGAGCTGAAGGACCCGTACGGCCGGGCCTGGCTGCGCGGCACCACCGCGTTCGCCCGGCTGCTCGCCGGCCGGCTCCGGGAGGCCTGCCGGATGGCGCAGGTCTTCCTCCCCTTCGGCGAGCGGGTCGGCGAGGCGTGGGCGGTCGGCACGCTGCGCGCGGTCGAGGCGTACGCCACCGCGGAGCTGGGTGAGCTGGCCGAAGCGGACCGGGCGGCGCGGCGCGCGTACCGGGACTTCGCCGAGGTCGGCGACGACTGGGGGCAGGGCTTCGCCCTGGTGGTACGCGGGGTGGTGGCACGCGGGCTGGGCGAGCCGGAGCACGCCGCCGACCTGCTCACCGACGCCCTCGCGTACGCCGGGCGGACGTCGCACCCGCTGCTCACCGGGATGGCGGGCACGCTGCGCGGGTTCGTGGCGCTGGACCTGGGCGACTGGGAGACCGCCGAGCAGGCGGCCCGGTCGGTGCTCACCACGGTGGAGCCGCACAACCCACAGGCCCCCGCTCAGGTGGCGCCCCGGGTGCTGCTCGCCCTGGCCCGGCTCGCCGACGACGATCCGGCGACCGCGGTGGGGCTGCTCGCCCCGGTCGCCACCGCCGCCGCCCACACCCCGTCGCTGCTCTTCTCCCGCCGCCAGACCATGGCCCGGTACGCCTCCGCGCTGCTCGCCCACGGCCAGCCGGTGCAGGCGCTGGACTGGGCGCAGCGGGCGGTCGCCGCCCCGGCCGAGGACGTTCGCAGCCAGGTGATCGGGGCCTGCGTGCTGGCCGAGACGCTGGCCGCGTGCGACCGTCCGGCCGAGGCGCTGGCCAGCGCCGAAGAGGCGGTACGCCTGGCGTACGCCACCGAGCAGCGCAGCGAGCGGGCGCTCGCCGACGCCCTCCTCACCCGCCTGACCCCCTGACCCACCCCAGCTGAGGTCCGCGCAGATTCACGGAAAACGCGCCACGCTCCCCGTGAAGCTGCCGCTACGTCCGGGGCGGAGCGGGCAGTTTTGGCGGTTTCGGGGATGTGGGCGGCGGAGGTGGCGGCTAGCCTCGGTGGCCGAGGAGGCCGCACACGTCGGCGGTCGCGGGTGGGGAGGACTCATGAGGCTGCCGCGCTCGGGCGCCGGCTGGACGATGGCGGTCTTCGGCGTGCTGGCGCTGCTCCTCGGCGCGCTCGGGCTGATCTGGCCGGAGGCGCAGCTGCGCATGCTGGGCTTCGAGGTGCCGGCCGAGCGGGCCCCGGGTGACTACACCGGCACGTTCCTCACCGCGTCCTCGATGGCCTCGTTCAACATGGGGGTCTACTACCTGCTCGCCGTCGCCACCGAGTGGCGGCCGTTCTACCGGTTCACGGTCTGGTTCCGGCTGGTCACGTTCACCGTCTTCAGCATCGCCGTGCTCTCCGACGTCGCCCCGGACCGGTTCTTCGGGGTGGCCGCCTGGGAGGGGCTGGGTGCGGTCGCGACCGCGGTCGGCCTCCGGTGGGACGCCCGGCGGGCGGCCGCCGCGGGTGGCCTGGACGATGACGCTGCCGGCTCCGGCCCCGTGCCGGCGGCCGACGCGGTGCGCTGAGCGACCCGACTGGTTGGGTATTTTCGAGTCGTGACCGAGACCCCGCCCGGTGCCCTGCGGCTGCCAATCGTGCCCGGTCTGACCGACTTGAGGGTATTTGCCCGGGGCGGCTACGCCACCGTCTACCGGGCCACCCAGATCTCGGTGGGGCGTGAGGTCGCGGTCAAGGTGGAGAACCGCACGCTGGACAGCGAGCGGGACCAGGCACGCTTTCTGCGCGAGGCGCGGGCGGCCGGCAAGATGTCGTCGCATCCGCACGTGGTCGACCTCTTCGACGTCGGGGTCACCGTCGACCAGCACCCGTATCTGATCATGGAGCTCTGCGACGGGTCGTACGCGGAGCGGATGCGTACCTCGCCGCTGGGCGCGGTCGAGGCGCGGGACCTGGGCGTCAAGATCGCCGACGCGCTCGCCCACTCGCACGCGGCCGGGGTGCTGCACCGGGACGTCAAGCCGGCCAACATCCTCTACTCCCACTTCAATCCGGCGGTGCTTGCCGATTTCGGGCTGGCGGTGCTGGCCGAGGTGCGGGACGCCTCGGTCACCCTGGAGGTGCTCACCCCGGCGTACGCGCCGCCGGAGATGTTCAACCACAGCCCGCCGACGCCCGCGGTCGACGTGTACGCGCTCTGCGCCACCCTCTACGCGGTGATGCACGGCCGGCCGCCGCGCTGGCAGTCCGAGCGCAACCCGAGCCTGGTCACCGTGCTGGAGATGTTCCACCAGCCGATCCCCGGCCTGCCCGGGATTCCCGACGAGCTGATCGACGTGCTGCGGCTCGGCATGTCCAACGACCCGGGCGAGCGCCCGTCCGCCGTGGAGTTGGGCGGGATGCTCGCCGCGCTCCCGCTCGACCCGGGCGCCGCCCCGGTCAGCGGCGCCCCGATCTCCGCGTTTCCGGTCAGCGGTCCCGGCACCGGCCGGCCGTACACGGTGGGGCGCAGCGGCGGGCCGAGCCCGCGCCCGCCGGCGGACGACGCCCACCCGACCGTGCCCACGCCGGGCCGCCGGTGGCGGCGCCGCTGGTTCCTCGGCGGCGCGGGGGTTCTCGCGTTGGCCGCCTCGGCCGGCGCCGGGGCGTGGCTGGCCGGCGGCCCGCCCGTCCCGCTGGCGTCGCCCACGCCGGCGGTCAGCGGGGTCGTCGACGCGGGCAAGGTGCTGCCGGGCTGCGCGGCCGGCGGGGTACGGCTGCCAGCGGGCGCCCGCTGTGCGTCCGAACTGGAGTGTTTCGGACCGGTACGGCTGCGCCGCGACCGGGCCGAGGCGGACCGGGTGTCGTGCGACGGCCAGCACACCTGGGAGACGTACGCCGAGGGTGATCTGCCGGCGACCCTGGCCGGGGCGGGCCACCACACGGTCACCGCCGACCCCGCCGTCCGGCAGGTCTGCAATGTCAGCACCTTCCGCCTGGTCAGCGGCATCAACCAGGCGGCCGGGTGGAACCTGGAGGTGCTGCCGCCGTCCGACCAGGACGGGGACCGCACCTACCGTTGCCTGGCCGGGCAGGGCGTGAACGCGCTCGCCGTGCCGACCCTCACCGGTCGCTGAGCCCGTTCACCGTCCGATGTTCCCGGACCTCCCGGGGATCGAGCGCCTCCAGCGTGTCGGCGTCCACTGCGTGCCCACCGAGTGCCGGCGAGTCCTCGGTCGAGGCGCCGTCGCCGCGGGCCTGCCGCGGGGCCTGCCGGGCGGCGGCCACCGCCACGCCGGCGATCATCCCGAGCACCACGCAGAGCAGGGCCAGGATCACCGACCGGATGCCCGCGGGGCGCCACACCACCAGCGTCACCAACGCCGCCACCGCCGCCAGGGACGCGACGAGGGCCTTCACCCGCGCATCGGGCTTCGGAAACGAACTCACCCGACAAGCATGACCCAAGACCACCCTCGCAAGAGGACGGCGGGAGCGATAAAAGCGTCGATCGAGAAAATTTCGTTACATCAATCGGCAATTTGTCTGTTCAGTCCGCGTTTGACGGGCAGCCTGCGTTGGCGGTGATCCCTAGAGTGACGGGGGTCGAGGTCACCTTGACAGATCCCGTTCCCCACCGGAAGGCAGCCACATGCCACGTGCAATCCGGTCCCTGACCGCAACAGGGATCGCCGGCATCGTCCTCGCCGGATCGGCGGTCACGCCCGCCGCGGCCGCCACGGCGCAGCCGGCCGCGTCTGACCGGACCAGCGCCGTCGAGGTGCGCCGGGTCGACCGCGTGCCGACGCCGAAGCTCGACTGGTACGCCTGCTACGGCTACGCCGAGTGCGCCACCGTCCGCCTGCCGCTGGACTACGACGACCCGAAGGGCGCCAGCACCGAGATCGCGGTGCTGCGGGTCAAGGCCCGCGACCAGAAGCACAAGGTCGGCAGCCTCTTCCTCAACCCGGGTGGCCCGGGCGGCTCCGGCACCAGCATCGCGCTCGCCGCGCCGTACTTCCTCGGTGACAGCCTGCTCGACCGCTTCGACATCGTCGGCGTCGACCCGCGCGGCGTCGCCGCCAGCGACAACGTCAAATGCTTCCGCTCGGTCAAGGACCAGATGAAGGCGGGCGCCGGGCTGAACGTCGCCTTCCCGTGGACGAAGGCCGAGGAGAAGGCGTACATCGCCTCGTCCAAGGCGGTCGGCAAGGCCTGCTCGACCACCGGCAAGCCGCTCACCGGGGCGGCGTCCACCGCCGAGGTGGCCCGCGACATGGACGTGCTGCGCCGTGCGGTCGGCGACAAGAAGCTGACCTATCTGGGCTTCAGCTACGGCACGGCGCTGGGCCAGTACTACGCCAACATGTTCCCGGACCGGGTCCGCGCCCTCGTCATCGACGGGGTGCTCAACCCGAACGCCTGGGTCGGCCAGGGCAAGGCCCGCGACCAACTGCAGGAGAGCCGGCTGCGCAGCGCCGACGGCGCCTACCGGGCGCTGCACGAGATCCTGGTCCGCTGCGCCAGGGCCGGCGCGGACAAGTGCGAGCTGGCGTCCTCCGGCGACCCGGTCGCCGCGTACGAGACGGTGGCGAAGCGGCTGCGCAAGAAGCCGGTGGTGATCGACGACCCGGACCACGGCACGTTCACCATCAGCTACGCCGACTTCGTCGGCGCCAGCCTCAGCGCGCTGTACAGCCCGTACGGTTGGGCGGACATCGACGGACTCACCAGCGAGCTGCTGGTGCTGACCGATCCGGCGTCGGCGTCGGCGGCCCGCCGGTCGCAGGCGCAGACCGCGGTGGCCGAGCGCGCCACGCAGGCCCGGAAGCAGCGCGGCTACGACTTCCCGTACGACAACGGGCTGGAGACGTTCCTGACGGTGGACTGCACCGACGCGTACCACCCGAAGAGCGCCGACGCCTGGCCGGCGCTGGCCGCCAAGGAGGACAAGCGGGCCCCGTACTTCGGGCGGACCTGGGCGTGGGCCACGTCGCCCTGCGCCCGCAACACCTGGACGGTGCGGGACGAGGACGCCTACACCGGCCCGTTCAACCGGCGCACCAGCGCCCCGGTGCTGGTGGTCGGCAACTACTGGGACCCGGCGACCAACTACCAGGGTGCGGTCAGCTCGGCGGCGCTGCTGCCGAACAGCCGCCTGCTCAGCAGCGACAGCTGGGGCCACACCGCGTACGGCACCTCGGCCTGCGTGACCGGCGCCGTCGACGCGTACCTGCTGAAGGGGACGCTGCCGGCGAAGGGCACCGTCTGCACCGGTGACGACCAGCCGTTCGTGGCCGCGCCGGAGACGCCGGACGCGCGGGCGACCGCGTCGAAGAGCGACCTCGCCCGGGCGGGCGCGCCGGGCCGGGGCGAGCCGAAGCGGCTCCCGCCGGTGGTCGCACCGCTGCCGGCGGTCGGCACGCTGACCGTCCGCTGACGGACCCCCGGGGTACGGCGGGCGATCGGGCGCCCGCCGTACCCCGGGCCGTGGGCAGCTGCGCGTCCGGCTGAAAGGATGACGCGATGTCGTCGCTCGCGATACCCCAGGTGACCTGTCTCGGTGGGCATCCGCGCGGGGCGGGCGAGACACCGGGGCTCACCGTGGTCCTCGACCGCTCCGGCATCCGGCTACGCCGGCGGATCCGTCAGTTCCTGACCGTCGCCTGGCCCACGTTGCGCGGGCTGGACGTCCGGGCCCCCGGCCACATCATGGCGTTGACTCACCTCCGCCTGGTGGTCGGCGGTGGTTCGCTCCTGGACCTGTCCCTGGACCACGGGGTGTGCCGGCTGTACGTCGACGGCGTCCCCGCCGCAGAGCTGCGGGCGCGGCTCGCGGCGTGGGTGGCGGACGAGGCAGGGCCGCCCGAGCCCCTGCCCGCCATGCCCCCGCCGCCCCCGCGCGCGGTGGGTGGTCCGCTCGACGTGGTCCAGGCGTCCCTCGACGTCTGGCGTGCGGCCGGACTGGGCCGGGAGGCCGTCCGCGACCGTGCCACGCTGGCGTACCGGCTGAGCCTCGCCGAGGACCACCGCCGATGGGGACGGTTCACCGAGGCCATCGCCCTGCTCGAGGCCCTGGCCGCCGGGGCGGCACAGGCGTTCGGCCCGGTCGACGAGGACACCCTGAAGGTCCGCAACGCGCTCGGTCAGGCGTACTTCGAAGCCGGGCAGGTCGACGACGGGCTGGACGTGTTGCGGGAGGTCGTGGCCGCCGCCGAGCAGCTGCACGGCAGCGACGGCGAACTGACCCTCGTCGTCCGGAACAACCTGGCGGTGGGTTACCAGCACGCCGGCCAGTACGCGCAGGCCATCGAGCTGCACACGGAGAACATCCGGCACAGCGAGCGGAGCCTCGGGCGGGACAGCCTCGACACCATCGGCCGGCGCAACAACCTGGCCGCCACCCTCGCGCTGGCCGGGTACCGGAAACGGGCGATCGACCTGTACTGGACGGTGCTCGACTCGGTGCAGGAGATCGCCGGCGACCACAGCCTGGCGGTCAACGCCCGGCAGAACCTGGCCATCCTGCACAATCCGTCCTGGCAACCGTGACGGCCGGAGGGCCGCAGGTCAGGTGCGGGGCGGCGACGGCACGGCGGATCTGGCCCGACGGGCGTGTGGAACGACGCCGTCCTTGCGGACGATCGCGGTGAGCTGTTCGCCGACCTCCCGGGTGAGTCGGTCCGGACACGACAGTCCGAGCTGGACCGCCAACTCCCGGCCGTACAGGTCGACGGCGGCCTCGACCAGGTCGGCGTACACGCTCACGGCGAGGCGGGCGCGGTACCGGGCAATGAGCAGGGTCGCCAGGCCGACGACCAGGGCCGGCCACCAGAACGCCCCGAGGACGGCGTACAGGAGACCCCAGCCGGCCAGCCGGGCCGCCGACGCGCACCGGTCCTGCACCGCCGTCAGTTCGCCGCGCGCCTCGGCGGGGAGGAGCAGCCACAGTCGTGGCCACACGGCCGCGAGGTCGATCCCGTAGCTTCGGTGCAGCCGTACGTCGGCCGCGTGCAGCCGGTCACCGACCCAGGTGGGTCGCGCCGGCTCCACGAGGCAGATCGCCGTGCGGCGGGCGATGGCCCGGCGGGCCCGGTCCCGCACCGTTGGGTCGGCGGTGTCCGCGAGGAGCGCCCGCTCGGCCGCCACCACCTCGGCGTCCGCCCGCTCCCACCGGCGGCGGCGCCGGTCGGCGAGCCGGCGCAGCACCGGCACGGATCCGGTCAGGCTCCACGTCCACGAGACGAACACGCCCACCGACTGCGCGGTGAGCCCGGCCGCCGCCGCACCGAGCAGGAACGCCGCCGTGGTGATCAGCAGGGGCCCGCCGCGTCCACCGGCCAGCCCGGCAAACCAGACCGGCAGGATCCGGAGATCCACGGCGTGCTGGTGGCCGAGGACGTGGGCCAGGACCACCGCGGCGGCGAACAGCGCCCCCGGCAGCATCAGCGCCACCGTCCACCGGGTCACCAGCTGCTTGCCCAACTCGGCCAGGAACGCGTTCACAACGTGGTCCGGCTCTCCACGAACGGCGTGCCGGTCAGCCCGCACACCGGTCGGTCGCCGTCGTCGATCGGGGCCTTCCTAAGGCACGGTCGGGGACTCGGACAGCCCCAGGCGAGAACCGCCGGATGGCCGCCTCCGCCGAGCCACGGCTCGAACCCGCGTACGCCGGTGGTGAGCCCGTCGACGCCGTTGCGGGCGAATGCCCCGTCCAGCCGGTCGAGGTCCTCCGCCAGCTGCCGGTCCAGGCGTCCCTGGCCGACCGCGTCGACGATCCGGTCGAGCACGTCGGCGACGCCGTACCGCTCGGCATGCTCACGCAACTGCCCGTCGGCCTGTCGGCACAGTCGATCGATGCGCTCCGGAACCAGTTCCAAGGCCGCTCCCCGTACCCCGGTTGGGTGCTTCCGCTGTCACAGTAACGATCGCGGGAAGCCAGCACACCATTCCCGGACGGGAGTCGTGTTTCCGCTTCCGTCGGCCGGTCCGGAGCGGGCAGGATCGTTGCGGGACGAGGAGATCGCCGGCCGACGCCAGCCACGGGGAATCGAGCAGCGATGTCGAGATGGACCACCGGCAGTGCCGCGCAGCGGGTCACGGCGGTCATCACAGAGTACGAACGCACCGGCGACCCGAACGTCCTGTTCGGAGCGGACCTCGCCCACGAACAGCAGGCCCTCGCCGCCGCAGCCGGTGACCGTGGAACCGGACGCCAGGCGGCGCGGGCACTGGCCGAGCTCCACTGGAACCGCTACCTCAACCTGCCCGGCCTGGACGGTCTGCGGGAGCGCGGAGCAGCGGTCGAGCAGTTCCGGCGCGGGTGCCGTCGCGACCCGGACCTGGTGCCCGAGCTGATCCGGGACGAATGCCGGGAGACCGATCGACCGGGTTCACCGCGACTGTCCGATGTCCTGCTCAGCCAGCAGCAGGCCGACCGGGTCGCGGGGCTCTGGCAGCGGCACCGGGCCGGTTCGGAGAAAGCCCTCCGGATGCTCGTCACGCTGTACCGGGAATGGCTTCGGCCCCTGGCCCGGGAGCGCGACGCGTCGGCCGTTCTGATCCGGGCCGCGCTGCTGACCGATCTCTCCGAAGCACTGGTCACGCTGGCCGAGGCGACCGGGGACGGGCCGACGTACGACGAGGCGCTGGACGCCGCCACGGAGGCATTGGCGGCCACCTCCGCCCAGGACCCGCACCGGGCGCACCGGCTCGTCCGCCGCGGTCGCCTGCTGGAGCTCTACTTCGACCGGGGCGCCGGCCCCAAGGCGCTGCAGCTGGCCGTCGGGGAATACCGCCGGGCGGCGCAGCTCAGCTGGCAGCGGCATCCCACCGATCCACAGGTGGTGGCACAGCTCGGCGGGGCGTTGTGCCGGCTGCACGAGGTTCCGGAGAAGGCATCGGTCCTGGTCCTGCTGGAGGCGACCGCCGCCTGGCGGGACGCGGTCCACGCCGCCGCGCCGGACCGGCCCGAGGCGGCCTCGGCTCTTGAGCGGCTCAACACGGTCGTCAACGTGCTGGCCCGGGAGATCGGCCCCGAACCGGCCCTCACCGTCGCCACCGCGGCCAACCAACCCGAGGTGATCGACCGGCTCCTGCAGCAGGTCGCGGAGACGGACGCGCGGATCGCGGTGGACGCCTCAGCACGGGCACTGGCCGAGCGGCACGAGTCGGCCGCCCTGCTTTTCGCCGCAGTGCCCGGCTTCCATCCGGCCCGGCCGCAGGCCCTGCTGTCGCTCGGCCGGGCCGAGCTCGATCGCTGGGAACACGGCGGTGAGCTGGATGGCGCCGCGTGGGCGGCAACCTGGGCGCAGGTGGCTCTGGACGCCACCGGGCCGGCGCATCCGTTGTGGCGGGACGCGCTGAACCTGCTGGCGGGTGGCGCCGGCCACGCAGGAGTGCACGGGCGGGACGAGAAAATGGTCGCGACCGCCGTGTCGGCCGCCCGCGCGGCACTGGAACTGACCGACACGCAGCCGGACCTGCGCCCGTTCCAGCTCGTGGTCCTCGCTGACACGCTGGCCGACGCCGGCTGGCTGGCCGACGACCCGGACCTCCTCGACGAGGCGCTGCGGTACCAGCGGGAGGCGCTCAGCGAAACGTCCACCCGGCACGGGTTGTATCCGCTGCGGCTCATGAAGCTCGCCAACCTGCTGTCCCACCGGGACGTGCTGGCACCCGACGACACGCTCCTCGCCGAAGCAGTGGAGACCAGCCGGCGTGCCGTCGAGGCCCTGCCGGGTCACGATTCCCGCCGAATCGGTTTCCTGTTCAACCACGCGAGCAGCCTGTCCCGGCAGGCCGTCCGCCGGAACGACGAGGCCGGCCTTGCGATGGCCGAGCGCGCCTACCGCGAGGCGCTCGCCCTGCTGCCGCCGGACCACCCCGACCAGCCCCGGATCCTCAGCTCAGTCGCCGAGACGCGGTACCAGCGCTACCTGGTCGGCGGCGACCTCATGGTCCTGGCCGACGCCGTGGAGCTGGCCAGGCGGGCGGTCGAGGAGACCCCGACCGAGCACCACTGGTGGTCGCTGCGGGCCGGGCTGCTGGCCCGGGCGGTCGCCGAGCTGTCGAGATCGAAAGAGCCGGACGCCAACTGGGCGCGGGCCGAGGCCATCGCCACGTACGCTGCGATCGCCGCGTCGCCCAGGGCAGACGCACAGACCCGGATCGACGCCGAACGCCAGCAGGCCGCGCTGGCCCGTGAGGCCGGCGACCCGGCCGCCCGATTGGCCGCGCTGGAGCGGGCGGTGCGGCGCATGCCGACCTCGGTCAGCCGGTCGTCGAGCGCCCGCCGCCGGCTCGGAGCCGTCGCCGCACTGGGCGGGCTGGCGGCCGAGGCCGCCGCGGTCGCGATCACGGCCGGGGACGCCGACGGAGCCGTCGAGCTCCTGGAACGCGGCCGTGGCCTGCTGTTCAACGAGGCCCTGGGCATCCGCAGCGGGCGGGCGGAGCTGCGCACCGTCAGCCCCCAGCTCGCCACGGAACTCGACCGGGTCGACCGGGAGCTGGCGGAGGCGGACGCCTACACCCACGTCCGGAAGTTCACCATCGAGGTGGAGCGCCGGTCGGCGGCCGGCGAAGTGTTGGGCAGCTCGACGACGGAATGGGACCCCCGATCGGTCTGGCAGGCCCGTACCCGGCAGCTCGCCGTCGAACGGGACCGGCTGATCGAGCGGATCCGCGGGCTCCCCGGATTCGCCGACTTCCTGCGTCCACCGTCGGTGGCGCGCCTGCGCCAGCGGCTCGCGGGAATGCCGGTCGTCGTGGTCAACACGCACGGCGACCAGGGCGACGCTCTCGTCGTGCCGGCGGACCCGGGGCGACCCGTGCAGGTGATCCGACTGCCCGAGCTGTCGGAGACCGCCGTCCAGCGGCACGTGGTCGGGTGGTACGCGGCGCTGTCCGAGGCGACCGACCCGGCGGTGCCGTTCGACCGGCGCGCCTCCGCGCAGGAGCAGCTGCACGGCATCCTGGCCTGGCTCTGGGACGCCGTCACCGGGCCGGTGCTCGACCGGGTCGCCCCCGTGGACGACCCGGCACCCCGGATCTGGTGGTCCCCGGTCGGCGCGCTGGCCCGCCTCCCGCTCCACGCCGCCGGTCACCACCGCGACCCGGGCCGCAGGCGTACCGTTCTCGACCGCACCGTCTCGTCCTACACGCCGACCCTCACCGCCCTGGCGCACGCCGCCGCGGACCGTCCACGGCCACCGGCGACCGCCACGGCCGCCGTCGTCGGCGTACCGGCCGCGCGGGACCTGCCGGCGCTGTCCCAGGTACGCGCCGAGGTCGAGCACGTCGCCCGCCTGGTCCCCGGCTCGACGGTGCTCACCGGGACCGAGGTGGCGGCGCGCGCGGTCGAGGAAGCGCTGCGGGCACACCCGATCGCGCACTTCGCCTGCCACGGCGAGGCGGACGCCGGCCTGAGCGCGATGCTGACCGGCGGCCTGCGCCTCGGCGGAGGTGGCACGCTCAGCCCGCACCGGGTCGGCTCAGCTCACCTCGAGCGGGCCGAACTGGCCTTTCTCTCCGCGTGCAGCACCGCCGAGACGCACCCGACGTTCACCGACGAACCGCTGCACCTGGCCGCGGCGTTCCAGCTCGCGGGCTTCCGCGGCGTGATCGGTACGACCTGGCGCACCACGGACAGCGCCCGGATCGCCGAGGCCTTCTACGCCGGACTGACGAACGGCGGCACACGACGCCCGGACACGGCTGCGGCGGCCCGGGTGCTCACCGACACGGTTCGGTCCGTCCGCGACGAATTCCTGGCGACACCGACCCGATGGGCCGGCCACCTCCACGTCGGACTGAACCGACCACTGTGAACCATCACGCCGCTCGCCCATGCCGCTACCCTGGGTACCCCGCCGTGTCCGTGATCGAGGTCGCCCATGAACGAGGTTCCTCCTCCCCGTCACCGGCTCCGGTCCGTCGCCACCACCGTCGCGGTGGCGCTGACCCTGACCCTGGCCGCCGCAGCCGGCTGTGACAACCGCCGGGAACCGCCGCTGCCGTCGGTGCTCGACAAGCTGCGCGAGTCGCACATCGACGGTCAACCCCGAATCAAGATCGGGGTGGCCACCACCGAGCCGTTGATGGGCGAGCTGCGCAACGGCATGCACACCGGCTTCGACGTCGAGATCGGCCGCTACATCGCCTCGTCCCTCGGCTTCGAGGGCGACCAGCGGATCGAGTGGGTGGCACTGTCGACCGAGGATCGCATCCCCGCCCTGCAGGCCGGCACGGTGGACCTGGTGGTGTCCAGCTTCTCCATCACCGAGGAGCGCAAGAAGCTGGTCAGCTTCGCCGGGCCGTACTTCGTCACCACCCAGGAGGTGATGGTGCCCACGCGGCTCAAGGACCGCATCCGCACCATCGAGGACCTTCGCGAGCCGGGCTACCGGATCTGCACCAGCGGCGGCTCCACCACCGAGGCCGAGCTGGAGAAGCACGCGGTCAAGGCGTACGTGGTGAAGGACGTGGGCGACTGCGTCGAGGGCATCCGGAAGGGGCGCTACGACGCGGTCAGCTCCGACGAGACCATCCTCGCCGGCTTCCTCTCCCGGTATCCCACCGAGTTCGAGATCGTCGACATGCCCTTCGGCACCAGCGAACAGCTCGGCATCGGGGTGCCGATCGGCGACCCGGCGCTGCGGGACCTGGTCGCGTTCTTCCTGCACAAGAGCTATCTGGAGGGGCGGAGCGGGATCAGCAGCCCGTGGCTCACCGCGTACAACCGGACGCTGGGACCGTGGCTGAAGGGCGGCCGGTCGCAGCCGCAGCCCTTGGACGTGCCCAAGCTTGTCGATTTCGACGACAAGGCACCCCGCCGATGAGCGCCCCAGCGGTGACCGTCCCGGCCAAGGCAGATCCACTCCCGCCCGTCCCGGCCGGCCACGACCAGGCCGAACGGCGGGCCCGGGCCAGCCAGTCGTTCTGGACGGCCGTGGTCGGTGTCCCGGCGGTGTTCTCCGTGCTCCGGCTGGGCGTCGAGGCCGGCGGGGAACTGCAGACCACCCTGCTGCTCGTCGCCAACGTCGGCACGGTCAACCTGCTCGCCGGCTTCCTCACCACGGCCGCCCGGCTGCTCTCCGCGGGGCTGGTCGCGGTCTTCGCGCTCGGCGCGGTGCTCCGGGTCAGCGTGGACCGGATGCCGCCCGGCGTCCGCCGCCCGCTCTTCGTCCGCTGGGTGGACGTCACCCCGGCCTGGTTCGCGGTGGCCAGCTTCCTGCTGGCCCTGGTCACCTGGCCGCTGCTCTACCTGCCGCTGCTCGTCCCGGCGTTCGCGGCGGCGTTCCAGCTCAGCCCGGAGCGGCTGCACGAGCAGGTGGTGCCCCGGGTGCTGCTGCTCTGCGCCGGCTTCACCGGCTATCTGTGGCTGCTCGCGCCGACCCTGCTGGACGCCTGGCAGCAGCGGGAACTGCTCGCCCTGGCGCTGCTCGTCGTACCGCCGGTGCTGGCCCTCTCCGTCACCGGGCCGCTGCCGGCGGCCGTGATCCGGCCACTGGCCTCGGTGACCGAGGCGGCGGTGCTGGCCACGCTGGTGTGGGCCGCGCTCCCGGTGATCAGCACCCCGGTGCTGCCGCTCACCGTCACCACGATCGAGTCGGCCCCGGGTGTCAGCGAGGACATCCGCGGCCACGTGGTGACGGTGGACGACGTCAACGTCGTGCTGCTCCAGGAGCGCGGGGGCGTCCGCTACCTGCCGGTCGACCAGGTCCGGGCCCAGGTGCTCTGCCCGAGCGAGGAGGAACTGCCCCGCCGCCAGTTGCGCATCCGCGACTTCCACGTCGAGGACTCGCTGCTCGAGGGGTTGGGCCGGCGGGTCCGCCCGGTGAACCGCATCGACGCCGCCTGCCGCACGGTAGACCGAGGGCCGGTGTAACCTCGCCGGCCCTCGACCGCCGGGTCAGTAGGACTTCTCCTGGCCGAGCACGTGCTGGGCGACGAAGTTGAGGATCATCTCCCGGCTGACCGGGGCGATCCGGCTGGCCCGTACCGCGCCGAGCAGGGTGGCCACCCCGTACTCGGTGGTCATGCCGGCCCCGCCGAGCGCCTGGACGGCGGTGTCCACGGCGAGCGCGGCGGCCTCGCCGGCCGCGTACTTGGCCATGTTGCCGGAGACGCCCGCCTCCAGGTCGCGGCCGGCGTCGTAGAGGGTGGCCGCCTTGTAGATCATCAACCGGGCCAGCTCCACCTGCACGGCGGCGTGCGCGAGCGGGTGGGCGACGCCCTGGTGCGAGCCGATGCTCCGCCCGCCCCACACCTTCCGGGTGGTGGTGTATCCGCTGGCCCGCTCGATCGCGTACCGGCCGGTGCCGGCGCCCATCGCGGCCACCGTGATCCGCTCCGGGTTGAGCCCGGAGAAAAGCGCCGGCAGCCCGGCGTCCAGGGACTCGCCGACCAGCGCGTCGGCGGGAAGCCGGACGTCGTCCAGGTAGAGCAGGAACTGGTTCTCCGGGGAGACGATCTCCATGTCCAGCTTGGACGAGGTCAGCCCCGGTGCGTCGGTGGGCACGATGAACAGCGCGGGCTTGAGTTTCTGCGGAGCGGCCTCCGCCGAGCTGGCCGGGCCGTCGCCGACGGCAACCCGGGCGACGACGAGCACATGCCCCGCCTCGTCGACGCCGGAGATGTAGCACTTGCGGCCGGAGAGCAGCCAGTCGGCGCCATCCCGGCGGGCCACCGTGCCGAGGCGGTGGAAGTTCGACCCGGCCTCCGGTTCGGTGATCGCGAAGACGATCTTCTGGGAGCCGTCGGCGAGCCCGGGCAGGTGCCGCTTGCGCTGCGCCTCCGTGCCGTGCCTGGCGATCACGGTGGCGGCGATGGCGGGGGAGACCACGAGCAGCAGCAGCGGGCAGCCGGCCGCGGCCAGCTCCTCGCAGACGATGGCCAGCTCGGTGATGCCGCCACCCCCGCCGCCGTACTCGGTGGGGATGTTGACCCCGAGGTAGCCGAGCCGGCCGGCCTCGTGCCACAGCTCGGTGGTGTGCGCGCCGGCCCTGGCCTTCTCGACGAAGTAGCTGTGGCCGTACCGGCGACCCAGCGTCCGCACGGCGTCGCGGAGCTGCTCCTGCTCGGCGGTGAGGTCGAAGTTCATCGCGCGTCCTCCGCGGGGTCGGATGGCTCCAGGTACCGGCACGCCGAGCTCGAGTTGTCCACAACCGCCAGCACGGCCCCGGTGTCCACCTGGCCGCCTGGCGGCACCGGCAGTTCGATGACGACGCCGTCGGCCGGGGCGAGCACGGGGTGTTCGAGCTTCATCGCCTCCAGGGTCAGCAGCAGGTCACCGGCGGCGACCCGCTGGCCGACCTCGACGTGCACCCGGGTGACGGTGCCGGGCAGCGGCGCGAGCAGCGACCCGGCCGCCAGCTCCGCCGTGGGCAGCGGGAGACGCGGCAGCTCGGTGAAGCTCGCCGCCCCGTCCGGGCCGTCCACGAAGACCGCCGACCCCACCCGGTGTACGCGGAACAGCCGCCGTACCCCGCCGACGTCGAGCAGCACCCGGTCCGGAGCGGCCTCGACCAGGGTCACGGCCGGCGGCAGGCCACGGGCCGCCGCGCCGCCCGACGTGGCATCCCGGCCCACCGCTGCCGCTTCCAGTGGGGCAGGCGCCGCGCTCGGCGAGGCCGACCACTCGGCGAGCCTCCCGCTGCGGTCCAGCCGGTACCGCACCTCGATCTCGCCGCCGTCCGTCCCTGCATACCGGGTGACCTGCGGGAACGCCGGCACGTTGCGCCAGCCCGAGGGCAGCCCGGCGAGCACGGTCGCCGCCGCGCGCCGACCGGCGGCGGAGGCGAGCGCGGCAGCCAGCGCGGCGAGCGGGAGCTGGTCGGCCGGGAGCAGCGGAGCGAGGACCTCCCGGTGCCGCTCCAGGAAGCCGGTGTCGATCTCCCCGGCGCCGAACTCCCGGCTGCGCAGCACCCGGACCAGCAGGTCGCGGTTGGTGGCAACGCCGTGCAGCTCAGCCCGGGCCAGCGCACCGGCCAGGGCCCGGGCGGCCTCGGCGCGGGTGGGCGCCCAGGCGACCAGCTTGGCCAGCATCGAGTCGTAGTGCACGCTCACCGTCGAGGCGTCCGCCACGCCGGAGTCCAGCCGCAGCCCCTTCGTCGGGGTGAACTCGCCGGCCACCCCGGGAATCGCGAACCGGTGCAAGGTGCCGGTGGCCGGGCGGAAGCCCTGGGCCGGTTCCTCGGCGCAGAGGCGTACCTCGATCGCGTGGCCGTCGGCCGCCGGGGTCGCCGCCAGTGGCAGCGGCTCGCCCTCGGCGACCAGCAGTTGCAGCCGGACCAGATCCAGCCCGGTGACCGCCTCGGTGACCGGGTGCTCCACCTGGAGGCGGGTGTTCATCTCCAGGAAGAAGAACTCGCCGGTCGGGGCGAGCAGGAACTCGACCGTGCCCGCGCCGACGTAGTCGACCGCCCGGCCGGCGGCCACCGCCGCCGCGTGCAGTCCTTCGCGCAGCTCGGCCGGCACGACAGCCGGGGCCTCCTCGACGATCTTCTGGTGCCGGCGCTGGATCGAGCAGTCCCGTTCGCCGAGGGCCACCACGGTGCCGTGGGTGTCGCCGAAGATCTGCACCTCCACGTGCCGGCCGCGTTCGACGTACCGCTCGATGAAGACCGTGCCGTCGCCGAACGCTGCGGCCGCCTCGCGCCGCGCCGCGGCGACGGCCTCGGCCAGCCCGGCGGCGTCGCGGACCACCCGCATGCCCCGCCCGCCGCCGCCCGCGGCGGCCTTGACCAGCACCGGGAAGCCGGTGACCTGGTCGCCATCGGTCCAGCTCGGCAGCATCGGCACGCCCGCGTCGGCGAGCAGCGCCTTCGCCGCCAGCTTGTCGCCCATCACGGCGATCGCCTTGGCCTTCGGCCCGACCCAGGTCAGCCCCGCGTCGGTCACCGCGGCGGCGAACTCGGCGTTCTCGGCGAGGAAACCGTAGCCCGGGTGGACGGCGTCCGCGCCGGCCCGGCGGGCCGCGTCGAGGATCGCCTCGATCCGCAGGTACGTCTCGGCCGGCGTATGCCCGGGCAGGCGGACGGCCCGGTCGGCCTCGGCGACGAAGGGCGCCCCGGCGTCCGCGTCCGAGTGCACGGCGACCGTCTCGACGCCGAGCGCCCGGCAGGTGGCGAAGATCCGGCGGGCGATCTCGCCCCGGTTGGCCACCAGCAGTCTCCGAATCATCTCGGCCTCACATTCGGAAGACGCCGAAGCCGTCGGCGCCCCGGACCGGTCCGTTGTGGATCGCCGACAGGCACAGCCCGAGGACGGTACGGGTGTCCCGGGGGTCGATCACCCCGTCGTCGTAGAGCCGGCCGGAGAGGAAGAGCGCCCCGGACTGGGATTCGATCTGCTGCTCCACCATCGCCCGCATCGCGGCGTCGGAGTCCTCGTCGTACTCCCGGCCCCGGGCGATGGCGGCCTGCCGGGCCACGATGGAGAGCACCCCGGCGAGCTGTGCCGGGCCCATCACCGCCGACTTGGCGTTCGGCCAGGTGAACAGGAACCTCGGCTCGTACGCCCGGCCGCACATGCCGTAGTTGCCGGCACCGTACGAGGCGCCCAGGTTGACGGTCAGGTGCGGCACGGTCGAGTTGGCCACCGCGTTGATCATCAGGGCGCCGTGCTTGATGATGCCGCGCTGCTCGTACTCGGTGCCGACCATGTAGCCGGTGGTGTTCTGCAGGAAGACCAGCGGGGTGTCGGTGGCATTGGCGAGCTGGATGAACTGGGCCGCCTTCTGCGCCTCCTCGCTGAACAGCACGCCGCGGGCGTTGGCGAGCACCCCGACCGGCCACCCGTGCACCTCGCCCCAGCCGGTGACCAGCGCGCTGCCGTAGCTGGGCTTGAACTCGTCGAACTCGCTGCCGTCGAGCACCCGGGCGAGCACCTCGCGGGGATCGAAGGGCACCTTGAGGTCGGCGCTGGCGAGGCCGAGCAGCTCCTCCGGGTCGTACCTCGGCGGCTGGGGGTACGCGGTGCGCGGCGGCGGGCCCTGCTTGCGCCAGTTGAGCCGGCGTACGCACCGCCGGGCCAGCCGGATGCCGTCCCGCTCGTCCTCGGCGAGGAAGTCGGCCAGGCCCGACCGCGTGGCGTGCATGGCCGCCCCGCCCAACGACTCGTCGTCGGTCACCTCGCCGGTGGCCATCTTCACGAGCGGTGGCCCGGCCAGGTACACCTGGGACCGGTCCCGGATCATGATCGTGTAGTCGGACATCCCCGGGATGTAGGCGCCGCCGGCGGTGGCGTTGCCGAACACCACGCTGACCGTGGGGATCTTCGCCGCGGAGAGCCGGGTCAGGTCGCGGAACACCCGGCCGCCCGGGATGAAGATCTCCGCCTGGGTGGGCAGGTCCGCGCCGGCCGACTCGACCAGGTTGACCATCGGCAGCCGGTTGGCCAGGGCTATCTCGCCGGCCCGCCGGGTCTTGGCCAGCGACCACGGGTTCACCGCGCCGCCGCGTACGGTCGGGTCGTTGGCGACGACCAGGCACTCCACGCCCTCGACCACCCCGATGCCGGTCACCACGCTGGCGCCGACCGGGAAGGCGGTGCCGTACCCGGCCACCGGCGACAGCTCCAGGAACGGGCTGTCCGGGTCGAGCAGCAGCTCGATCCGCTCCCGGGGCAGCAGCTTGCCGCGTTGGTGGTGCCGGGTCACGTACTTCTCGCCGCCGCCGGCTCGAGCCTGGTCGAGCGCGGCGTCCAGCTCGGCGAGGCGGGCCAGCAGGGCCGCCCGGTTGGCCTGGTAGGCCGGCGAGGACGGATCGAGCGAGCTGCCCAGTGTGGTCACCGGGGTTCCTTCGTTCGTGACTGCGGGGCTCGCAGACCCGGCTCACTCCTCGCACTCACAGCCCCATGCCCTTCGCGATGATCTCGTTCATGATCTCGGTGGTGCCGCCGCCGAGGCCGAGGATCCGGGCGTCCCGGTAGTGCCGTTCCACTTCGGCGTCGCGCAGGTAGCCGAAGCCGCCGTGCAGTTGCAGCGCCTGGTCGACGACCTGGTCGCACGCCGCGACGGCGACGTTCTTGGCCATCGCCACCTCGGTCACCACCGGCTGCCCGGCGGCGACCCGCTCGGCGACGTCGTGCACGTACGCCCGGGCGGCCTCGGCCCGGGTGTGCATCTCGGCCAGCCGGTGCCGGATCAGTTGCCGGCTGGCCAGCGGCCGGCCGAAGGTGGATCGGTCCCGGCACCAGCGGACGGCCAGTTCGACGCAGCGCTGCGCGATCGCGTACGCCTGGGTGGCCAGGGACAGCCGCTCGGTGGCGAAGTGCTGCATGATCGCGATGAAGCCGGTGTCCTCCGGGCCGACCCGGTTCGCCACCGGCACCCGGACGTCGGTGAAGGACAGCTCGGCGGTGTCCGAGCAGTGCCAGCCCAGTTTCTCCAGCGGCCGGCCGACCGCGAAGCCCGGCGTGCCCTTCTCGATCACCAGGAGGCTGAGCTCGCCGCTGCCCGGAAAATCGCAGCACACCGCCGTGGTCACGAAGTCCGCCCGGACGCCGCTGGTGATGTAGGTCTTCGACCCGTTCACCACGTAGTGGTCGCCGTCCCGGCAGGCGGTGGTGCGGATGCCCGCCACGTCGGAGCCGCCGTCCGGTTCGGTGATCGCCAGGGCGCCGATCATCGTCCCCGCGAGGGTGGGCCGGACGTACCGGTCGATCAGGTCCTCGTTCCTGGCCGCGACCATGTGGGGGAGGGCGATCCCGTGCGTGAACAGCGCCGCGACCAGCCCGGACGAGCCGCCCGAACGGATGATCTCCTCGGTGACCACGATCGAGTCGAGCAGGTCGCCGCCGCTGCCCCCGACCTGCTCGGGGAAGCCGATGCCGAGCAGCCCGACCTTCGCAGCGGTTTCGTGCAGCGACCGGGGCACCTCGCCGGCCCGTTCCCAGTCGTCCAGGTACGGCAGCACCTCCTTGGTCACGAAGGCGCGGGCCAGCTCGCGGAGCTGCCGGCGTTCCGGGGTGTCCACGATGGTCACGACTGTCCCTCCTCCATGGCCGGCCCGACGGGCAGGTCCGCCGGCAGATCCACGATCCGGGAGCGGAGCAGTTCGCCGAGCGCCTTGGCCTGCGGGTCGAACCGGGTGGAGGCGGCCACCCCCGGCCCGAGCAGCCCCCGGATCACGAAGTTGACCGCGCGCAGGTTCGGCAGCTCGTACCGCTCGACGGTCAGCGGGGCGGTCTCCGGCAGCAGCTCGGCCAGCCGCTCGACGGTGAGCCAGCCGCGCAGCCAGGCCCAGGTCGCGCCGGTCCGGGCCCAGACGCCCAGGTTGGCGTCCCCGCCCTTGTCCCCGGACCGGGCACCCACCAGTTCGCCGAGGGCCGCCCGCCGGGTCGGGCCCGCCGGCCGCCCGTCCCCGAGGGCCGGCCCGGTGGCGGGTGCCGCCGTGGCCGCGGCCTCCGGCGCGGTCGTCGTCCGCGCCGGCGGGGCGATCGGCACGCGTACCCCGTCGGGCAGCACCGCCACGTGCGCGACAGCGTCCTGCCGCATGGTGTCGGCGGTGAACACGCCGTAGGGCGTCGCGTCGCCGGGCACGGTGGTCAGGGTGCAGCCCGGGTAGGAGGCCAGCGCCAGTTCCACCGCCGCCGCCGAGAAGGCCCGTCCGGCCCGCGCCCGGTCGCCGTCCCGCAGGTGTACGTGCAGCAGCGCGCTCGCCGCCTCGGTGTCGGAGGCGTCCGGATGATCGGTACGGGCCAGCACGAACTCCAGCCCCTCCGTGTCGACCGCCTCCTCCACCTGTCCCCGGACCAGGGCCGCCTTGGCCGGGATGTCCAGCCCGCAGAGCACGAACGTCATCGAGTTGCGGAATCCGCCCAGGTTGTTGACGCCCACCTTGAGGGTGTCCGGCGGGGGCGTGCCCCGGACGCCGTGGACCCGTACCCGGTCCGGGCCGTCCGGGCTGAGCCGCACCGTGTCCAGCCGGCTCACCACGTCCGGCCCGAGGTACGCCGGCCCGCTCACCTCGTACAACAGTTGGGCGGTGACCGTCTCGACGGTGACCGCGCCCCCGGTGCCGGGGTGCTTGGTGAGCACCGCGGAGCCGTCCGGGTGGATCTCCGCGATCGGGAAGCCGAGCCGGTGACCGCCGTCGGGCAGCTCGGTGAAGAAGCTGAAGTTGCCGCCGGTGACCTGCGCCCCGCACTCGATCAGGTGCCCGGCGACGGTGGCCCCGGCCAGCGCGTCCAGGTCGTCCCGGGTCCAGCCGAAGCGGGCGATGGCCGGGCCGACCGCCAGCGAGGCGTCGGTGACCCGGCCGGTCACCACGACGTCCGCTCCCGCGTCGAGGCAGGCCGCGATCCCGAACGCCCCCAGGTACGCGTTGGCGGTCAGCGCGTCCGGCCGGGCGAGCGCGTCGCCCTCGACGTACCCGATCCGGACGCGGAGGCCGAGCCGGTCGGCGAGCGCGGCGATCGCGGCGGCCAGGCCGGCCGGGTTGAGCCCGCCGGCGTTGGTCACCAGCCGCACCCCGCGGTCGAGCGCGGTGCCGAGGCAGCCCTCCAACTGGCGGAGGAAGGTCTTCGCGTAGCCGAGGGCGGGGTCGCGCATCCGGTCCCGACCGAGGATCAGCATGGTCAGCTCGGCCAGGTAGTCGCCGGTCAGCACGTCCAGCTCGCCGCCGTCGAGCATCTCCCGCCAGGCAGTGAGCCGGTCGCCGTAGAAGCCGGAGGCGTTGCCGACCCGCAGCACCGGGGTCATGCCGTCTCCTTGGCGTGCCCGCTGCCGGCGGCCCGCTTGGCGCCGGGTGGGCCGGCGAACGCCTGCGCCACGTCCAGCCATTCGTCCGCGACCGGCCCGGTGGCGACCAGGGCCAGGTCGGCGCGGTGCCGGCGCTGGGTGACCAGCAGGCAGAAGTCGAGCGCCGGCCCGGTGACCAGGTCGGCCGCGCCCGCCGGCCCGAAGGTCCAGAGCGCGCCGTCGGGCGCCGCCAGCTCCACCCGCACCGGCGCCGCCGGCACCGGACGGCCGTGCGCGGCGAAGCCGTGCCCGAGGGTACGGAAGCCGAGATGCGCGACGTGCCGCAGGCGAGCGGTCGGCGCACGCTCGACGCCGAGCGCCTCGGCCACGTCCTCGCCGTGCGCCCAGGTCTCCATGATCCGGGCGGTCACCATCGAGGCGGGTGACATCCCGGTGCCGTACCAGGGCAGTTTCTCGCCGGGCGGGGCGGCGGCCAGGGCCGCCGCGAGCGCGGCCCGGCCGTCTCGCCAGCGGGCCAGCAGCTCGGCCGGCGGGGCGAGGAACGCCGCCGCGCCGTCGTCGACCAGGCGGGACGGGTCCGGCGCGGCCGTGACCGAGGCGAAGAACGCGGCGGCGTCGGTCGCGGCGAGGTGGGCCACGTGGTCGGTCCAGGCCAGGTGGGCGATCTGGTGGGCGACCGTCCAGCCCGGTGCCGGCGTGGGCCGGTCCCAATCCACCGGGGGCAGCGGGGCGACTAGGGCGTCGAGCTGCGCGGACTCGGCGGCCAGGTCCGCGAGCAGTGCGGTCAGGTCGACCATGGTGCCTCCGGGTGGGGTGGGCGGGTCAGGGGTCAGGGCCGTGTGCTCCCGGAGGCTCCGCCGGCGTCCGGCGGATCGTCGGGCGTGAGCAGGGCGGTGAGCTGGCGCTTCCAGCTCTGCAGCAGGGCGGTACGGCGGGCCGAGTCGTCGCTGAGCAGGTTGGCCACGCCGAGGCCGCGGAGCAGGTCGAGCGTGCTCTGCACCGCTTCCCGTACGCCGGGCCGGCGCTCGTCCACCCCGAGCAGTTCCACGGTGAGCCGGTGCATCTCCCGGCCGACCCGGGCTTCGAGGGGCACCAGGGCGTCCCGCAGTTCGGCGTCGGTGCGGGCGGCCACCCACAGCTCCAGGGCGGCGACGAAGAGCGGGCCGGTGAAGGCGGCGGCGAGCAGGTCGACCACCCGGTCCAGCCGGCGTGGGCCGGCCGGCAGGGCGTCGGCCTCGGTGCGCAGCTCCGCCGCCCGGCGCTCGGTGAGGTGGGTGACGGCGGCGGTGACCAGGGCGGCCTTGGTCGGGTAGTGGTGCAGCTGGGCGCCCCGGGAGACGCCCGCCCGGGCCGCCACGACGGTGGTGGTGGTGCCGGACCAGCCGCGCTCGACCAGGCACTCGACGGTCGCCTCCAGCAGCCGGGCCTGGGTGGCGCGGCTGCGTTCCTGTTGAGGGACACGGATCGATGCGACGGACACGGGGACAGGGTGCCGCCCGCGAAACAAACAGTCAAGACTGACTTTTTCAGACGTCTGCGCGGGCCTGCGGGGGCGGCGGGAAAGTGGTTCGTCGGCTACGAACTTGATGACGAATCCGGATCAGTCCTGCGGTCACTCCGATCCATCCACGTCATCAAGTTCGTAGCGGCCGCCGGACCTCTGCGACCACCCTGTTGTCCGCGTCGCCGCACGGCGCGCGGCCGACCTCGGCGACGAGCGGCCCATGGCCGAGAAGTCAGCGGCGGTCGGGAGAGCCGGTCGGCGGGCGTCAGCGGCCGTCGCGGGGGCCGAAGACGGCGAGGGCCTCGGCGTCGCTGTGCCGCGCGCGGAGGTACTCGTCGGCCCACTCGGCGGCGTCCGGAAAGCCGGACTCGGCGACCACCCGGGCGCAGGCGGCGTCCACGTCGTACCCGGTCCGGCGCAACTGCACGCCCGGGCCGAGCAACCCCCACCAGGCGCCCGCGCCGCCGTACGGCATGCCGACGCTGCCCGGGTTGACCACCAGCCGGCGGTCGACCAGGCGGGTGAACGGCATGTGGGTGTGCCCGCAGACCACCGTGCCCACCTCGGCCGGTACGCCGGCGAAGACCTCCGCCCAGCGCTCCATCCGCGAGTCCACCAGCACGACCTCCTCGTCGTCCCGGGGCGTCGCATGGCAGAAGAGCACGTCGCCGAGGCCGGCGACGGGCAGCGTGACGGTCAGCGGCAGCGCGGCCAGCCGGGCCAGCTGGTCCTCCCGGAGCTGCTCGGCTGCCCAGTTCGCGACCTCGAACGGCGACTTCCTGCCGGCCCGCGCCTCGACCAGCTCCCGCTCGCCGTTGCCACCCACCCAGCAGGCCCGGTCCCCGAGCGCGGCGAGCCGGTCCAGCACCTCGACCGGCTGCGGGCCGCTGGCGATGTCACCGGTGAGCACGATCAGGTCCGCCGCGGCGACGTCCGGTTCGGCGAGGACGGCCTCCAGCGCCGGCAGCGCGCCATGGATGTCGGACAGGACTGCGACACGTTCGAGCATCGCCCCAGCGTTCCCGCCGCACCGGGGCGCGGTCCAGCGATTCTGCGCCCGGCAGACGGATCGGCATCGGCCCGGGCTGGCCAGGCGTGGGCCGGGCCCGGGAACGGCGCGGCCCGGACCGCTCAGGGCGGGCCGGGCCGGGAACGAGCCGATGGCCGGGTCGGACCGGCCGGGCGGGGCGTCAGACCCGCGCGCGGCGGGCGAGGCGCTCCGGGTCGAGGATGATGATGCTCTTGCCGTCCAGCCGCAGCCAGCCGCGCGAGGCGAAGTCGGCGAGGGCCTTGTTGACCGTCTCCCGGGAGGCGCCGACGAGCTGGGCGATCTCCTCCTGGGTCAGGTCGTGGGTCACCCGCAGCACGCCGCCGTCCCGGGTGCCGAACCGGCCGGCCATCTGGAGCAGGTTCTTGGCGACCCGGCCCGGCACGTCGGTGAAGATCAGATCGGCCAGCGAGTCGTTGGTCCGGCGCAGCCGGCGGGCCAGCACCCGCAACAGCTGCTCGGCGATCTCCGGCCGGTTGTTCAGCCAGGGCCGGAGCGCCTGCTTGCGCAGCCGGACCAGCCGGGTGTCGGTCACCGCGGTGGCCGTCGCCGTACGCGGGCCGGGGTCGAAGAGCGACAGCTCGCCGACCATGTCCGAGGGACCCATCACGGCGATCAGGTTCTGCCGGCCGTCCGCTGCGCGGCGGCCCACCTTGATCTTGCCGGAAAGGAGGATGTAGAGACTGTCGCCGGGCTCGCCCTCGTTGAAGACGACCTCGCCCTTACGGACCTCGATCGTCTCCATCTCCTTGGCGAGCGCCTCGGCAGCCTCCGGGTCGACACCCTGGAAGATCCCGCTGCGGGCCAGTACCTCGTCCATCGCGCACCTCCGCCTGCGCGTGCCGTCCGTCGGCCGGGTCCGCCGTCCGCTGATCCCTCGCGCGCCGCCAGTCTAGGCCCACTTGAGCGGGAATCAGAGGTGCACCCCCTCGGATCATAGGCTCTGGGGCGTGCTGAGCGAGCCGTTCCTGACCACCCGTGCCGAGGACGGGTGGAACATCCCATTGCTGGTCTGGCGGGCCGCGGAGCCGCTGCTGGCGGTCGGCAGCGCCCCGCTGGGCGGTGGCATCGGCGTACGCCGGTGGGTGGTCAACGCGACCGTGCCGATGTCGTACGCCCGGGACGACCCGGCCGCCCACCTGGCCGAGCTGGCCGACGGCCTCGACCTGGCCGGGCCCGGGGTGGGGCTGCTGACCGGGGTCGACGTGGCCGAGGTGGTGGCCCGGGCCGACACCGGCGTACGGGCCTGGGCGACCGTCGGGCTGGGCACCCCCGTCTGGGCCGCCGCGCCCGCGCCCGCCACCCCCGCCCAGCGCGTCGGCACGGTCAACATCGTCGTGTACGTCCCGGCCCGGCTCAGCGAGGCGGCTCTGGTCAACGCGGTGGCCACGGCCACCGAGGCGAAGGCGCAGGCGATCTGGGAACTGGGGTTGCCGGCCACCGGCACCCCCACCGACGCGGTCACCGTGCTCTGCCCGGCCGACGGCGAGGCCGCCCCGTACGGCGGCCCCCGGTCGGCCTGGGGTGCCCCACTGGCCCGGGCCGTGCACGCGGCCGTGCGGGCCGGCGGCACCGGCGCGGTCGTGCCCTGGTCCGACCGTCAGGCAGGCTGAGCCGGATGGGTTCCCCTCAACCAGACGGGTTTTCCGACCGATCGGCCATCGTCGGAGCGCTTTCCGGACGGTAGCGTCGCGGTCGATGTTCGCCTCCGCCACTCTCGCCTCCCGTCTCCCGCGTCGCCGCACCGCCGTCCTCGGCGTCCTGCTCGTCGCCCTGCTCGCCGCCGGCTGCGGCGAGTCCGGCGGGGACGGCTCGACCTGGCACTCGGGCACGGCCGACGGGTCGGCCGGCAGCACCGTCCCGAACGAGGCGGACCAGCCGGCCAAGTCGGCGGACGAGTCGGGCAAGACGGCGGACGAGTCGGGCAAGACGATCTCGCTGGCCGCGACCGGTGACGTGATCATGGGCAACGCCCCGTCCCGGCTGCCGGCCAACGGCGGGAAGGGCTTCTTCGACGACGTCAAGGCGGCGCTCAAGGCCGACCTGGTGATGGGCAACCTGGAGGAGCCGCTCACCGACGACACCGGCACCGGCAAGTGCGGGGCCAACGCGACGAACTGCTTCCAGTTCCGGGCGCCCCCCGGCTACGCCGCGCACCTGCGCGACGCCGGGTTCGAGCTGCTGAACCAGGCCAACAACCACGGCTACGACTACGGCAAGCAGGGCTACGAGAACACCCAGGCCGCGCTGGAGGCGCACGGGCTCGAGCACACCGGCGCGCCGGACCAGATCACCGTGGTCGAGGTGCAGGGCGTGAAGGTCGCGGTGCTCGGCTTCTCGTCGTACCCGTGGTCGAACAGCCTGGTCGACCTCGATGCGGCGAAGAAGGTGGTCAAGTCGGCCACCGACCTGGCCGACGTGGTCGTGGTGCAGGTGCACATGGGCGCCGAGGGCGCCGACAAGACCCGGGTCAAGCCGGGCACCGAGATGTTCTTCGGGGAGAACCGGGGCGACCCGATCCGGTTCTCGCACGCCGTGATCGACGCCGGTGCCGATCTGGTCATCGGGCACGGCCCGCACGTGCTGCGCGGGATGGAGGTCTACCGGGGGCGGCTGATCGCCTACAGCCTGGGCAACTTCGCCGGCGGCGGGAGGTCGCTGAACCCTTCCGGCCGGTTGGGCTGGGGCGGGGTGCTGAAGGTGTCGGTCAAGGCGGACGGCAGCTTCGTCGAGGGCCAGTTCACCTCGACCGCGATGAACAACGTGGGGCGGCCGGCGATCGACCGGCAGCACCGTGGCCTCGGGCTGGTCCGCCAGGTGAGCGGGGCCGACTTCCCGAAGACGGGCCCCGAGATCGACGAGTCGGGCCGGATCAGTCCCCCGGCGGGCGCGTAGCGCCGGCCCCGCGTGGGCCCGCCAGGAGGTCGGCCGCGCGACGTAGGCTGGCCGGCGTGACCACGCGCTCCCCCGAGACCGACCTCGGCCGTACCCGCCGCGCCCGGCGGATCGGCCGGGTGCTGACCGAGACGCACCCCGACGCGCACTGTGAACTCGACCACTCCAACGCGTTGGAGCTGGCGGTCGCCACGATCCTGTCGGCCCAGTGCACGGACAAGAAGGTCAACGAGGTCACGCCGAAGCTCTTCGCCCGCTACCGCACCGCCGCCGACTACGCCGGGGCGGACCGCGCGGAGCTGGAGGAGCTGATCCGGCCGACCGGCTTCTACCGCAACAAGACCAGTTCGCTGATCAACCTCGGCCGCGCCCTCTGCGAGCGGTACGACGGCGAGGTCCCCGGCCGGCTGGCCGACCTGGTCACCCTTCCCGGGATCGGCCGCAAGACCGCCAACGTGATCCTCGGCAACGCCTTCGACGTCCCCGGCATCACCGTGGACACCCACTTCCAGCGGCTGGTGCAACGGTGGCGGCTGACCACCGAGACCGACCCGGTGAAGATCGAACACGCCATCGGCGCGCTGTACCCGAAGCGCGACTGGACGATGCTGTCGCACCGGATCATCTTCCACGGGCGGCGGGTCTGCCACGCCCGCAAGCCGGCCTGCGGCGCCTGCACGCTGGCGAAGCTCTGCCCGGCGTACGGCACCGGGCCGACCGACCCGGTGGCCGCCGCCAAGCTGCTCAAGGGGCCCCGCGCCCGCGATCTCGCGGCGGCTGTCGGCCTCGACCCGGACCTGGTGCCGCAGCAGGCGGTCGCGGCGGACGTGCCGTGACCGGTCGCCTCGCGTACCTGCTCGTCCCGCTGCTGCTCGCGGTGGCCGGCTGCACCGGCACCACCGCCCAGCAGGAGAGCCCGGTGCCGGCGGCCCGGCCGGAGCGCCCCTCGCCGTTCGCCGACTGCGCCCCGCTGACCGCCGCGCCGCCGTCGGCCGCCCCGGCCCCGGCCGGCAGCCCGGGTGACCCGCTGCCCGAGCTGACCCTTTCCTGCTTCACCGGGGGCGCCCCGGTGTCGCTGCGTGACGTCAAGGGGCCGGCGGTGATCAACGTCTGGGCGTCCTGGTGCCCGCCCTGCCGCAAGGAGCTGCCCGCATTCCAGCGGCTCAGCGAGCGGGCCGAGGGCCGGTTCCAGGTGATCGGGGTGAACAGCCGGGACAGCCGCGGCGGGGCGCAGTCGATCGGCGAGGACTTCGACGTCCGCTTCCCCATGCTGATCGACCAGGGGGACGCGTTCGAGCGGGCGCTGCGCCGGAACGCCTTCCCGCTGACCGTCTTCGTCGACGCGGACGGCCGGATCCGGCATACCGACTCGACCGGCGCGCTGGACGACGCCCGCCTCGCCGAGCTGGTCCGCAAGCACCTCGGCGCGGAGGTCACGTGAGCGAGCGAACCATCCGGCTCAGCAGCGTGGCGGCGGCGTGAGCGAGCGGAGCGAGACCCGGCAGCCGCCGGGGTGGCTGGACCCGCTGCTCGACCGTCTCGGCACCGCCCGGGCCGAGGACTTCACCCGGCTCACCACCCCGGAGAGCGGCGGCCGGGAGAGCGCGGTGCTGGTGCTGCTCGGCGAGGAGCCGGGGGTCGGCCCGGACGTGCTGATCCTCCAGCGCGCCGCAACGCTGCGCAACCACGCCGGGCAGCCGGCCTTCCCCGGCGGCGCGGCCGACCCGGAGGACGCCGACGCCAGAGCCACCGCGCTGCGCGAGGCGAACGAGGAGGTCGGGCTCGACCCGGGCAGCGTCACCGTCCTGGCCGAGCTGCCCCGGCTCTGGATCCCGGTCAGCGACTTCGTGGTCACCCCGGTGCTCGCCTGGTGGCACGCCCCGCACCCGGTGCACCCCCGCGAGCCGGCCGAGGTGGCGCACGTCGCCCGGCTGCCGGTCGCCGAGCTGGTCGACCCGGAGAACCGGATGCGGGTACGCCATCCGAGCGGCTGGATCGGGCCGGCCTTCTCGGTACGCGGGATGCTGGTCTGGGGCTTCACCGCCGGGGTGCTGAACACGCTGCTGGAGATGGGCGGCTGGACCCGTCCGTGGCCGCGTTCCCGGGTGGTGGAGCTGCCCCCGACCGGGGCCGCCCCGGCGCCCTCGGCCGGCACCGACGAGGTCGACGAGAGCCCGGTCCGCTGAGCCGTCGCGGTGACCTCCACCGACCGGACGGTCACGTTCCGCGAGCGCTGAGCCCCCGGCGGGCCGGCTGCCCGTACCCTTGACGGGTGTCGGCCGTGGATCTGGTCCTGCTTCTGCTCATGCTCGTGTTCGCGATCAGCGGATACCGCCAGGGCTTCGTCATCGGGGCGCTGTCCTTCTCCGGCTTCTTCCTCGGTGCGCTGCTGGGGCTCCAGGTCGGCCCGCTGGCGGCCCGGCAGTTCACCGACAGCGGCGCCCGGGTGCTGATCTCCCTCGTGGCGATCTTCGGGCTCGCCGTGATCGGCCAGGCGCTCGCCGGCTGGCTCGGCGCCAACCTGCGGGCCGCGATCACCGGCCGCGCCGGGCGGAAGATCGACGACATCGGCGGGGCCCTCATCTCGGTCTTCGCGGTCATGCTGGTGGCCTGGCTGGTGGCGGTGCCGCTGGGCTCCTCGTCGCTGCCCTGGCTTGCCTCCTCGGTCCGCAACAGCGCTCTGCTCACCGTGGTCGACCGGGTCCTGCCCGACAAGGCGCAGCAGCTCTCCACGGCGCTGCGCGACACGGTCGACACCAATGGCTTCCCGGACGTCTTCGGTGACCTGGCACCGACCCGCGCCCGCCAGGTCGCCCCGCCGGACCCGGCGCTGGCCGGCTCCGAGGTGGTGGCGAACAGCCAGCGGTCGGTGGTGAAGGTGCTGGGCTCCGCGCCGAGCTGCGCCCGCCGCATCGAGGGCTCCGGCTTCGTGTACGCGGACGACCGGGTGATGACCAACGCGCATGTGGTGGCGGGCACCCGCTCGGTGGCGGTGGAGCTGCGCGGCGAGCGGTACGACGGCGAGGTGGTCGTCTACGACCCGGCCCGGGACCTGGCCGTGCTGCACGTGCCGGGGCTGCCCGGTCCGTCGCTGCGCTTCGCCGCCGGGTCGGCCGGCAGCGGGGCGGACGCCATCGTGCTGGGCTTCCCCCTTGACGGCCCGTACGACGCCCGCCCGGCCCGGATCCGGGACGTCGACCGGATCACCGGGCCGGACATCTACTCCTCGGGGGACGTGACCCGGGAGATCTACACGATCCGGGCGCTGGTGCGCAGCGGCAACTCGGGCGGGCCACTGGTCTCCTCGAACGGGCTGGTGCTCGGGGTGATCTTCGCGGCGGCGGCCGACGACCCGAACACCGGCTTCGCGGTGACCGCCGCCGAGGCCCGGTCGGTGGCGCTGGCTGGCGCGGAGCGTACCCGGGCGGTCGGCACCGGTGACTGCACCTGAGCCGACCGGCGGCGGCAGACCGCCCGACCGGCGCCGGCAGCCCCACGTCCGGCGCGGTCGGATCGACCTACAGTTGCGTGCCGTTCCGGCGGGGATCGGCGAGTTCCGGCTCGACGCCCTCGCGGACGGTCCGCGCCCGGTGGTGACCGGTCCGGGCCCGCCATGTGCTGAACGCGGCCGTGGTGGCGGCGAGCACCGCCACGCCGAGCAGCCACCCGCCCACCACGTCGCTGGTCCAGTGCACCCCCAGCGCGATCCGGCTGAGGCCGGTCACCACGGCGATCAGCACCGCCGCGGTCCAGAGCGACCAGCGCAGCAGCCGCCGGCCCCGGGTGAACGGCAGGAAGACCAGCAGCAGCACCCCGGCGGCCAGGGTCGCGTTCAACGCGTGCCCGGACGGGAAGGCGAACCCGGCCGCCCGGGCCACCGGGTCGAGCAGGTCCGGCCGCTGCCGGCCGACCAGCACCTTGAGCAGGGCGCCGAGCAGGCCGCCGACGGTCATCGTGGTGACCACCCAGAGGGCCAGCCGACGGGCCCGGCGGAACAGCAGCCAGGCCACCACGACCGCCGTGGCGGCGCGCAGCGGGTTGGGCGCGAAGACGTCCGTCCAGACACTCATCAGCCGCACCCATGCCGGGTGGTGGAGGGCGTACCGGTGCAGCGCGTCGGTGACCGTGACGTCCAGCCGGAACAGGGGCGGCCAGGCGGCCAGCACCAGGAGCGCCAGCAGGGCGAACGGCACCAGCACCAGGAACGCCGCGGCGGCGGCCAGGGTGAGCCGCAGCCCCAGCGAATCGTCCGGGTCCAATCGGCGGGTCCGCCAGGACCGCTGGCCGCCCGCAGCCGACGCGTTCATGTGCTGACCACTACCCACGGCAGTTCCCGGCCAGACCGCGGCCCGGGTCAGCGGCGCGACTGGCGGAACCGGCGGACCGCCAGCGCGGCACCGGTGACCAGAGCGACGAACAGGGCGAGCCCGGTCCAGAGCCGTTCCGGCGCCGGGTCGTCGGTCTGGCCGGCCGGGTGGGCCGCCCACGGGGGCTGCTTCTTCGGCGCGGCGAAGCCGAACGGATTGGCGCCCTGCCCGGCGGCGGCCCGGGTGTCCGGCCCGGTGCCGGGTGCCGGGCCGAAGCCCACCACCCCGGGGGAGTCGTTGTCGTCGAGCGGGTTGCGCCCCACCGACGGCACGTCGGTGGTCAGCGCGGCCACCGGGTCCACCATGCCGTAGCCGAACCGGTCGTCGCGGCCGGTCGGGCCCAGGTCCCGTGCGGTCTTGATGATCCGGTTGACGACGTCCCCGGCGGACATCTGCGGGTACCGGGCGCGGATCAGGGCGGCGGTCGCCGCGACCAGCGGGGAAGCGAAGCTGGTGCCCTGCACCCGCCAGTAGCCGCTGTCGGGGCGGGCTCCGTAGAGCGCGGTCGCGGGCGCGGTGACCACCGTCTCGTGGCCGGTGATCGAGCCGGACCACAGGTTCTTGGTGTTGCGTTCCAGGCCGGCCACGGCGATCACGCCCGGCTCCCGGGCCGGGTACCAGACCTTGGGGCTGTTCGAGGTGGCCAGGTTGCCGGTGCAGGCGACCACCACGACGTCTCGGGCGAAGGCGTAGTCGAGGGCGGCGGCCAGGGCGGGGCTGTCGCTGCTGCCGCCGAGGGACAGGTTGATCACGCGGGCGCCGTTGTCGACCGCCCAGCGCACCCCCTTGGCGACGATCATCGCGTCGTCGTACCGGTTCTCGTCGTCGAGCACCCGGACCGGGAGGATCTTGGCATCGGGCGCGAGGCCGACCACGCCCCGGTCGTCGTCGGCGCGTCCGGCGATCAGCCCGGCGACCGTGGTGCCATGACCCACCGGATCCGGGCCGTCGGCCCCGTCCGGCGAGACCAGGTCGATGCCGGGGAGCACCTGGCCGACCAGGTCCGGGTGGGAACCGTCCACTCCGGAGTCGATGACCGCGACCACCACACCGCGTCCGGTCGAGCCGCGCCAGGCGGTCTTCGCCCGCAGCTCGTCGAGCTGCCACTGCTCCTCGCGGACCTGGTCCACACGGCTGGGTGCCGGCGACAGCCAGGCCGGCCCCGGGGCGGCGGTGGCCGGGGCGGCGTGCGCGGGCGGGGCCAGCGGGCCGGCCACGGTGGCGAGCGCCCCCGCCGCACCGAGCAGCGCGCGCCCGACGAGCCGTCGGGCCGCCCTCGCTGACTGCCGATCCCCGGTCACATTCCCCAGCCGTTCATCGCCGCCGAAACATGCTGCTCGGAGATTACCGGTTTTCCCGTACGCCACGGTGCCGGTCACGGACACCGTCACCCGGCCGGCAGGTGGGCCAGCTGCACCAGGCGTACGCCCTCCCGGCGGGTGACCAGGCGGCCCCGGCCGGGCGGTAGCGGACCGGCCTTCACCTGACCGACGAGCGGGCCCTCTTCCGGGGCGCCCGACATCACCAGACCGGCGGTGGAGAGTTCCCGCAGCCGCTGGATGATCGGCTCGTACGAGGTCCGGCCGGCACCGCCGGAGCGGCGGGCCAGCACCAGGTGCAGGCCGACGTCCCGGGCGTGCGGCAGGTGCTCCTCCAGGGCCCGCAACGGGTTGCTGGGGCCACCGGCCACCAGGTCGTAGTCGTCCACCAGCACGAACAGTTCGGGCCCGGCCCACCAGGACCGGCTGCGCAGCTCGGCCGGGGTGACCTCCGGCCCGGGGAGGCGCCCCTGCAGGTAGCCGGCCGCCGACTCGATCAGCTCGGTGGTGTGCGGTGCGGCCGTGCCGTACCCGATCAGGTGTGCCGTCTCGATCGTGCCGATCAGGCTGCGCCGGTAGTCCACCAGGATCACCCGGGCCTGCTCCGGGGTGAACCGGTTGACGATCGAGGTGGCCAGCGCGCGCAGGAACGACGACTTGCCGCACTCGGCGTCGCCGAAGACCACGAAGTTCGGCTCGGTGGCGAAGTCCAGCACCACCGGGCGCAGGTCCGCCTCGGCCACCCCGATCGGGAAGGCCAGCCCGCTGGTCGCCTGCTGGTCCAGCTCGGCGTACGGCAGCACCGGCGGGAGCAGCCGGACCCGGGGCGCGGCGGGCCCGGCCCAGGCCCCGGCAACCGCCTTGACCAGGTCGGTGGTCTCCGCGCCCAGGCCGGCCACGCGCGGCTGGGCGGCGAGGAAGTGCAGGCCGCCCGGGGTGATCCCGCGTCCCGGCTGCTCCTCGGGCACGGTCGCGGCGACCGGTCGCTTCACCACCACCGAGTCGGCCGGGTCGCCGAGGCGCAGTTCGAGCCGCGAGCCGAAGAGGTCCCGGATCGCCGGCCGGAAGTCCGACCAGCGCAGGGCGGTGGCCACCACGTGCACCCCGTACGCCAGACCCCGGGTGGCCAACTCGGTGACCAGCGGTTCCAGGTCCTCGTAGTCGTTGCGCAGGCTGTTCCAGCCGTCCACGACCAGGAAGACGTCGCCGAACGGGTCGGTGCCCGGCTGCCCGCCGGCCAGCGTCGCCGCCCGCCGCCGGCGCCAGGCCGCCATCGACTCCACGCCCGCCTCGGCGAAGCGCCGCTCCCGTTCGGCCAGCAGGGCGGCGATCTCGCCCACGGTCCGGCGTACGGCGGTGGCGTCGGCGCGTCCGCTGACCCCGCCCACGTGCGGCAGGTCGCGCAGCGCGGCGAGCGCCCCGCCGAAGTCCAGGCAGTAGACCTGTGCCTCGGCCGGGGTGTGGGTGAGCGCCAGCGCGCAGATCAGCGTTCGCAGCAGGGTGGACCGGCCGCTGCGGGTGGTGCCGACCACCGCGACGTGCCCGGCCGCCCCGTCCAGGGCCAGCCAGTACAGGTCCCGCCGCTGCTCGAGCGGTTTGTCCACCACGGCCACCGGCACCTGGAGGGCGCCGTGCAGCTCGGGGTTGCCCACGGTCAGCCCGCGAACCGGGTCGGGACCCACCGGACCGAACAGCTCGTCCAGGGCGGGGGACTCGTCCAGCGGCGGCAGCCATACCTGGTGCGCCGGCGGGCCCTGCCCGGCCAGCCGCCCGACCAGCAGGTCGAGCAGGGATTCGGTCAGCTCCTCCGCGGCGGGGAGCGCGGCCGGGGCGGCCGGTTCGGGCAACGGCACCGGATGGGTGGAGAAGGCGTGCAGCCGGGGCGGTCCGGCACCGGGCGTACCCGCCGCGTCGGACCGGCGGCGCACCGGGCCGGAGACGTACGCGGCCTTGAACTGGACCAGCGGGTCGGTGCCCGAGCGCAGGTAGCCGTGCCCGGGGGAGCGGGGCAACTCGTGCGCGTCCGGCACCCCGAGCACCGTCCGGGACTCCAGCGCCGAGAAGGTCCGCAAGCCGATCCGGTACGACAGGTGCGTGTCCAGCCCGCGCAGCCGTCCCTCCTCCAACCGCTGCGAGGCCAGCAGCAGGTGTACGCCGAGCGACCGGCCGACCCGGCCGATCTGGACGAAGAGGTCGATGAAGTCCGGCTTGGCCGAGAGCAGTTCGGAGAACTCGTCGCAGATGAGCAGCAGCGACGGCAGCGGGGCGAGTGGGCTGCCGGCCGCCCGGGCCCGCTCGTAGTCGCGCAGGCTGGCGAAGTTGCCGGCCCGGCGGAGCAACTCCTGTCGGCGCGTCAGCTCACCGTTGATCGCGTCGACCATGCGGTCGACCAGGGGCAGCGCGTCGGCCAGGTTGGTGATCACCGCGGCGGTGTGCGGCAGCCGCTCGAAGGGCGCGAAGGTGGCCCCGCCCTTGAAGTCGACCAGGACGAAGTTGAGCTGCTCCGGGCTGTGCGTGGCGGCCAGCCCCAGCACCAGCGTCCGGAGCAGCTCCGACTTGCCGGCGCCGGTCGCGCCGATGAGCAGACCGTGCGGGCCCATGCCGTCCTGCGCGGACTCCTTGAGGTCCAGCTCGATCGCGCCGCCGTCGGCGCCCACCCCGATCGGCACCCGCAGCCGGTCCCGGGCGGCCCGTGGGGCCCAGCCCTGCTCGGCCGTGAAGTTCTCCGGGGCACCGGTGCCGAGCAGCTCGGGCAGGCCGGGCTCGGTGCCGGGCGGGGCGTCGGGTCCGCGTACCGTGCCGGCGAGCCGCAGCGGGGCGAGCCGGCGGGCGACGGCCTCGGCGTCGGCGAGGGCCAGCCCGTCCGCGGTGCCGACCTCGGCGTGCCCCTCGGCGGAGTGCGAATGCAGCCGGCCGTCGGCCAGGTCGAGCAGGAGGGCGTACCGGTCGAGCAGGCGGGGCGGCGGGGTGTCCAGGTCCAGCACGGTGACCGCGTCAATGCCGCCGTCCCCGGCGAGGTCGGTGGCCCCGGTCAGGTCGCCGCCGTCGAGCACCACCACCACGTGCGGGCCGTCGGTGGCCGGACCGGCCGGGCTGAACCGGGAGCGGCTGGCCAGCACCTCGTCGAGCAGCCGCTCCAGCTCGGCGGCGGAGCTGGTGACCAGCCGGACCGGGCCGAGCGCGTCGGTGCGGGTCGGGTGGTGGGCGTGCGGCAGCCACTTGACCCACTCCCAGCACGCCCGCCGCTCGGGACCGGCGCAGACCGCGATCAGCAGTTCGTCCGGGGCGTGGAAGACGGCGAGCTGGGTGAGCATGGCCCGGGCCAGCGCCTGCGCGGCCGGCGAGCCGGCCCTGCGTGGGTCGAGTTGTCGCAGGTCCGGGCCACGCACGAACACCCGGGCGAAGCTGCGCAGTGACAGCGCCACCGGCAGGTCCGGCACCACCGCGTACGCGTCGAGGAAGCGCCGCAGCGCCCCCGCCGTCATCGGCTCCAGCTCCTCCAGCGGCCGGGTGACCGGAGGGACCAGCGGGGTGGCCAGCGTCTGCGGTCCGACCCCGACCCGGACCACGGCGAAATCGGGGTCGCCCGGCCGCCGCTCCCAGACCCGATGGCTGTCCACTGTCGACCAGAGCCGGCCGGGGTCGGGGTGCCGGTAGTAGAGCCCGGCCCGCTGCGCCCCGGCGGTCTCCCGGACCCGGCGTCGCAGCGTGGCCAGGTGCCGCAGGTAGTCCCGGCGGGCGGCCATCAGCTCCGACTTTCTCGGGCCGGCGCTGCCCCAGGAGGTCACCAGCATCGCCAGCGAGGAGAGCCCGAACATGCCGCCCACCACGTACGAGTAGGCCCCGCCGCCCCGGCCGAACATCATCGCCATCGCCACCGTGCCGCCGAGCATGGGCAGCACCATCAGCGCCTGCTGCCAGCGCCCGCCGGTGGCCACCGGGATCTCCGGCGGTGCCTCGACGGGCAGCTCGCCGGCCGGTATCTCCGGCGCCGGACGGCGTGCCGGTCGCTTGATGACCACAGTGGACACACAGCCTCCCATGGCTCTCGGTAACCTGAGCCTGGCTCATCGTAGGTAAAGTCCTGTCGTCCGTCAGCCGCCGTTTCCGCTCACCATGGAGAAATATCGATGACAAGCGGGCTGGCCCGGGTCACCATCAGCGCTCCGCAGCGCCGGGTGGACGTGGCCCTGCCGGAGCAGGTTCCCCTGGCCGAGCTGCTGCCGGAGGTGCTCCGGCACGCCGGCGAAGGGTTGGCCGACGACGGGGAGCGGCACGGCGGCTGGGTGCTGCGCCGCACCGACGGCGCGGTGCTGGCCACGGCGCAGGCGTTGCTGCCCCAGGGCGTCCGCGACGGCGAGGTGCTGCACCTCGTCCCGGCCCGCGCCGAGTGGCCCGAGCTGGAGTACGACGACGTGATCGAGGCGATCGCCGTTGGAGCGCGCCGCCGGGGTGCCGCCTGGTCGCCCGCGGCCACCCGGGCCGCCGCGCTGGCCGGGGCGGGCGTGCCGCTCGCCGTGGGGCTGCTCGCCGTGCTCGCCGCCGGGCCCGAGCACCGGAGCGGCTGGCCGGTCGCCACCGCGGTGGCCCTGCTCCTCGTGCTCGCCGCCACCGCCGCCTCCCGGGCGTACGGCGACGCGCCAATCGGCGCGACCCTCGGCGGGTACGCCCTGCCGTACGCCGCCGCGGCCGGTGCCCTCGCGGTCGGCTCCGGCGACCCGGTCGGCCCGTTCGGGCCGCTGCGCTGGGTCGGCGCGCCCGAGCTGCTGGCCGGCTCGGTGGCGCTGCTCCTGGTGTCGGTGCTCGGCCTGCTCGGGGTGGCCAGCCGGTCCCGGGTCGTCGTGGCCGGCGCGACCACCGGCGCGGGCGGCGTGCTCGCCGCCCTCGGCGGGTTTTTGCTCGACCCGGCCGGCGCCGCCGCCGTGCTGTTCTGCGGGCTGGTCTTCGCGCTCGGCGGGCTGCCCCTGCTGGCCATCCGGCTCGGCAAGCTGCCGCTGCCGCCGATCACCCTGCCCGTCACCACCCCGGCCGGCGCTCCCGACGGGGTCCGCGACCTGCCGGATCAGGGGCGGGTGCACGCGGCGGTGGCCCGGACCGAGGAGATGCTGACCGGGATGCTGCTCGGGCACGCCGTGCTGGCGGTCGCCGCCACGGTGGTGCTCGCCACCGCCGGCGGGCTGGCCGGGCGGCTGCTGGCGGCGGCCGGCGGCGCAGTGCTGCTGCTGCGCTCCCGGCTCTTCGTGGCGGTCCGCCACCGGGTGCCCGCGGTGGCCGCCGGGCTGGCCGGGTACGCCCTGCTCGGCGCGGTGCTCGCCGACCGCGCCGGTCCGACCGGCCGGCTCGCGCTTGCCGTCGGCGGGCTCGCCCTGGCCCTGGTCGCCGTGGCGGCCGGCGCCCGGTACGCCCAGCGGCCGGTCTCCCCGTACCTCGGTCGGCTGGCCGACCTGACCGACACCGCGCTGGTGGTGTCCCTGGTGCCGGTGGCCTGCGCGGTGCTCGACCTCTACGACCGGGCCCGCGGCCTGCTCGGCTGAGCCAACGCGCGGGCCCGGGTCGCTCGGCTGAGCGGCCCGGGCCCGTCGACGCCGAAAATCAGTGGTGCTCGCCGCGCTCGGCGGCCTCCTTGGCGCGCTGGTACGAGGCCTGGATCTCGGCCTCGGCCTCGGTACGACCCACCCAGGTCGCGCCCTCGACCGACTTGCCCGGCTCCAGGTCCTTGTACACCTCGAAGAAGTGCTGGATCTCCAGCCGGTCGAACTCGCCCAGGTGGTGGATGTCCCGCAGGTGCTCCTGACGCGGGTCCTCGTAGGGGACGCAGAGGACCTTGTCGTCGCCGCCCTTCTCGTCCGTCATCCGGAACATGCCGATGGTGCGGCAGCGGATCAGGCAGCCCGGGAAGGTGGGCTCGGGGACCAGCACCAGCGCGTCCAGCGGGTCGCCGTCCTCGCCCAGGGTGCCCTCGATGAAGCCGTAGTCAGCCGGGTACTGCGTGGAGGTGAAGAGGGTGCGGTCCAGCCGGATCCGGCCGGTCGCGTGGTCCACCTCGTACTTGTTGCGGTGACCCTTGGGGATCTCAACCGTGACGTCGAAATCCATCTCGCACGCTCCCTCGTTTGCCCACGCTGGCTAACGGAAACCAGTGGCGCCGCTCCCGGGGAAGGGTGAATGACCCCCGCCGGCTCCGGCCGCCGCATAGTGTTCGGACCGAAGTAGTGTCACCCAGGGTGCTTTTGAGCGGGGGAGGAGGGGGTCGTGGGGAGGGAAGATTCACACTACCGCCCCGAAGGGGTTGACGGGCGGAACTTCGGCGGTTCCGGGTCCGGCGGCGCCACCGGCCGGGTACCGGTCCCCGACGCGCATCTTCCGCGTACCCCGGGGCGGGCGACCGGGTCCGCCTCCGTCGGCCGCGACCAGCAGGGGTACGGCGCCAACCCGGTGGGCCGGGCCGACCCGGGGCAGTACGGCCCGGGCCCGCTGAACTGGCCCACGCACGACGCACCGGGCGGGGTGCCGGTGAGCCCGCCGGCCGCTGGGATGCCGGTGAGCCCGCCCGCCCCGCCGTACGGTGCCGCACCGGTTCCGCCCCCGCCCCCACGCCGGAGCCGGGTCCGGCTGCTGACGGTGCTGGCCGCCGTGCTGGTGATCGCCCTGGCCGCCGTTGGGCTGGTCGTGGTCCGCCCCGGCCCGCTCGCCGGCTGGCTGGGCGGCGAGGCCGGCGCGCCCCGGGCGAGCGCCCAGCCACCCGAGCCCGACCCGCCGGCCGTGCTGGCCGGCCTCGACGCCAACGCACCACAGCCGACCCCCGACGGGGTACGCGCCGCGCTCGAACCGCTGGTCGGCGCCGCGGCGCTCGGTGACCGGGTGAACCTGTCGGTGGCCGACGTGACCACCGGCCAGCAGCTCTACGGTCGCGGCCAGGACACCCCCACCGTTCCCGCGTCGGTGACCAAGCTGGCGACGGCCGTCGCGGTGCTGGTCGCCCGGGGGCCGGCGTACCGGATCCCCACCCGCGCGGTGGCCGGCGCGGCCCCCGGCGAGGTGGTCCTGGTGGGCGGCGGCGACCCGACCCTCGCGGTCGACAAGAACGGCTTCTACCCGAACGCGGCGCGGTTGGACGACCTCGCCGCCCAGGTCCGCAAGGCGCTCGGCGGCACCGCTCCGACGAAGGTCACGGTCGACTCGTCGCTGTTCAGCGGCCCGGTGTACGAGCCCGGCTGGGACGACGACATCCCCACCGGCGGGTTCGGCGCGGCGATCAGCGCGCTGACGACGGACGCCGCCCGGAAGGACCCGGAGGAGGCCCGGAAGAACTTCGACGACAGCCACGGCGCGGCCGAGCGGGTGCCCCAGCCGGACCTGACCGCCGGCCGGCAGTTCGCGAAGCTGCTCGGGCTCTCCGGCGCCGCCGCGGAGGTCAAGCGGGGCAGCGCCCCCGGCGCCTCGGCCGGGGCGGCGCCCGCGCCCGGCGCCGAGCTGGGCAAGGTCGAGTCGTTGCCGCTGGTCCGGCTGGTCGACATCATGATCAGCGACAGCGACAACGTGATCGCCGAGTACCTGGCCCGGCAGGTGGCCCTCGCCAAGGGCCAGCCGGCGTCGTTCGTCGGGGGCGCGGCCGCCACCGACCAGGTGATCGGCGAGCTGGGCCTGCCGGCCGACGAGATCAGTCTGGCGGACGGCAGCGGCCTGTCCCGGACCAACCGGATCAGCCCGTCGCTGCTCACCGACCTGATCACCCTCGCCGGCAACGGCAGCCACCCCGAGCTGGCGGCGATCTTCGGCGGACTGCCGGTCGGTGCCTGGTCCGGCACCCTCGGCGACCGCTACCAGGCGTCGGTGACCAAGGCCGGGGCCGGCGTGGTCCGGGCCAAGACCGGCACGCTGACCGGGGTCAACGCGATCGCCGGCCTGGTCACCACCGCCGACAACCGGCTGCTCACCTTCGCCGTGCTCACCGACCGGACCACCGGCAGCCTCGACGAGACCCGGGAGGCCCTCGACCGGATCAGCTCCGCGCTGGCCCGCTGCGGCTGCCGCTGACCGGCGCGACCGGCGTCGATCGGCGGGCGCGAGCGCAGGTCGGGGTGTCGCGGCGCGGGTACGGTGGGTTCATGGCGCAGTTCGTGGACTGGGATCTGGCCGCCGCCACCGCGGGGGCACTGGGCAAGTCGGGCCCCCGGGTGTCGTACGCCGAGGCCACCGACGTGGTCAGCGAGCTGCGACGGCTGACCGAGGAGGCGGCCGGGCACGTCGCCGACTACACCGGCCTGCGGGCCCAGGTCACCCACCCGCCCGTACGGGTGGTCGACCGCCGGGACTGGGCGGCCGCGAACATCGCCGGGCTGCGCGAGGTGATCAGCCCGCTGGTGAACCGCCTCTCCGGGGACAAGCGCCCCGGGCCGCTGACCGAGGCGATCGGCTCCCGGCTCACCGGGGTGCAGGCCGGGACCGTGCTGGCGTACCTCTCCGGCCGGGTGCTCGGCCAGTACGAGGTCTTCGCCGGCGACCCCGGCCAGCTCCTGCTGGTGGCGCCGAACATCGTCGAGGTGGAGCGGAAGCTGGGGGCCGACTCCCGGGACTTCCGGCTCTGGGTCTGCCTGCACGAGGTGACCCACCGGACCCAGTTCACCGCCGTGCCGTGGATGCGCGCGTACTTCCTGAGTGAGGTGCAGGCGTTCGTGGACGCCGCCCAGGCGGGCGAACACCTGCTGGAACGGCTGCGCCGGGGGATCGCCACGCTCTCCGACGCGGTGAAGGACCCGGACAGCCGGGCGAGCGTGCTGGACATCGTGCAGACCCCGGCGCAGCGGGCCGTGCTCGACCGGCTCACCGCGCTGATGACCCTGCTGGAGGGGCACGCCGAGTTCGTCATGGACGGCGTCGGCCCGCAGGTCATCCCGAGCGTGGAGTCGATCCGCGCGGCGTTCAACCGGCGCCGGGAGTCGGGCAACCCGCTGGAGAAGGCGATCCGCCGGCTGCTCGGCATCGAGGTCAAGATGCGCCAGTACGCCGAGGGCCGCAAGTTCGTGCACGGCGTGGTCGACCGGGTCGGCATGGCCGGCTTCAACAAGATCTTCGATTCGCCGCTGACCCTGCCCCGGCTGGACGAGCTGGGCGACCCGGACGCCTGGGTGGCCCGGGTGCACGGGCCGACCGGCGCCACCCCGGCCGCCTCCTGAGCCCGTGGCCGCGCTCGCCCCGCCGGTCGCCGCCGTCCGGGTCGCCGTCCGCCGGGCGTTGACCGGGCTGCCCGGGGACGGGCCGGTGCTGGTGGCCTGCTCCGGCGGTGCCGACTCGCTCGCGCTGGCCGCGGCCACCGCCTTCGTGGCGCCCCGCCTCGGCCGGCGCGCCGGCCTGGTGACCGTCGACCACGGCCTGCAACCCGGCTCCGCGGAGCGGGCCGAGGCGGTGGCCGGTTGGGCCCGCGAGCGGGGCCTGGATCCGGTGGAGGCGGTGCCGGTGCGGGTCGACGGGCGTACCGGAGGCCCGGAGGCGGCCGCCCGCGACGCCCGGTACGAGGCGCTGGTCGCCGCCGGCCGGCGGCACGGGTCCGTCGCGGTGCTGCTCGGGCACACCCGCGACGACCAGGCCGAGACGGTGCTGCTCGCGCTGGCCCGGGGCGCGGGCCCGCGCGGCCTGGCCGGCATGCCGGAGCGCCGCGAGCTGGCCGGGGTGCCGCTGCTGCGTCCGCTGCTCGACGTCTCCCGGGAGGACACCCGCAAGGCGTGCGCGGCGCTGGGGCTCACCCCGTGGGACGATCCGCACAACACCGACCCGGCGTACGCCCGGTCCCGGGTCCGGGCCGAGGTGCTGCCGGCGCTGGTCCGCGCGCTCGGCCCGGGGGTGGTGGACAACCTGGCCCGGACCGCCCGCCTGGTGGCGGCCGACGCCGCCGCCCTCGACGCCCACGCCGCCGCCGCGCTCGCCGACGTACGGGCGGCCGGGGGCGGGCTCGCGGTCGAGGCGCTGGCCGCGCTGCCGCCGGCGGTCCGCACCCGGGTGCTGCACGCCTGGGCCCGGGAGTTGGGCGCCGTTCCGGCCGCCCTGTCGCACCGGCACGTCGCCGCGCTGGACGCCCTGGTCACCGACTGGCACGGACAGGGCGCCGTGCACCTGCCCGGTGGGCTGCCGGTGGTCCGCCGCGACGGCCGCCTGACCACCTGACCCGGTGGCCGCCGGCCTCCGGGTGCCCGCGGCCCGCCAGTTCGCCGAGCTGGGGGTGACCTGGCACGGGGGATGCCGCCAGGTCGCCGAGGCGGAGAGGCGGACCGCGAAATCGCCGAGGTGGCGGTGACCGCCGGCCACTGATGCCCCCACATCGCCGAGGTGGCGTGATCAGGGGGCCGGGGTCTCGCCGGGAGCCGCCGGAGGCGGTAGACAGGGCGGATGGCGTACCCCCGGCAGCCGCTGCTCGCCCCCAACGGTGCCGTCGCGACCAGCCAGCCGCTCGCGGCGGCCGCGGGCCTGGCCGTGCTGCGGCGCGGCGGCAACGCTGTCGACGCCGCGCTGGCCACCGCGATCACCCTGACCGTGGTGCAGCCACCGTCGAACGACATCGGCGGCGACCTGTTCGCGATCGTCTGGGACGGCGAGCGGCTGCACGGGTTGAACGCCTCCGGCCGGTCACCCGCGGCGCTGACCCGGGAGCTGGTGCTGGCCGCGACCGACCGGCGGGGCGCGCCACCGGTCGACGCGCTCGGCGGCGCGCAGGCGGCCGGGCCGACCATGCCGGCCCGGGGCTGGCTGCCGGTGACCGTGCCGGGCGCGCCGGCCGGCTGGCGGGACCTGCACGACCGGTTCGGGTCGCTGCCCTTCGCCGACCTCTTCGCCGACGGGATCGGCTACGCCGAGCGCGGCTACCCGGTCGCCGCCGGCACCGCCGCCACCTGGGCGCGCGGCGTCGCCGCCCACAACGGGCTGGTGGGCGCGGAGTACGCCGAGTTCCGCCGGGTGTTCACCGTGGGCGGCCGGGCGCCGCGACCGGGGGAGCGGTGGCGCAACCCGGACGCGGCCGGGACGCTGCGGCGGATCGCCGACAGCGGTGCGGAGGACTTCTACCGGGGGCGGATCGCGGCGGCGCTCGACGGGCACGCGGCCCGGACCGGCGGGTTCGTCACCGGCGACGATCTGGCCCGGCACCGGTCCACCTGGGTGGATCCGGTGCGCGTCCGCTACCGCGGGCACGAGGTGTGGGAGCTGCCGCCGAACGGGCAGGGGATCGCGGCGCTGCTGGCGCTGGACATCCTGGACGGAGTGGACCTGGCCGCGCTGAGCCCGGAGGAACGGCTGCACTGGCAGATCGAGGCGGTGAAGCTCGGCTTCGCCGACGCGCACGCGTACATCGCCGACCCGGAACGGGCGGAGGTGCCCACGGCGGCCCTGCTCGACCCGGCGTACGCGGCGGCCCGCCGGGCGCTGGTCACCGGGCGCGCGGGCGAGCCGGTGGCCGGCGAGCCGGAGCGCGGCGGCACCGTCTACCTCTGCACCGCGGACGCCGGCGGCATGATGGTCAGCCTGATCCAGTCCACCTACCTGGCCTTCGGCTCGCAGGTGGTGCTGCCCGGGCACGGCTTCGCGCTGCAGAACCGGGGCCTCGGCTTCCGGCTCGACCCCGACCACCCGAACGTGGTGGGTCCGGCGAAGCGCCCGTTCCACACCATCATCCCGGGCTTCCTGACCCGGGACGGCGCCCCGGTCGGCCCGTTCGGCGTGATGGGCGGGCACATGCAGCCGCAGGGGCACGTGCAGTTGGTCTCCGCGACCCTGGACGACGGGCGCGACCCGCAGGCCGCCCTGGACGCCCCGCGCTGGTACTGGCACGCCGGGCGGACCCTGCTGGTCGAGCCGGCGCTCGACCCGGAGCTGGTCGCCGGCCTGCGGGTCCGGGGGCACGAGGTCACCGTCGCGGCGGAGCCGTCGGTCTTCGGGTACGGCCAGGCGATTTGGCGCTCGCCGTCCGGCGGGTACGTCGCCGGGTCCGAGTCCCGAATCGACGGCGCGATGCTGGGCTGGTGATCAGGCCTCGACCCGTTCCCGGAACGTGGTCCGGTAGGCGTGCGGGGTGGTGCCCACCCGGCGGGTGAAGTGGTGCCGCAGCGCCGCCGCGTCGCCGAAGCCGGCCTGGTCGGCGACGCTGTCCACGCTCAGCCGGGTCTCCTCGAGCAGCCGCCGGGCGAGCAGCACCCGCTGGTTGGTGAGCCAGTCGTGCGGGGTGGTGCCGGTCTCGGCGCGGAATCGGCGGGCGAAGGTACGCGGCGCCATGCCGGCCCGGGCGGCCAACTCGTCCACGGTCACCGACCGGTCCAGGTGGCCCATCAGCCACTCCAGCACCGGTTCCAGGGTGGGTGCCTCCGGCGCCTTCGGGATCGGTGCCTCGACGTACTGGGACTGGCCGCCGTCGCGGTGCGGGGGGACGACCATCCGCCGGGCCAGCCGGGTGGCGGTCGCCGAGCCGTGTTCCTGGCGGACCAGGTGCAGGCAGGCGTCGATCCCGGCGGCGGTGCCGGCGCTGGTCAGCAGCCGCCCGTCCTGGACGTAGAGGGAGTTGCACTGCACCCGGGCCGCCGGGAACCGGCGTTGCAGGTCGTCCACGTGCCGCCAGTGGGTGGTGCAGTCCCGCCCGTCGAGCAGCCCCGCCTCGCCCAGCACGTACGCGCCGGAGCAGACGCTGAGCAACCAGGCGCCGCGGTCGGCGGCCCGGCGCAGCGCGGCCAGGACCGGCTCCGGGACGGGTGCCCCCTCGGCGTGCGCCGGCACGGCCACCAGATCCGCCTCGTCCACCGGGCTCAGATCGGCGTGCGGGGTGAGCAGGAAGCCGGAGCGGCTGCGGACCGGCCGGCCGTCGAGGGTGCAGACGTCGAAGCGGTAGCCGGGGAAGCCGTCGGCCGTGCGGTCGGTGCCGAACACCTCGGCGAGGACGCCGAGTTCGAACGCGGCGACCTGGTCGAGCGCGATGACGGCCACGGATCGGAGCATGTGACGAGGGTAACCCGACAGGTGGCAGGAAATCGATGCCCAGTGGCATTCCTGCCGCTGTCCGGGCCGGGAATCCGGGCGCAGACTGGATTACATCCGGTGCGCACCGGCGGCGAAACCGACATCAACCACATGAAAGCGAGCGCCGCCATGACCGTCCTGCTGCTCCTGCTCCTGCTGCTCGCCCTCGTCGTCGCGAGCGCCGCCGGGCTGACCGCGGACTCGCGGGACTCGGCCGACTGGAAGCCCACCGACGACGGCCGCCGGTGGAACTCCCGTACCTGCTGAGGTGATTTACCCATCCCGTACCGAAAATCCCCCGGCGGGACCGCGCCAAAAGGGGCGGCCCCGCCGACGGAGGAGAACCGGCGTACGGCAGGCTAGGAGCATGGCTGACGGCTCCTGGTACGACGCCGACATCGACCACGTGATCATCTCCGAGGCGCAGATCCGCGAGAAGACCGCGGAACTGGCCAAGCAGGTCTCGGCGGACTACGCGCACGTCGACGACGGTCTCCTGCTCGTCTGCGTGCTCAAGGGCGCGGTCATGTTCATGGCCGACTTCGCCCGCGCGCTGGGTCGCCAGGGCCCGCCCGCCGAGCTGGACTTCATGGCCATCTCCTCGTACGGCCAGGGCACCACCTCCTCGGGCGTGGTCCGGATCCTCAAGGACCTGGACCGGGACATCGCCGGCCGGCACGTGGTGGTGGTCGAGGACATCGTCGACAGCGGCCTGACCCTCTCCTGGCTGCTGCGCTACCTGGAGTCCCGCTCTGCGGCCAGCGTCGAGGTGGTCGCCCTGTTCCGCAAGCCGGACGCGGTCAAGGTGCCCGTTCCGGTCAAGTACGTCGGCTTCGACATCCCGACCGAGTTCGTCGTCGGCTACGGCCTGGACTTCGGCGAGCGGTACCGGGAGCTGCCCTACGTCGGCGTCCTGAAGCCCGAGGTGTACGCCCGGGCCTGAGCCCCCGCCGGCCGGACCCGGCCGGGGAGACTCTGGTTACGTCAAGCGGACGTTCAGCGGGCTTTCAGCCATCCGGTCTACGGTAGATGCCGGTGACGTGGAGGCACCCTCCATGCCCGACCCCTCGAACCGCGTGACCGGGCGGTCGGGCGGGCCGGGTGGGGAGCTCCCCGCCACGCCGGCTCAAACCCGGGTTCGCCGTACGCGTAAGTGCCGGGCTCGCGAGCTCACATCTGGCACGAACGGTGTACCGTCGAATGACCGCGGCGCGGCAGTAGGCGCGCCTCGGGGTCGGGGCCGGCCCGCACGGCGGCTGCGGCCGCCGCCCGAGGCGGCGACACCATTCAGACGGTCAGGACGTCGATCAGGAGGATGCGGGCGTCTCGATGCCCGACGACAGTATGGAACGTACGCGTTTCTTCCGCCGACCGGTGGTCTGGATCATCCTGGTCATCCTCGGCGCCGTTGTACTCAGTCAGCTGTTCACCGCTGGCCCCAGCTACCACCGGGTGGACACGTCGGTCGCGCTCGAGCAGCTCAACAAGGGCGGCATCGAGAAGGTCGTCTTCCAGGACAAGGAGCAGACGCTCCAGCTCGACCTGAAGGACAAGGCCAAGTTCGACGACACCACCACCGACAAGATCCAGGCTCAGTTCCCGTACGAGGTGGGCAACCAGGTCTGGAACGAGGTCCTCAAGGCCAAGTCCGAAAACAAGATCACCGGTCCGGCCGACACCAAGGTGTCGTCGGACAGCATCTGGGTGAGCCTGCTGGTCAACCTGCTACCGATCGCCCTGCTGGTGCTCCTGCTGCTGTTCTTCATGTCGCAGATGCAGGGCGGCGGCTCGCGGGTGCTCAACTTCGGCAAGTCCAAGGCCAAGATGATCACCAAGGACACGCCGAAGACCACCTTCGCGGACGTGGCCGGGGCGGACGAGGCCGTCGAGGAACTGCACGAGATCAAGGACTTCCTGCAGAACCCGGCGAAGTACCAGGCCCTGGGCGCCAAGATCCCCAAGGGCGTGCTGCTCTTCGGCCCGCCCGGTACCGGTAAGACCCTGCTCGCCCGGGCGGTGGCCGGTGAGGCCGGGGTGCCCTTCTACTCCATCTCCGGCTCGGACTTCGTGGAGATGTTCGTCGGTGTCGGCGCCAGCCGGGTCCGCGACCTCTTCGAGCAGGCCAAGTCGAACGCGCCGGCGATCGTCTTCGTCGACGAGATCGACGCCGTCGGCCGGCACCGTGGCGCCGGCATGGGCGGCGGCCACGACGAGCGGGAGCAGACCCTCAACCAGCTCCTGGTCGAGATGGACGGCTTCGACACCAAGGGCGGCGTCATCCTGATCGCCGCCACCAACCGGCCGGACATCCTCGACCCGGCGCTGCTGCGCCCGGGCCGCTTCGACCGGCAGATTCCGGTCGACGCCCCCGACATGGAGGGCCGCAAGGCCATCCTGCGGGTGCACGCCAAGGGCAAGCCGTTCACGCCCGACGTCGACCTCGACTCGGTCGCCCGGCGTACCCCCGGCTTCAGCGGTGCCGACCTGGCCAACGTGATCAATGAGGCCGCCCTGCTCACCGCCCGCAAGAACCAGCGGGCGATCACCAACGACTCCCTGGAGGAGTCGATCGACCGGGTGATCGCCGGTCCGCAGCGCCGGACCCGGGTGATGAGCGACCAGGAGAAGAAGATCACCGCGTACCACGAGGGTGGGCACGCGCTGGTCGCCTGGGCGCTGCCGCACGCCGCGCCGGTGCACAAGGTGACGATCCTGTCCCGGGGTCGGTCGCTGGGCCACACCCTGGTCCTGCCGACCGAGGACAAGTACACCCAGACCCGGGCCGAGATGGTCGACACCCTGGCGTACGCGCTGGGCGGGCGGGCCGCCGAGGAGCTGGTCTTCCACGAGCCGACCACCGGTGCCGGCAACGACATCGAGAAGGCCACCCAACTGGCCCGCGCGATGATCACCCAGTACGGCATGAGCTCCAAGCTCGGTGCGATCAAGTACGGCACCAGCGGCGACGAGCCGTTCCTCGGCCGCAGCATGGGCCACGAGCGGGACTACTCGGACGCGGTGGCCGCCGAGATCGACGGCGAGATGCGGGCGCTGATCGAGCTGGCCCACGACGAGGCCTGGGAGATCCTGGTGGAATACCGGGACGTCCTGGACAACATCGTGCTCGAGCTGATGGAGAAGGAGACCCTCTCCACGGCCGACATGGCCCGGATCTGCGCCCGGGTGGCGAAGCGCCCGCCGATGGCCCCGTACCACGGCTTCGGCAAGCGCCAGCCCTCCACCGAGCCGCCCGTGCTCACCCCCGCCGAGAAGGAGGCCCTGAAGGCGCAGGCCCAGGCCGACGGCGCCTCGGTCGGCGGGTCCGCGAACAACTCGGACGGTACCCACTGAGCACCGACCCGACGGCCAGCTCCCCTAACCGGGAGCTGGCCGTCTCCGCGACCGAGCCCGATGGCGAGGACGGCCTCGACTACGTCGCCGCGCGCCTGATCAGCGGCAAGCTGACCGGGCGTCCGGTGGAGGAGACCATCGATCTCGCGCGGATCGAGAAGGCGGTCCGGGAGATCCTCATCGCTGTCGGTGAGGACCCGGACCGGGACGGCCTCCAGCAGACGCCCGCCCGGGTCGCCCGCGCGTACGCCGAGCTCTTCGCCGGCCTGCGGGTCGATCCGGCGCAGGTGCTCAGCACCACCTTCGAGGCCAACCACGAAGAGCTGGTGCTCGTCCGGGACATCGACGTGATGAGCCTCTGCGAGCACCACCTGCTCCCGTTCCGGGGCAGCGCGCACATCGGCTACATCCCCGGGCCGGACGGCCGGATCACCGGCCTGTCCAAGCTGGCCCGGCTGGTCGAGGTCTTCGCCCGCCGACCGCAGGTGCAGGAGCGGCTCACCTCGCAGATCGCCGACCTGCTGATGAGCCGGTTGGCCCCGCGCGGCGTCGTGGTGGTGCTCGAGTGCGAGCACATGTGCATGGCGATGCGCGGCATCCAGAAATCCGGCGCCAAAACGATCACCTCGGCGGTGCGGGGCACCCTCCAGCACGACGCCAAGTCCCGGGCCGAGGCGATGTCCCTGATCATCCCCCGCTGACCGCTCGACATCCCGACGGCCGCGTGCTCCCGCCCCGGAGCGCGCGGCCGCCGTCGTAGGGCGACTGCGCGGAGCATGCGCCGCCCTCCTGCGGCCGCCGGCGGAGCGCCCGTCGTCGTCCGGCGGCCGGCCGCGCTCAGGCGGCCAGCATGGCCAGGACGATCCCGGCGCTGGCCAGCACCGCCGGGACCAGGCACACCAACGCGCCGAACCGGGGGGTGCGGTCCACCCGGTCCGTCGGGCGGGGCCGGAACAGCCGCCCGACCGCCAGCCAGCCCACCATGAACGCGACCGCCGGCATCGGCAGCCCGACCACCAGCGTCAGCACGCTCGCCGGGCTGGTGCCGGTGGCGAGGAAGAGCACCACCTGGATCAGCGGGACGATCAGCGCCAGCGGCCCGTACACCAGCAGGTTGCGGGGGCGTGCCGGCCAGCGCGCCAGCCGGGGCAGGCCGCGCGCGGCAAGCGTGTCGTCGGCGGCGTCCGCCCACCCACGGGCGGTCCGCAGGCCGGCCAGCACCGCCGCCGGACCGGCCGCCATCGACCGGGCCGCCTCGGTCACCTCCGGCGGCGTCGGCACCAGCGAGATAGCCGGTACGCCCAGCTCCCGCAGCCGCGACTGCTGCGGGGCCAGCCGCTCCCGGACGGCGGTCAGCTCCTCCCGGGCCGCCGCCACCGACCGGGCCTGCTCGCTGGCGGCGGTCGCCGCCGCCCGGCGTACCCCGTCGAGCTGCCGGGCGGCGGCGACGTAGTCCGCCCAGGCCGCCTCGGCCGGGTCGACGTCGGCCGTCGGTCCGCCGGACCGGGGCGTGGGCACGGGCGTGCCGGTCTCGCTCACGCCGTCGCCTCGCTTCGCTCCCCGGCGGCGCGCCGCGCCACGCTGCCGAGCCGAACGTCCGCGCTCACGGCAGCGGCCCCTCCCCGAACGGCACCAGCACCGTCCCCTGCTCGCCCGGGCCGTCCCAGAGCATCGCCCGCCCTGGCCGGGGCCGCCACAGCACAGGCCGGTCGAAGAGCTGCTCCAGCCGGCTGCCCGGCACGTCGGTCACCACCACGGCGGTGAGCTTGTCCACCTCGCCCTCCGGGCCGAGCACCCCGACCAGCGGCCCCACCGAGCGCCACCAGCCGAGCAGGTGCCGCCCGGCTGGCGGCCCCTCCAGCAGCAGCAACCGCAGCCGATCGGGCGGCAGCTCGGCCGCGCCCGGCACGTCCAACCCGAACACCACGAGGTAGCCGGGCTCGTCCGCCTCGATCGCCGCCCGCAGGCCGGCCACGTCGACGGTGTCGACCTCGTGCCGCTCCGCCAGCTCGGCGGCGAGCGCCGCAGCCGGCTCGACCGACCCGTGCGCCAGCGGTGCCAACACGAACCGGGCCGCGCCGTGGTGTGCCGCCACGCTCCTCGCGGCGGTCAGCAGCAGCCGTTCCGCCTCCTCGTCCCGACCCAGCACGGCGAGGTTCCGGCCGGCCGCCGGCCCGAGCGGTACGGCCACCGTCGAGCGGCGCACATCCACCGCCCGGCCCGGCAACGCGGCCGGTGTGTGCGCCCGACCGGCCAGCGCGGCCCGGTAGCGCGGGTCGTTGGCGAGCAGCGGGCGCGCGTACCCGGCGAAGACCACCGGCGGGGTGGTGTTCTCGGGTCGGGCCGACCAGAGGCGGTGCCGCAGCTCGGCGAGAACCTCAAGGTCCGCGTGCGGGTCCGGGAACCGGATCATCCGCTCGTGGCCCCGGGTCGCCCCGCGCGGCCCGCCCAGCCCGCCGGCCGTGTTCACCACCGCGCTGCCCACCGGCAGGCCGGCGGCCGCGTCGTTCGTCGGCTCCAGCACCGCCGAGCCGCCGGCCAGCGCCACCCGGACCGGGAACTGGCCGAGCAGCGGGTCGCGCGGGCCGCCGATGCCGAGGTCGCCCTCGCCGGCCAGGACCAGATGGATCCCGTACGCCCGGGCGGCGCGGGCCAGCGCGTCCAGCCGGGCCAGGGTGTCGGTGGCCAACCGGTCCCGCTCGTGCAGCAGCAACGGGAAGTTGTCGATCACGCAGACGATCCGGGGCAGCTCCTGGTGCTGGCGCAGCTCCGGGTAGCGCTGCCCGCCGGCTCGCCGGCCGGCCTCCTCCCGGCGACGCAGCTCCGCCGTCAGTTCGCCGAGCAGGTCCGCCACGTACTCCCGGTCGGCGGCCATTCCGGCGGCCCGGACCTGCGGCACCCAGGAGCGGTCCCGCTCGGTCTGGAGGAACTCCACGAAGGACTCGCCGTCGCCCAGATCGGCCAGGTAGAGGGCCAGTTCGTCGGGGCCGTAGCGGGCGGACAAGCCGAACAGCACGTTAGTGAGGAACGCCGACCGCCCCGCCCCGGAACGGCCGCTGACCAGCCAGTGCGGGGTCAGCTCGGTGAAGCCGAGGCTGACCGGGCGCCCCGCGGCGTCACCGACCATGGTGGACAGCCCGTCGACCGCGCGGTCGGTCCACAGTTCGCCCGCTGGGAGCAGGTCGGTCAGGGCGAGCCGGCTGCCGTCCTCGATCTGCCGGGCCAGCCGCAGGCAGACCCCGACGACCAGTTCCTCCGGCGGGTCCTCCGCCACGAAGACCGGGCAGTTGAGCCCGCCGGGCGGCTCCGCGCCCGGGCTGCTGAAGCCCACGCCCGGCGGATCGCCGAGCAACGCGTACGCGGTGCGCACCGCCAGCGGGGTGGCCTGCGGCAGTGGGTCCCCCGCCGGCCAGCCGGCCACCACCAGGTGCAGCCCGGCCCGGTGCCCCTGGGCGGCCAGCCCCCCGATCCGGGCGAGGTCGGATGGGGCCGTGCCGTCGGGCAGCGCGGCCACCGCCAGCAGCAACGTACGGTCGTGCCCACGCTGCCGGGCCGTGCCCGCGGCCACCCACTGCTCGGCCTCGGTGAGGACCGCCCGGAGTCCCGCCACGTCGGTCGCCGGCGGGGGCAGCAGCCCGGCATCGGCGAGCGCCGCGAACCCGGCGAAGGTCGCCCCGGCACCGGTGCCGTCGACCGCGCGGGCCAGCAGGGCCCCGGCCGGCGTCGCGGCGAACAGCCGGAGCAGGAGGGCCCGGAGCAGGCCGGCCACCCGCGGATCGTCGGCGCCGGCGTCAATGCTCAGATGTCCACTGCCGAACAGCGGCACCAGCGCGGGGAACCGGGCGTCGTCCAGTGGCGCGGCGGTGCCGACCCGGACGACGGGTGGCGGGCGGTCCCCGGGCGGGGTGGCCACGGCCAGGGTCTCCAGCGGATCGCCGGCCCAGCCGGGTGCGGCGAGGGCCGCCGCCGCCCGGAGCCGCTCCGCCAACTCGTACTGCCGGTGGTGGTCCGCGGGCGCCGGACGGATCTCGTCGAGGATGCCGGCGGCGGCGGTCGCGGCGGCCTCGGCCCGCCGGTGCAGCGCGGCGGCCCGACCGGCTCGCGCCTTCGGACTCGCCACCGCGTCCACCTCTCTTCCCGAGGCCGACATCTCCTCCCCGAGGTGTGACGGTATCCCAGCCGAGGGCCGTCCTCCGGGATGTCGGTCGGCGCTGCGCCGGTCTTTGCCGTGGTGGTGAGCCGGCTCACCCGATCCCGCCCGGCCGGGCCGCCGGGGGCGCCCACGCCGGCGGCGGCCGGCCCGGCGGTTCGCCACGATCGGGGGATCTGGGGCATTGGGTACGCGGCGCGCAGCCGATAGCCTCAGGAGGTGGAATCAGTGCAGCCCCCCGCCGGTTCCCAGGTCTCCCGCGTACCGGCGCAGCGGACCCCGCCCGAGCAGTTGGCGCCACCCGCGCCGGCCCCGGCGCCGGAACGTCCGCGCCGGCCGCTGCGTACCGTCCTCACGGTCGTCGCCGGGGTGCTGGCGCTGCTCTGTGCCGGCGGCGCCGTCGTCGGTTTCGTGCTGTACGACCGCGCCACCGCGCCCGACCGCAGCGCCCCCGACGTGGTGGTGGACAACTACCTTCGTGCGTTCCTGGTGGACCGCAACGACATAAGGGCGCAGGAATTCGCCTGTGACGCCGGGGATGATCTGAACGCAGTCCGTGGTCTGCGGGAGGAGTTGGAACGGCGCGAGGCGAACTTCAACGTGGTCGTCCGGGTCAGCTGGGGGCCGCTCACCAGCGTGAAAAACGGTGATGGTGAATCGGTGACCACCACGCTGACCATTTCCAGTTCCGCAGACGGCCGGATGCGAAGCAGCCGGCGCGAGGACTGGCAGTTCCAGGTGGTCGACAAGGATGGTTGGCGCGTCTGCGGGGGCAAGAAGATCGGGTGAGCTCGGCTCATTCGAGCCAGAGCAGGTGGACCGGGACCTCCAACGTGATCGGTGCCTGGCCGCGCCACGCCCACCGGTACCACTCCAGCTCCGGCGCCACCCGGACGCAGATGTCCCCGTCCGCGCCGGCGTAGGTCTCGGTCACCGCGCGGAGGTCGCGCTGCTCGGTCGCTCCCGTCACGTGCACCACGCGCCGGCCGACTACCGAGTCCGCCTCGACGACCGGGGTGGGCGGGCGACGGGTGGGCGCGTCGAGGGAGACCAGCCGGAGACCCGACCCGGCCGGTCGGGCCGCCGGCCCCCGCTTGGCCACCGTCTCCACCCAGACCCGTTCCACCGGCACCAGCGGCGCGAAGACCTCCACCTGCTCCGCCTCGGCGCGGTACCACTCGTGCTCCGGGATGACCGGCACGTACGTCCGGCTGCCCTGCACCACCTGCTCGTCGGCGCGCAGATCGCCGCGCCAGCCGAGGCCGGGCAGGCCGACCAGCACCCGGCGGCCCCGGAGGTCGACGCGGCCGGCGGCGGGGACGATCTCGACCGGTCGGGGCGGCCGCGGCGCCCAGTCGGGCTGATCCGCGAAGGGGTCGGGCAGGGGATTGCTCATGTGCCGGCGTGCCTCACGCGGTGCCGACCAGCGGTGCGCCGCGCTCCCGCATGAACGGCACAGGATTGATGGCGCCCCGGCTGGACCGGTCGCCGTCGGTGTGCACCTCGAAGTGCAGATGCGGGCCGGAGGAGTTTCCGCTGCTGCCGGAGTAGCCGATCACCTGGCCCGCCGCCACGGCCTGCCCGGGCGTCACCGTAGGCCGTTGGATCAGGTGGCAGTAGCGGGTGACGTAACCGCCGGCGTGCAGGATGTCCACGAACCAGCCGCAGCCGCCCTTGCCCGGCCAGCCGTCCCGGTCGCAGTCCCGCCGTCCCGAGTGGTCGGGGTCGCAGCGAGCCACCAGCACCCGGCCGGCGGCTGCGGCGTGGATCGGCGTCCTCTTGTCCGCATCCAGGTCGACCCCGTTGTGGCTGGGGCGTTCGGTGGTGCGGAAGCCGGAGACGATGCCGCCGGGGAGCGGAGCGGTCCAGCCGGAGGCGGCGATCCGGGCGCCGGCGGCGGCGTCGCAGACCGCCTTTCCGGCGATCTCCACCGTGCGGGCCGCGCCCCCGGCGAGCGCGTCGACGATCCGGCCGGCCAGGTCCTCGTGCTTGGCGTACGCGTCCGGGAAGGCGCTGACCTGCACCCGCTGCGCCACCACGGTCAGTGGGCGCCGTTGCCAGTTCGGCACCTTCAGCAGCTTCTCGTAGAACTTGCCGGCGGCGTAGGACGGCGTCATCCGCTGCTGGACGCTGCCCCAACCGGGCCGCTGCTGGAACAGGCCCAGCGAGTCGTGGTCGGAGCCGACGCCCTCGTGCGGCAGCGTGAGCGACGCCGGCACGGTGGTGTTGGCGAGGTTGCGCAGGGCGGACTCCTGCATGGCGGTGGCCAGCGCGATGACCCAGCCCCGGGCGGGCACCTTCATGTCCTGGCCGACCTTGATGATGACGGCGGCGTTGCGCAGCTGCCCCTCGCCGTACTCGGTGAAGCGCGGCATGTCCCCGGTGACGTCGACCTGGTAGGCGGCGTCGCAGCCCAGGCGGGCGGTCAGGTCGTCCTTTTCGTCGCCGCCCAGCTCGGTGAGGAAGAACGCGCCGGCGCCACCGACGCAGCAGAGCAGGGCGAGCACCGCGGTCAGCGCGGTGACCAGCACGCCGAGCCGCAACCGCCTGCGGCGCGGGACCGTCTCGTCCGCCGCGGCGCTCATTGCCGCTCCCAGTCGACCACGTCCACCAGCCACCGCCCGTCCGAGACCACCAGTTCCAGCCGGAGCCGGCCATTGTCGAGCGGGACCAGCGCCTCCACGAACGACTCCGTCCGGGGCCGGAGGGTCACCTGGCCGGCCACCCGTCGGGCCGGCACGCTCTCCGGGTCCGCGCCGGTCAGCTTCTCGGTCAGCGCGCTCGTGGACAGCGGCCGCAGGCGGCTCTGCCAGTCCTCCCCGCTGCTACCGGGGCCGGTCAACCAGGCGGTGGTGAAGCGGCCGGCGGTCTGCTCGGGGGTCAACTCGCCCGGCCGGGTCTTTGGCGAGGGCGGCGGCGCCGAACTCGCCAGCACGCCGTCGTCACCGGCCTCCGGGTCGACGGTGCTGATCGGCTCGCGTGGCCGGTTGCTCAGGCCGGCGGTCGGGTCGACCGGACCGGAGAACAGCCGGGCCGCGCCGATCACGCCGAAGACCAGGGCGGCGATCACGAGTGCGACGCCGAGCCGGGACCGCAGGACCCGGGTGACCAGGAATTCCAGTGCCCGACGCATCGGCCTCACCGCGCCTCGGAGCGCACCCGGGGGGCCGGGTCGGCCGGCGCGCGGTCGGTCGAGCCCGGCCGGTAGACGGCGAAGGAGGGAGCCTCCTCGGGCACGTCGGGCTCCGTCCAACTCGCCGGCTGCCGGCGGGGGCGTGGCGCGGTGCTGCGGCGTCCGCCCTGCGGCTCGGGCACCGGTGTCTCCTCGGCTCGCTCCCGCCCGTCCGGCCGCTGGCGTTCGGCGACCCCGGCGTGCGACGGGTCCTCGTGCCGGGCCTCCGGCCGGAGCCTGCTCTGCTCGAGCGCGACGCCGCGCCGCCGGCCGAACGTCGGCTCGGCGGTGCCGCCGGGCTCGGCCACGTCCAGCCGCGCCGCCACCCGCATATCGCGGAAGAACCGGCGGTGCCAGGAGCCGGCCGAGCTGATCGCCTCGCTGCTGTCCTTGCCGCCGAGCTGGGTGATCCGCCGGTACGGGCGGAGCAGCAGCCAACCCACCACGCCGCAGAGCCAGACCAGGACCATCTGGAGCCAGCCGGGCAGTGCGGGCGTGTTCATGATGAGGTCGACCGCGAACAGGTAGATCGCTGCGCCGGTGCCGAAGATGGCGATGTTGAAGACTGCCGCGACCACCGCGTTCGCCAGCCGGCGGAGGCCCGCGCTCGCCGGACGCAGCAGACCGACCGTGCCGAGGATCGGCGCGGCGATCACCGCCCAGCGGAAGATCAGGAAGCCGAGCAGCACCAGCAGCGAGGCGGTCAGGTCGAACATCGCGAAGAGGAGCGAGGCCAGCACCGCGATGAACCCGGCCCCGATCCGGTCCATGTCGCGGACACCCTGGAGGTACTCGTACGCCTCGGGGTCCTCCGTCTTGATCTGCTCGGCGACTCGGGCCCACTGCTGCTGCTTGGCCTTGATGGTGGCCTGCCGTGTCGCCGGGTTCTGGCGGAGCTTCTCCGCTTCCTCCCAGGTGAGCGACTTGGCGTCGTAGAGCGCCGGACCATACTTCTTGGCCGTCTCGCTGTCGGCCGAGCCGAGCACGCCCCGCAGCCAGTTCCGGTAGAGCATCGTCTCGGTGGCGGTGTCGCTGGCCCGTACGGCGGGAGGCCGATGGTCCTTGCACGCATCCCGAGTCGAGTCGTCGCATTGGTCGGCAGGTGTGTCCCGGGCGCCCGGCCCGACGGCGTCGTGCACCACGCCCAGTGTGGTGATCAGGGTGCTGTCGGCGACGTTCGCCGACTTCACCGGCCAGGCCGCCAGGGCGGTCACCGCCACCATCACCAGCAACGCCCAGCCGGCCGTGGTCATGGCGTTGCTCATGTCCGACTGGCGTGACCGCCAGAGCAGGTAGAGGCCGACCACGCAGAGCGTGATGATGCCGAAGACGCTGAACACCTTCTGGTAGACGGCCTTCGTGGCCTGCTCCACCAGCGGGTCCGCCCAGGCCCACATGGAGCGCGGGTCCCAGGCCCGTTCACGCAACGCGTTGGACGCGCCGATGACCGCGTTGGCGAACATGAACTCGCCGTTGGCGACCATGGTGGTGAAGCGGTAGTCGGGGTGGAGCACGGCCGAGGCGCAGCCGCCGTCGACGTCGTACGTCGTGTAGCTGTACCCGGCGTAGCCGTAGTCGCTGTAGAGCCCCTTGGGGCCGGGGAGCTTGGCGGAGTCGGGGCGGGAGGCGAACCAGCCGGCCAGGCCCGAGTCGGGCGCGGCGGGTACCGGCGCGTTGCGGCACTCGACCTCGTCCTGGCTGACCTCCTTGAGTCGGGCGACGCAGGCGCGGAAGTCGGCCTGCCACTCCTTGGTGCTGCACAGCTCGGCCCGGGCCGCGGCTACCGGTGTGGCGGTGGCGTACGCGGGTGTCGCCCCGACCACCGGCCACGCGATGGTGGCCACGGCGAGTACGCCGACCGCGAGGAGGAGCGCCGCGATCCGTGCCCGGGCCCTCGCCATGTCACGCCTCCAGATCAGCCAGGACGGTCGGCAGCTGCCCGGCTGCCTGGGCGGCGGCGGGGGTCGTGTCCAGGTGGTCCAGCAGCCCGTCCACGTACGACACGTCGACCCGGACCTTCTGCACCCGCCCGTCGACGTCGCGCATCACGAATTCGCGGAAGCCGAGCCGGGTGGCCGATCCGGAGTCCGCCTGGGAGAGCGAGGCCAGGGTGGCTTCGTAGCCGTCGTTGACCGGCACCCGCAGCAGCCGCAGCGCCTCGGAGGCGATCTCGGTGTCCTCGGCGATCCGGCCGACGAAGACGGTGGAGACCAGGTTCTGCACGTCGAGGCCGAGGATGTCCTTCGGGTTCTGCGAGGCGACCAGGGCGGCGAGGTTCCACTTGCGGGAGTCGCGGGCGAGGCGGACCAGGAACGACCGCCCGGAACGCCACCCCTCCATGAAGTGCGCCTCGTCCAGGCCGACCAGCTTCCGGGAGGACATCGAGCCGCCGTAGCAGCGGCGGACGGCTAGCCGGTGCGCGGTGTGCAGCATGGGCAGGGCGAGGGCCTCCTCGGCCGACCAGTACTCCCGCTCGATCTTCAGGTCGGGCAGCCGCAGCCCGGCCATGGTGATCACGGTGAGCGCGGCGTCCGCGCCGAGCAGCCCCTCCGGCGGCCGGCCGAAGAAGAGCATGGCCAGCGGCATCTCGGCGGTGTCCAGCAGTAGGTTGGCCAGCTCCCGGCCGGCGTCGTCGTCGAGCCCCTGGAGGCAGGCGACCACGTCGTCCAGCGTGGCGGTCTCCTCGGCCGGCACCTGGCGTACGGCGTGCCGGAAAAGGGTGGCGGTGGACGCCTCCCGGGCCACCTGCGGGGGCACCAGCATCATGCAGATGTCCTGCACCAGCATCCGGCGTTCGGCGCGGGCGTTGGAGACCGCGATCTCGAACTCCCGGTCACCCGCCGAGCCGGCGGCGAACTCGCTGCGCAGCGGCGTCGGGATCAGCGCGTACGGGGCGAGGGTCCCCTGGTCGGAGCCGGTCAGGTTGAGCACCCGCGCGTACGGCGCCAGCTCCGGCATCGCGCAGAGCCGGGCCAGCGGGCCGGACGGGTCGAGCAGGGTCACCTGGACGCCGCGTCGGGCGGCCAGATAGCCGAGCGCGCCGAGCAGGGTGGACTTGCCGCCGCCGGGTTCGGCGACGAAGACGGCGAGCCCGGACCGTTCCCGTACCTCCATCGGGAAGTGCAGATCGAGGAAGACCGGGCGGCGGCAGGTGCCGGCGGTGCGGCCGATCAGGTCGCCGCGCCGGTCGCCGACCGTGGACGCGGCCTGTGGCAGCGCCGCGGCGAGCAGGTTGACCGGCATCCGCCGGACGTAGCCGGTGTTGGCGATCGGCTCGCCGGGGATGAACTCGCGGGCCAGCCAGTCCTGGTTCTTCGGATGCTGGAGCGAGATCCGCAGCTCGCGGGAGTAGAGCTGGATGAGCCGCCGGGCCCGCTCCAGGCACTCCTCGCGGGTCCGACCGCCGACCGCGATCCGGTGCCAGCCGTGCGCGCGGGCCGAGTCGACCGGCAGGCCGGTGGTCATCTCGTCGCCGATCACCAGCGCCCGCTTGGCGAGCCGTTCCAGCTCCGGCGGGGCGTCGATGCCGTGCTCGGCGTAGTCGAGCTGCTGCGAGCGGATCATCCGGAGCCGGTGCTCGAGGTTCCGGAAGGAGTCGCCGGGGCCGAGAATGTCCACCCGGGTGGAGAGTTCCATCGGCCACGGCAGGCGCTCGTGGAAGTGCAGCCAGGGCTCGTGCCGCTCGGGGATCTCCAGCGGCTCCATCCGGCCGACCGCGAGCACGGCCACGTGCCGCTCCTCGCCGGTCATCCGGTTGACCAGCTTCACCGTCGAGCCGTACGGAGTGCGGTAGCGCTCGACCTGCTCGGTGAGGGCGAGCAGATCGCCGCGTTCCCACCGGCCGTTGGTCACCGGGGAGAGCGCGCCGGGTGGCGCCATGCAGAGCGCGACGGAGCGGTAGAGCAGCCACTCCAGCTCCTGCGCGGTGACCCGGCGGCCCCGCATGCCGAATGCCCCGAGCACCTCGTCGAACTGCTCGACCGTGCGGCCCAGCCGGCGGCGTTCGCCGTCGGCGGTGCCCCGGCCGAAGGTGCGCAGCAGCCGCTCGGTGAGGGAGTCCCCCAGTGACCGGCGAGCGAAGGTGACCCCGAGGTAGGTCTGCCCCTCGGCGTGGTTGACCGCCATCAGGTGCCGCTGCGCGGCGACCAGGTGGTCGGCCCAGCCGGGCGTACCGGGCACGTCGGGCAGCGCCGCGGCGGTGTGCGCGTCGATGGTGCGGGCCCACTCGTCGGCCGGGAACGGCCGGGTGGTGCGGCGCAGGTGCAGCCGGAAGCCGGCCAGGCCGGCGTACTGCTCGGAGATCGCCGAGAGCAGCGCCTCGCGTTCGGCGTCGGGGCGGAACGCCCAGCGGACCTCGGGCAGCCAGTACCAGGCGGTGACCGTGTTCGGGGTGAAGGTGAGGTGACCGGCGATCTCGGTAACGGCCAGTTCCACCGACGGGTCCCGGTCGCCGAACTTGATCTTCGGGGGGCGGACCCGAACCGGCTTGACGGGCTTCCCGCTCAGCTCGGCGGACCGCTGCCGCGGCGGGGTCACCTCCCGGCCGGGCGCGGTGGCCACCTCGCGACCGTTCGACCGGGTGGCCGGTTCCACGCGCCGGTCGGTGCGGCGGGCCGGGCGGTCGACCGGGGGCGCCGCGTCGGCCAGGTCCGGCTCGGTGGTCGGCCGGAGCACGGGGAGCCGGTCGCCGGCCTGGTGCGGTACCCGGGTACGGGCGGGTGCCGGGTCGAGGGCGGCCGGCCGTTCCACCGGCGAGGCGCCGTGCGACGGCGCGGCCTCGGCGGCCTCCCGGGGTCGGCCCACCGGCCGTACGCCGGGGGCGCTCTCCCGGCGCCGGGCGCTGGGCGGCTCGTCCTCCGGTGCGCCACCGTGCTCGCCCTGCGACGCCGGGAGCGGCTCGGTCGGGGCGGCGGGCTGGTGCGGGATGGGCAGCGCCTCCCGCCCGACGCCCCGGCGGGGCGGCGCCACCACCGGCGTCGGCTCCGTCGCGGGAGGTGGACCGGCCGGAGGGCTGGCGGGTCGGACCGGGCGCCGTGCGCCGGGCTGCGCGCCGCCGAACAGGTCGAGGAACGGCGAGTCGATGTCGCCGCTGTCGCCGGCCGCCGGCATCCGCTGCTCCGAACCGGGCGGGCGGGGCGACACCGGGCGGGGCGGTTGGAAGACCCCGACCCGACCGTGCCCGGGGCTGGTGACCAGGGCCGGGTCGAGCGCGACCTCGTCGAGCTCCTCGTCCTGCGGGTAATCGAACGATCGCGCTCGGTTACCGTGCGGCCCGGCCGGACGTCCGGCCGGGGAGCCCGGCGTGGAAGAGCGACTCATGCGACCGCCTCACCCGCGTCGTTCGTCCGCGCCGGTGGCGTACGCCCGGTCATGCCAGTTCCTCCCGGATCCTGATCCGGCTCGCCACCAGCCGCGGGTCGCGCAGCTCGGCGGCCGGCTCCCGGGTGCGTCGCCAGTCCGTCAGCGCGGTCCGGATGACCATGCGCGCCGGTCGGTCCGGGTCGACGTGCCGGAAGATGAACGAGGTGGTCACGATGGCCAGCGAGATCTCCCAGGCGGGGAAGAGCTCCACCTGCAACGTGAACAGCCAGTGGATGAACATGTAGAGGGGTACGAGCAGCATGAACAGGCCGTACTGGGCGTACGGCAGGTGGACGGGCAGGGTGTACCCGGGCGGCCCGAGGTAGACGAGACGAGCCCGGTAGATGTCGTCGTCGGTGCGCAGCCGCATGGTCGCCCGCGCCTATTCGAAGATCAGGTTGATCAGGTAGTCGCCGACGAAGAAGAGTGTGGCGGCGCCGGCGATGAAGGCCAGGCCGACGATGGCGATCGCGGAGCTGGTCAGCACCTTGGAGATCTCGCCCCGGCTGGCCCGCCCGATGAAGATGACGCCGAGCACCGCGAGCAGGATCGGCGCGATCTTGCTGGCGAAGAAGCTGACGATGTTCTCGGTGGCGATGCCCTTGGGTGCCGGCTCGGCGAGTGGAGTCGACGCCAGGGTGTGGAGCGCGTGGTCGACGGCTGCCGTCGCCGCCCCCATGAGCTCGGTGGCGATCACTGGAAACCTCCCCATGTCGCGGCCGGCGGCGCCGCGGCGGTGCAGTAGGCAAGCCTGGCGGGATGGTGCTCATTGGGCACAGCGTGCGCGACGCTGTGTTCGTCACCCACCACGGAGAGTGGCGAGCTTTGGGGGGATTCTTCCCGCTTCGGCCCTCCCTCCAGGCTTCGCCATCTCGATGCTGGGCAATTCCAAAGCGTACGGGCCGGCCCCCTTTGCGACAACCCGCGAAGAGTCGACCCGGAGCGACCCGGACGACCGATCGTACACCTGTTCCAATCCGCATGTCAGGGCCGTCGTGGCCGGTTGCCGCCCGGGCCGCCGGAAGCCCTGCTGGCGACCGGTACTGTCGGGTCGTGACCGAGCTGGTACGGGCGCAGGCCCCGGTGGTGATGGGCGTCCTCAACGTCACGCCCGACTCCTTCTCCGACGGCGGCAGGTACGCCGATCTCGACGCGGCCGTCGGACACGGAGTGCGACTGCGCGCGGCCGGCGCGGACCTGGTCGACGTGGGTGGCGAGTCCACCCGGCCGGGCGCCGACCGGGTCGACGCGGAGACCGAGACGGCCCGGGTGCTGCCGGTCATCCGCGAGTTGAGCGCCGCCGGCATCCCGGTCAGCATCGACACCAGCCGGGCCCGGGTGGCCGAGGCGGCCCTCGCCGCCGGCGCGGACGTGGTCAACGACGTCTCCGGCGGCCTCGCCGACCCGGACATGGCCCGGGTGGTCCGGGACGCCGGCTGCCCCTGGGTGCTCATGCACTGGCGGGGGCACTCACGCGAGATGCGCGACCTGGCCAGCTACGGCGACGTGGTGGCCGACGTCCGGACCGAGCTGAGCCAGCGGGTCGACGAGGCGCTCACCGCCGGGATCGCCGCCGAGAAGATCATCGTCGATCCCGGACTGGGCTTCGCGAAGACCGCCGCGCACAACTGGGAACTCAGCGCCCGCCTGCCCGAGCTGGTGGACCTCGGCTTCCCGCTGCTGTTCGGGTCGAGCCGGAAGTCGTACCTGGGCCGGCTGCTCGCCGACGCCGACGGCACCCCCCGGCCCACCTCCGGCCGCGAGGCGGCCACCATCGCCACCAGCGTGCTCGCCGTGGCGGCCGGGGCCTGGGGGGTACGGGTGCACGACGTCCGCGGCACCGCCGACGCGCTCGCCGTCTGGCGGGCCACCGGCCGCCCGTGCCTGGCGACCACCGTGCGGGAGGGGGACCGGTGAGCGCGAGGAGTGAGCCGGTTTTGCGAGCCCCGCAGTCGCGAACGAAGGGGGCACGGTGACCGACCGGATCGAGCTGACCGGCCTGCGCGCCCACGGCCGGCACGGGGTGTACGACTTTGAGCGTGCCCAGGGGCAGGAGTTCGTGGTCGACGCAGTGCTCGAACTCGACCTCGCCCCGGCCGCGCGCTCCGACGAGGTGACCGACACCGTGCACTACGGCGAGCTGGCCGAGCGGCTGGTCACCGTGATCACCGGCGAGCCGGTCAACCTGATCGAGACACTCGCCGACCGGCTGCTCGCGGTCTGCCTGGCCGAACCGCTGGTCGTCGCCGCCACGGTCACCGTCCACAAGCCCGAGGCCCCGATCCCGCACACCTTCCGGGACGTGGCCGTGACGATGCGGCGTACCCGGTGACCCGGGCCGTGCTGTCGATCGGCAGCAACCTCGGTGACCGGCTGGCCCACCTCCGCGCGGCGGTGGCCGCGTTCGGCGACGCGGTGCTGGTCGTCTCCGGCGTCTACGAGACTCCACCGTGGGGGGACGCCGACCAGCCCGCGTACCTGAACGCGGCGGTGCTGGTCGGAGACCCGGCGGCGACCCCTGGCGACTGGCTGGCCCGGGCCTGGGCCGCGGAGCGGGCGGCCGGGCGGACCCGGGACCCGGAGCGCCGGTACGCGCCGCGCACCCTCGACGTCGACGTCATCGCGGTCTGGGACGACGCCGGTGCGCCCGTGCTGAGCGACGACCCGGAGCTGACCCTGCCGCACCCCCGCGCCCACCTGCGGGCCTTCGTGCTGCGGCCGTGGATCGACATCGAACCGCACGGCCGGCTGCCCGGGCACGGCTGGCTGACCGACCTGCTCAACGCCGAGCCGCTGGCCGGGGACGCCCTGGAACTCAGCCCTCGACCGGATCTGGCGTTACAGTCGGACCCATGACCCAGTGGAGCCGGGCGGCATGAGCGAGCGCCGCGAGCGAATCATCCGGCACTGTGCCGCGGAGCCTCAGGCGGGTGCCGAGCGGAGCGAGGCGACCGCATGAGTCAGGCGCAGTTCCCGCGCGACCCTGAACGATGGCGGATGGGTCCCACCCGGATCTCCACACTGGTGGTGGCCGGGCTGGCCGCCGCCGCGTTGGCCTGGCTGCTGATCAGCAGCTTCTACTACCCCAGCGCGCCGAACCTGCCCTGGCTGCCGGTGGTCACGCTGGCCGGCCTCGCCGTGCTCGAGGGGTACGCGGCGGTCAACACCCGCGGCCGGATCGAACGCCGACCCGGGCGGGACCCGGTGAATCCGCTGCTGGTCGCCCGGTTCGTGGTGCTGGCCAAGGCGTCATCGCTGGCCGGGGCGATCTTCGCCGGCTTCTACGCCGGGCTGACCGGGTGGCTCTTCGTCGAGCGGACCAACGCCGCCGTCGGCGACCGGCCGGCCGCCGTGGCCGGGCTGGTCGCCTCGCTCGCCCTGGTCGCGGCGGCGCTCTGGCTGGAGCGGTCCTGCCGGGTGCCGGAGCAGGAGGACGACGAGGACCGCGATCCCGGCGACCGGGAGACTCCGCGCGGCCGCCTCTGATCAGGGGTTCCCACCATCCGCGCCCGCAGGTACCGTGCCTGGCGACCGGAGAGCAACGGCCGCCGCCGGTCCGCCCGAGCGTCGGACGGCACGGCCGGGCGACGTGGGAGGCGCGGGTCATGGGGTACGACGAAACGGGCCGGGCCGAGTCGTCCGGGGTGCCCGCCGCCGTGCTGGAGAACGTCTTCGACGACCCCGCGCACGGCGAACCCGGCCGCGACCGGATCGCCGTACACGTGGTCTGGGAGTTCCTGCTGCTGGCCGGGCTGGCTGGGCTGACCTGGCTGCTCTGGCGCGCGGACGCGGACGCGCTGCGTGGCAGCGGCCTGAAGACCCTCCTGGTCGCCGTGGCCGGGCTCGGGCTGCTCGCCCTCGCCGCCGGGCTGAGCCTGCGCGCCGCCGTGGTGAATCTGGCGGTCGGCCCGGTCGCGGTGGCCGCCGCCCTGCACTACGCCGAGCAGGGCGACCGGGGCGTCCGGGAGGCGTTGCTCCCCGCGCTGGCGGTGGCGGTGCTCGGCGGGCTGGCGCTGGCCCTGGCGGTGGTGGTGCTGCACGTGCCGGCCTGGGCGGCGAGCCTGGCCGGTGCGGCCGGTGTGATCGTCTACATCGAGCGGCGTACCGGCCCGGTCGTGGTCCAGGGCGGGTACGACCCCCGGCCCACCGCCCTGTACCTCGTCATCGGCTTCGCCGCGGTGGCCGTGCTCGGCGGGCTCTTCGGCGCGATACGGCCAATCCGGCGGCTGGTCGGGCGGTTCCGGCCGGTCGTCGACCCGGCCCGGCGCCGGGGCGCGGTCGCCGCCACGGTGGCGGCGTTCGCCATGATCGGCTCCACCGTGCTGGCGATGCTCGGCGGCATGCTGATCGCGGCGAACGGCAGTGGCCCGGTCGCGCCGGCCACCGGGCTGGACTGGTCGGTGCTGGCGGTCGGCACCGCGATGCTCGGCGGCACCAGCGCGTACGGCCGGCGCGGCGGGATCTTCGGCACGCTGTTCGCGGTGAGCCTGGTGGAGGTCTTCCTGGTCTGGGCGGCGGCGCAGGGCTGGACGATCAGCCGGTGGGCCGTCGGCGGGGCGACGCTCGGCGTCGGGCTGCTGGCCACCCGGCTGGTCGAGAAGTTCGGCCGGCCGCGGCCGGCCCTCGTCCCGGCGGAGTTGGGGCCGCCCGGCGATCCCACGATCAGCTCCGGCTGGGCGTTGGCCCGGCCGCCGGAGCCGGCCGACGACTGGCCCTCGGTGCTGCCGGTACGCACCGACCCGACCGTCGACAGGTGGGACGCCCCGCGCTGGGAGAGCGAGCCGCGCCGCTGGGACGCCGACGACCGCTGACGACACCGGACGGCGTCGATCGCGGCCGCCGCCGGCGATGACGGGCCGAACCTGATCTCGCCGGTTAGGCTCGGCGGCATGAGCGAGCGCCAGCGAGCGAATCATCAGCCCAGCCCGGTCGTGTCTCATGCCGTCGCCGAGCGAAGCGAGGCGGTGGCATGAGCGAGACTCCTGCCACCGGCGCCGGCGGCCGTACCTTCGACGAGCTCGACAGGCTCTCCACCGAGGAGCTGCGCGAGCAGGCGTTCGCCCTGGCCCGGGAGCGCCGCGACGTCGGGTTCTTCTGGTCGGTGCTGCGGCACCTGCCCAACTCGGACGAGGCCGCCGCCCTGGACGGCGCCCCCAACTCGGTCGGGCCGACCATCGACGAGGCCAACGCGCTGTGGCGGGAGCTGACCGGCCACGGCTACGAGGAGTCCGCCCCGTTGCTGCGGGCCGCGTTCATCGACTACCTGCTGAAGCACTGACGGATGGCCGTCCGCCGACCCAGGGCGGTGGCGCGCAGGTTTGCCCGGCGGGGTGCGTCGGGCACTGACCGTCCCATGGCGCTGCGCAACCGCCCCCGGACCGTCAGCAGGTACGGCACGGCCGCCGGCACCGGCGCCCTCGCCGCGCTCCTCCTCGTCGGCGTGTGCGGTAGCCCGATGTACGTGGGCTGGGTGCAGGATCACACCGACCCGAACGGAGCCGGCGGCTGGTTTCTGCGGCTGCTCGCCTGGCCGGCCTGGCGGCTGCACGCCGACGACCCGTCCCAGGGGGTGCTCGCCGCCGACCTGCGGGCGATCCTGCTGGTGATCCTGGCCGCCGCCCTCCTCTACCTGCTGCCCGCCGCACAGGTGGCCCGGGTGCAGGGCTCGGCCAGCCAGTTCCTCTCCGGCTGGGCGGCGTACGCCCTGGCCGGCGGGTTCACCGGGCTGCTGGCCAGCCTCCTCGGGCCGGGCGGATCGCTCCTCGCCGCCTTCCAGGCCGCCAGCGCCGGGGTCGGCTACGGCTTCTTCGCGGGCTGGATCATCGGTCTGGCCAGCCTCGGCGGCCGCGCCTGAGGCGACTCACGGCGTTCCGCCCCCGCCGCCGCTCAGTCCGCCACGGCGCCCAGTTCCAGCAGCCGGGACCGGCTGAGCAGCCCGACCGGCCGCCCCTCCTTGGTGACCACGGCGTGCTCGGCGGCCGAGCTGAGCAGCGCGGCCAGTGCGTCGTACGCCGAGCCGCCCAGCGGCACCGCCGGCAGGTCCGATCCGTCACCGGCCGGGAGCGGCTCCAGCACCTCGTGGGTGACCGGGGTGACCGCCAGCCGGCGGATGCCCCGGTCGGCGCCGACGAACTCGCGCACGAACGGCGAGGCGGGCGACCCGAGCAGGGCGGCCGGGGTGTCGTACTGCTCCAGCCGGCCGCCCTCGGAGAGCACGGCGATCCGGTCGCCCAGTCGCACCGCCTCGTCGAGGTCGTGGGTCACCAGCACGATGGTCTTGCGGACCTCGGCCTGGAGCCGCAGGAACTCCTCCTGCAGCCGGGTCCGGACGATCGGGTCGACCGCCGAGAAGGGCTCGTCCATCAGCAGCACCACCGGGTCGGCGGCGAGCGCGCGGGCCACCCCCACCCGCTGCCGCTGGCCGCCGGAGAGCTCGTGCGGGTAGCGGCGGCCGAACTGTGCCGGGTCGAGGCCGACCAGCTCCAGCAGCTCGTTCACCCGGTCCCGGGTCCGCCCGCGCGGCCAGCCGAGCAGCCCGGGCACGGTCGCCACGTTGGCGGCGACCGTCTGGTGCGGGAAGAGGCCGACGTTCTGGATGACATACCCGATGCGGCGGCGCAGCGCCACCGGGTCGACCCGGGTGACGTCGTCGTCGCCGAGCAGGATCCGGCCGTCGGTCGGCTCGATCAGCCGGTTGATCATGCGGAGCACGGTGGACTTGCCGCAGCCGGACGGGCCGATCAGCACCACCAGCTCGCCGGCCTTCACCTCCAGGCTCAGCTCCCGCACCGCCTCCGTGCCGTCGGGGTAGCGCTTGCGGATGCGCTCGAGAGTGATCGATGCCGCGCTGTGTCCGCCGGCGGATCCCGGGGTAACGTCCACGTGTGTCCCTCCACCTCAGCTACCGGGCCGCGCCGGGTAACCCGTGGTTCTCCTGGCAGTACGTGCGGGACAACTCTGACACGATCCTCGCGGCGCTGCGCGAGCACGCCTGGCTGACCGGCCGGGCGGTGCTGATCGCCGCGCTGGTGGCGCTGCCGCTGGCGGTGGCCGCGTACTGGTTCCGGTCGCTGTCCGGGCCGATCCTGGCGCTGGCCGGGGCGCTGTACACGATCCCGTCGCTGGCCCTGTTCGCCTTCCTCGCGCCGTACCTGGGCATCGGCGCGGTCACCGTGCTCAGCGTGGTGGCGCTGTACGCGCTGCTGGTCATCGTGCGTAATGCGTTGGCCGGGCTCAATCAGGTGCCGCCCGAGGTCCGGGAGGCCGCCGAGGGGATGGGGTACGGCCGCTGGGGCCGCCTGTTCCGGATCGAGTTGCCGCTGGCCCTGCCCGGCATCCTGACCGGCCTGCGGCTGGCCACCGTCTCCACGGTGGCGCTGGTCACGGTCGGGGTGGTGGTCGGCCGGGGCGGCCTCGGGCAGCTCATCTTCGCCGGCTTCCAGAACAACTTCTACAAGGCGGAGATCATGACCGGCACGGTGCTCTGCGTCCTGCTGGCGCTGGTGCTGGACCTGGTCCTCGCCGGCGTCGGCCGGCTGCTCACCCCCTGGCTCCGCCGGCGGGCCGCATGAACCCCGTCGAGCAGGCCGTGGTCTGGCTGAACGACCCGCTGAACTGGACGAACCCGGGCGGCGTCCTGGACCGGCTCGGCGAGCACCTGAGCATCTCCGCGCTGGCCGTCCTGCTGGGCTGCCTGGTGGCCTGGCCGGTCGGGCTCTGGCTCGGGCACACCGGCCGGGGCGGGGGTGCCGTGCTGCTGGTGTCCAACGTCACGTTGGCCGTACCCACCCTGGCGCTGCTGACCATCCTGCCGCTGACGTTTCTCGGCTTCGGCCGCCCGGCCGTGGTGGTCGCGCTCGCGGTGTTCGCGGTGCCGCCGCTGTTGGCCAACGCGTACACCGGGGTGCGGCAGGCCGACCCGGAGGCCCGGGACGCGGCGCGCGGCATGGGGCTGTCCGGCGGGCAGTTGCTGCGCCGGGTGGAGCTGCCGCTCGCGGTGCCCTACCTGGCCGCCGGGTTCCGTACCGCCGCGGTGCAGGTGGTCGCCACCGCGGCGCTGGCCTCCTTCGTCAACGGCGGCGGGCTGGGGCAGATCATCCGGGCCGGCTTCGGGCTGGACATCGCGGCCGGCGGTGGCCAGATCATCGCCGGCGGGGTGCTGGTCGCCGGGCTGGCGCTGCTGGTCGAGGGGGTGCTGGCGCTGGTGGAGCGGGCCGCGACGCCGCGCCCGCTGCGGCGGGCCCGAGGCGCGGCGAACCGGCGCGTGACCGACGCCACTGCGGGTGCCTGAACCGGGCCAAACCGCGTGCCGGGTGACGATCCGGTGACGAAATCGGCTCGGAGTTTGTCGGTCCGGCCCGGAGGATATTGGCTGGAATCGCGGGCGGCCGACCGGATCGCCCGTCGGACACGCGGCCGGCCCGAGACGGGTCGCGCCGGGACACGGAAGGCGGGCAATCGATGCGCGCACGTACACGCCTGGCCGTCGGGGCACTCGGCGCCCTCACCGCGGCGGGCCTGCTCACCGGCTGCGGTGACGCCGGTTCCTCGGGCACCGACGCCCCCCAGCAGGGCGCCTCCGGGGCCGGCTGCGCCCCGGTCGCGGGCGACCAGCTGGTCGTCCTCACCGACGACAAGAAGCTGCAGAACACCGACAACGTCCTCCCCGCGATCAACAAGAAGGCCGCCACCCCGCAGCTGGTCGCCGCGCTGGACAAGGTCTCCGCGAAGCTCGACACCACCAAGCTGATCGAGCTGAACCGGGCGGTCGACGTCGACCGGAAGACCCCGCAGGTCGCGGCGAAGGCGTTCGCCGACGCCAACGGCGTCACCCAGGGCGTGGAGCAGGGCCCGGGTGGCCAGGTCACGGTCGGCGCGGGCAACTTCAGCGAGAGCCAGACCATCGCCGAGCTTTACAAGATCGCGCTCACCGCGGCCGGCTACCAGGTCAAGGTGCAGACGATCGGCAACCGGGAGCTCTACGAGCCGGCCCTGGAAAAGGGCGAGATCCAGGTCGTCCCCGAGTACGCGGCCACCATGGCCGAGTTCCTCAACACCAAGGCCAACGGCAAGGACGCCGAGCCGATCTCATCCCCCGAGCTGGACAAGACGGTCAGCGCGTTGACGGCGGCGGGCGACAAGGTCGGCATCACCTTCGGCCAGCCGTCCCAGGCCCAGGACCAGAACGCCTTCGCGGTCACCAAGGCCTTCGCTGACAAGTACCAGCTCGCCACGCTCTCCGACCTGGCGAGCAAGTGCTCCGGCCAGGCCACCGTGCTGGCCGGCCCGCCGGAGTGCCCGCAGCGGCCGAAGTGCCAGGCCGGCCTGGTCCAGGTCTACGACTTCAAGGCCGGCTCGTTCAGCTCGCTGGACGCGGGTGGCCCGCAGACCAAGAACGCGCTGAAGACCGGGGCGGCCAGCGTCGGCCTGGTCTTCTCCTCCGACGCCGCGCTCGCCGCGAGCTGACCTCCCGCGACCGGCTCGGCGCGTCTGGCGCCGGGTCGCCGATCTGGAAAAGTCGTCGGTCGCCGACGGACCGAACCCGGTCCGTCGGCGACCGGACCCGGCCGGGACGCCCAGCAGCGAATGCCTGGTCGCCACCGTTACATCGGTGCTTTCGGCCCGTTCCCTACCGGGGCAACTCTCGGTAGTCTGCTCAGCCATGCCCGCCCCGGTCGCCCCCGCCGAAAAGCGCACGCCATCGCTACTGAACGTGCTGTTCTGGATCGGGGTGGCGCTCGCGCCCCTGGCGGCGCTTCTCCTGCTGGTCGCCGACGGCGACGGTCCGCTGCGGTTCGGTGCCGTGCTGGCGATCCTCGCCGTGGTGCTGATCGGTCTCTCCATCGCGCTGCGCGCCGAGGGCAGCGGCGGCGCGGCCGCGGTCGAGGAGGTGCGCGAGGAGATCGAGCAGCTTCGCCACGAGCTGCGCAGCGAGATCGCGGCGGCCGCGCAGCGTGGCAACCAGGCGCTCGACCAGGCGCACCGGACCCAGGAGACGGTCACCGCGTTGCGCCGCCGGCTGGACGCCGCGGCGGCCGCCGCCGCCGGGACCGGCATGCCCGCCGCCGCGGAACCCGCCGGTGGCCGTGCCCGGGTGCCGTCCACCGGGACGTACGACGACGGCCGGGCCAGCTACGCCGCCCCGGAGCAGCCGGGCTGGGGGCAGCCCGCCGGCCGGGACGAGGACGAGCCGGCCCGCCGCCCGGAGTCCGGCACCCGTTACGGCACGGAGCGGCCCGTCCCGCCCGCCGACCGTTCGCAGCCCGGCGTCTACGGCGCCCCGCGTACGCCGGAGCCGGACGGGCGGCCGGAACCCCGGCAGGTCGGGGTGGTGCATCGCACCGAGACCGTGCACGTCACCACCCGGCACACCATCGTGGACGGTGCCGCGGATCCGGCCACGGGTGGCCACTACGGCGGCTACGCCGGCCGCTGGTCCCCGGTGCCGGAGGAGCGGCCGTGGAACGGCGCGGAGCCGGAGGAACGCCCCTGGTCCGGGTACCGGGAGGCGGAGGACGACCACGCCTGGCCGTCCGGCGACCGCCGGACCGGCCACGGCGGCGGCACCTGGTCCGGCCAGAGTGAAACGCGGGACGGTGGCACCTGGTCCGGGCAGGGCGGGGCGCGGGAGGGCGGTACCTGGTCCGGGCAGGGCGGGGCGCGGGACGGCGGCGCCTGGTCCGGCCAGGGCGGTGAGCGGGACCGGTCCACGGAACCGGCCGGACCGGCGGACCAGCGGTCCTGGTCGGCGGACCGCGACGGCGACCAGCAGTGGTCGACGAGCCGGGCCGGAGCCCGTGCCGAGCAGTCCTGGTCGGCGACGCAGGACGAGCGCTCCTGGGCCGGCCCGCGGGCGGGCTGGACGTCGCCGGACGGCGCCGAGGTTTCGCCCGCGCCGCCCGGCCGGGCCGTCTCCGACGATCCGGACGGCGAGTACTGGTCCGAGTTGCGCGCGGGGAACCGCTGGGCGTCGGTTCGCGACGACGAGCATGGCCGGCAGGTCCGGGTCGGGGAGCGGCACGCCGCGGTGCACGCCGACGGCGCCGGCACCGAGTACCGGGTGGAGGATCGCTGGGCGTCCGTCCGCGAGCCCCACCGGGGCCACGCGGCGCCCGCCGACGCGGGAGCCGGCTGGGCGGGGGAGAACCGGCCGGCCCTGCCGGTCGGTGGGGTGCCGGTACCGGACGAGTGGCGTCCCCCGGCGCAGCGCAGCGGGCAGGCCGAGTGGCGCCAGGTGGAGCCCGAGTGGCACCAGGCCGAGCCGGAACCGGCGCGGTACGGCGACGACCGGCACGGCTACCCGCCGCGCGGCGAGGCGGCCCGGGCCGCCAGCCCCCGCTCCGCCGGCCGCTGGCGCTGACCCCGCCGGAGCCGAGGGCTACTTGTCGATGTCGCCGACCACGAAGAACATCGAGCCGAGGATGGCGATCAGGTCCGGCACCAGGCAGCCGGGGAGCAGGGTCGCCAACGCCTGCACGTTCGCGTACGAGGCGGTGCGCAGCTTGAGCCGCCACGGCGTCTTCTCGCCTCGGGACACCAGGTAGTAGCCGTTGATGCCGAGCGGGTTCTCGGTCCACGCGTAGGTGTGCCCCTCGGGGGCCTTGACCACCTTGGGCAGTCGGGTGTTCACCGGTCCGGTGAGCCGGTCCACCCGGTCCAGGCACTGCTCGGCGAGGTCGAGCGAGGCGTACACCTGGTCGAGCAGCACCTCGAAGCGGGCGTGACAGTCCCCGGCGGTCTTCGTCACCACCGGCACGTCGAGCTGGTCGTACGCCAGGTAGGGGTCGTCCCGGCGGAGGTCCAGGTCCAGGCCGGAGGCCCGGGCGACCGGCCCGGACGCGCCGAACGCGGCGGCGTCCGCCGCCGACAGCACGCCCACCCCGACCGTCCGGGCCAGGAAGATCTCGTTCCGTCGGATCAGCTGGTCCAGGTCCGGCATCCGCCGGCGGACCTCGGCGATGGCCGCCCGGGCCCGGCCCGCCCAGCCGGCGGGCACCTCCTCTTTCAGGCCGCCGACCCGGTTGAACATGTAGTGGATCCGGCCACCGGAGACCTCCTCCATCACCGCCTGCAGGGTCTCCCGCTCGCGGAACGCGTAGAACATCGGGGTGATCGCGCCGATCTCCAGCGGGTACGAGCCGAGGAACATCAGGTGGTTGAGCACCCGGTTCAACTCGGCGAGCGCCATCCGCAGCCAGGTCGCGCGTTCGGGCACCTCCATGCCCATCAGCCGCTCCACGGCCAGCACCACGCCCAGCTCGTTCGCGAAGGCCGAGAGCCAGTCGTGCCGGTTGGCCAGCACGATGATCTGCCGGTAGTCGCGTACCTCGAAGAGCTTCTCGGCGCCCCGGTGCATGTAGCCGACGATCGGCTCGGCAGACACCACCCGCTCGCCGTCGAGCACCAGCCGCAGCCGCAGCACGCCGTGGGTGGAGGGGTGCTGCGGGCCGATGTTGAGCACCATGTCGGTGCCGAGCTGCTCCCCGCCGGCACCCGTGCCGACGGTCAGTTCGCGGAGGTCGCCGGCGTCCGTGGTCATGCCCGTCATCGTGCCACGAGCGCGGATCAAGCCGGCAGCCCAACCATGACGGTCATCCCGGGCAGGCGCAGGGATCCCAGCCGGGCATGACCTGGGTGACCGGGACGCCGACCGGTTGCAGCAGCCACCAGTGCCCGCCCAGGCCGGCCGGGTCGGTCAGCTCGGCCACCGCCGACGCGGCGGCGAGCGCCCGAACGTACCCGGCGGGATCCTGGGCGGCCAGGCTCCGCGGCGGTCGCCCGCCGTCGGCCCCGAGCGCCCGCAGCCCCTCCCGCTGTGTGATCAAGGTGTACGCACACCCGGCGACCCGCTCACCGGCAGCGGCGACCGAGTCCATGGCGACGTGCGCGGTGACATCACCCGACCCGTCCGGCACCGGCGACACCTGCCGCCCACCCCGATACCCGGTCAACGTTCCGTCTACCGGCCGGCCGTCCCTCAGGTGCCCGTAGTCCACGGCCAACGCGCAGCCCTTCTCGATTCGCTGGACGGCGTCGGCCCAGGCTTTGTCCCGGGTCCTGCCGATCTCGACTCTTGCTCCCGTGGGGGGTTCCGGGCAGCCCGACCGGCTCCGGGCGGTCAGGCTTGATCCCTCCGCCGGCCGGGCCGCCCGGAACCCGGACCCGGTCAAGCCAGCGTCGTCGCTTCCGGTCAGCGGCCACCACCGGTCCAGCCAGTCGGTATCCGCGGCGTCGACCAGGTCACCCACCGACTCCTCGCCCGTCGTCGGGTCTACCAGCAGATACCGCCAGCCCTCGGGAGTGTCCCCGGCCAGGTCCAGCGGGACGTTGTCCAGCCACTCGGTGGCCAGCAATAGTCCGGTGATTCGGTCCGGGATCTCGTCGGCCCAGTGGATCTCCGCCGGGAGGTCGTCGGGGCGGGGTGCCTTCTCGACGGCGGTGAGGCGTACCCGGTCGGCGAGCGGGAGCGGCGCGGCGGGCGACGGCCCGGCGGAGAGCGACCCGAGCCCGGAGGGCAACGGGCGGGCGGCGGCTGGGGCGGTCAGGGTTTCCGGGGAGCCCGCCCGCGGAGGGATCAAGCCTGACCGCCCGGAGCGGGCGGGCTCCCCGGAAACCCCCGCGAGCAGCGCCCGAAGTAGCTCACCCCGCCCAGCCCCCACGTCCACCACGTCAAGACGAGGGGGGTGATCCAACGCACGATCAAGGGAGTTGAGGAGGCGCAGCAGGCAGGAGGAAAGCACCGGGGAGGCGTGCACGCTGGTGCGGAAGTGGGCAGCCGGCCCGGCACCGGAGACGAAGAATCCGCCCGGACCGTAGAGCGCCCGCTCCATTGCCGCTCGCCACGGCAGCGGCTGCTCGGGGAAGGTCACCCGCTGACGGTACGACCGGGCTGTGGCCGGTGCCGGCGGCGGCTCACCCGGTGCCCAGAATTCCGCGTTCCACACGCTCGGTGAAGGTTTTCACACATGCTTGTTCAGGGTCCGTGACCCCGGCGCATACTTGCGATCGACCGGTACCCCCAACGAGGACTGGATCGATTGCCATGAGCGCACCGCTGCGCCCGCGTCCGGCCGCCCCGCGCGGGCTCGCCGTACCGCCGGGTGGCGCCGCCTCCGGCGCCCCGCTCGTCTTTCCGCGCGCCCTCACCGTCGGCGTGCTCGGCGCCGGCCGGGTCGGCGCCGTGCTCGGCGCGGCCCTCGCCGCCGCCGGCCACCGGGTGGCCGCCGCCTCCGGCGCCTCCGGTGCCGCGCAGGCCCGGCTGGCGCTGCTGCTGCCGCGGACCCCGAACCGGTCCGTGACCGCGGTCGCCCGCGCCGCCACGGACCTGCTGATCGTGGCGGTCCCCGACGACGCCCTGGCCGGCGTGATCGCCGGCCTGGCCGAGGCCGGCGTGCTGCGCCCCGGCCAGGTGGTCGCGCACACGTCCGGCGCGCACGGGCTGGCCGTCCTCGCCCCGGCCGCCGCGGTCGGTGCCCGGCCGCTCGCGCTGCACCCTGCGATGACCTTCACCGGTACGCCGGACGACCTGACCCGCCTGCCCGGCATCTCGTACGGGGTGACCGCCCCGCCGGAGCTGCGTCCGCTCGCCGCCCGGCTGGTCGCCGACCTGGGTGGGGTGCCGGAGTGGGTGGCGGAGGCCGACCGCCCGCTCTACCACGCGGCGCTGGCGCACGGCGCCAACCACCTGGTGACCCTGGTCAACGAGGCGGCCGACCGGCTGCGCGACGCCGGGGTGGACCGGCCGGAGAAGGTGCTCGCCCCGCTGCTGCGGGCCGCCCTGGAGAACGCCCTGCGGCTCGGTGACGACGCGCTCACCGGCCCGGTCTCCCGGGGCGATGCCGGCACCGTACGCCGGCACCTGGAGCGGCTGGCGGCGACCGCGCCGGAATCCGTGGCCCCCTACCTGGCGTTGGCCCGACGGACGGCAGACCGCGCCATCGCGGCCGGCCGGCTGCGCCCGGCGGACGCGGAGTCGCTGCTGGACGTGCTGACCGGGATCTACGGGGAGGTGGCTGCGTGAGCGCGAGGAGTGAGCCGATCTTGCGAGCCCCGCAGTCGCGAACCGAGGTGACGCTGTGACCGAGCTGGTGCACACGCGCAAGGAACTGACGGCGGCGCGGGACGGGCTGACCGGCACGGTCGGCGTGGTGATGACCATGGGCGCGCTGCACTCCGGGCACGAGACACTGCTCCGGGCCGCCCGGGAGCAGGCCGACCACGTGCTCGTCACGATCTTCGTGAACCCGCTCCAGTTCGGCCCGAACGAGGACTTCGACCGCTACCCGCGCACCCTCGAAGCCGACCTGGAGATCTGCCGGCGGGCCGGCGCGGACGTGGTCTTCGCCCCGGCGGTGGCCGACATGTACCCGAACGGCCAGCCGACGGTCCGGTTGAACCCGGGCCCGCTCGGCGAGGACCTGGAGGGGCTGAGCCGCCCCGGCTTCTTCCACGGCGTACTCACCGTGGTGCTGAAGCTGCTCCAGCTCACCCGCCCCGACCTGGCCTTCTTCGGCGAGAAGGACTACCAGCAGCTCACCCTGGTCCGGCGGATGGTCCGCGACCTGGACGTGCCGACCGAGATCGTCGGCGTGCCGACCGTACGGGAGCCGGACGGCCTGGCCCTGTCCAGCCGCAACCGCTACCTCTCGCCGCAGGAGCGGGCTTCGGCACTGAGCCTGTCGGCCGCGCTGCGGGCCGGCGTCGAGGCCGCCGAGCAGGGCGCGGACGCGGGCGGGGTGCTGGCCGCCGCCCACCGCGCCTTCGACTCCGGTACACCCGGCGCCCGCCTCGACTATCTGGTGCTCACCGACGCCGCCCTGGAGCCGGGGCCGGTGGCCGGTCCGGCGCGGCTGCTGATCGCCGCCTGGGTGGGCACCACCCGTCTGATCGACAACACGGCGATCCGGCTCGCGCCGCGCTCCTGAACGCACCACCACACCCCGGAAAGGGACCCGATGCTCCGGACCATGCTCAAGTCGAAGATCCACCGGGCCACGGTGACCCAGGCCGACCTGCACTACGTCGGCTCGGTGACCGTGGACGAGGAGCTGCTCGACGCCGCCGACCTGCTCCCCGGCGAGCAGGTGGCGATCGTCGACATCACCAACGGGGCCCGGCTGGAGACATATGTGATCCCGGGGCGGCGGGGCAGCGGCGTGATCGGCATCAACGGCGCCGCGGCGCACCTGGTGCACCCCGGTGACCTGGTGATCCTCATCTCGTACGGGCAGATGGACGACGCCGAGGCGCGGACGTACCAGCCGCGGGTGGTGCACGTCGACGCCGACAACAAGGTGGTCGACCTGACCGCCGATCCGACCACCGCCGCCGCCGGCACCGCCGGTGACCCGGTGCCCAACCCGCTCGCCGCCGCCCTGAACTGACCCGGACAGCACGGTCTGTCACCGGAAGGTCATTTCCGGCTACCCTGGGCGGACCGTCGGGTTGACGGTCGTCGCTGGGGGAGGCCGCGATGCGCCGTGCGATGACGATCTTGGTCGCCGCCCTGGTCGCGGGGGCCGCCCTGGCCGGCTGCGCCGGGGTCGGCGGGCTGGACGGGGACCTCACCGACGACTGGGCCGCGCTGCCGGCGGCCGGGGCGTTCACCCCGGCGGCCGGGGTCTGCCAGGTCGCCGACTTCACCGCCACGGTCGGCCTGGCCGGCTACGACCCGGTGGGCTGCGACCTGCCGCACCGGGTGGAGACGGTGCACGTGGGCGCCTTCCCGGCCGACCGCACCGCCCCACCGGCCCCCGCCTCGCCCGAGCTGCGCACGGCGTTCGCCGACTGCGACGCCCGGGCCAGCGGGTTTGTTGGCGACAACTGGCGGGCCGGGCGGCTGCGGCTGGCGGTGGCCCTGCCCACCGGGCCCGGCTGGACGGCCGGCTCCCGGTGGTACCGCTGCGACCTGACCGAGCTGACCACGGTCGAGGCGGCGGCGCAGGTGGTGACCCGGACGGGCAGCCTGCGGGACGCGCTGAAGGGGCCGTCCGCGCTGCGGCTGGGCTGCCAGCGCACCGGCAGCGATGCCCGGCGGGTGCAGGCGCTGTCCCCGGTGGACTGCGGCACCGCGCACGACGCCGAGTTCGTCGGGGTGTGGCCGGCGCCGGACCGCCCCTACCCGACGAGGGACGCCGACTGGGTTCCGCTCTACGCCGGCTGCAACAGTGTCCTCGCCCGGTACGTCGGCGTGCCCGACGACGCGACCCTGCGCTTCCGCAGCGGTGTGGTGGTACGCCCGCCCGGCGCCGGCCGGTGGGCCGTCGGTGACCGTGGTGTCCGCTGCTACCTGTGGCTCAGCGACCGGACGGTCACCGCCTCCCTGAAGGATGCCGGGCCGGCCGGCCTGCCGGTGCGGACGAGGTAGCCGAAACCACTCGTCCCGCCCCCGCCGCCCGGGGCGAGGGACGTTCGGGTTGACTGTGCTCATGGACGTTCCGACCGTCGACCTGCCGGCCCTGCCCAGGCTGCTGGCCGCGCCCGCACCCGGCTGGGTGGAGACCACGGACGTGATCGTGGTGGGCTCCGGGGTCGCCGGGCTGACCGCCGCGCTGCACCTGCGCGAGGCGGGGCTGCACGTCACGGTGGTCACCAAGGTCAACATGGACGAGGGCTCGACCCGCTGGGCGCAGGGCGGCATCGCCGCCGTGCTCGACCCGACCGATACCCCGGTCGCGCACGCGTACGACACCGAGGTGGCCGGGGTCGGCCTGTGCGACCCGGCGGCGGTCCGCGTGCTGGTGGAGGAGGGCCCGACCCGGCTGCGCGAGCTGATGCGGATCGGGGCCGAGTTCGACCGTAACCCGGACGGCTCGCTGATGCTCACCCGCGAGGGCGGCCACCGGGCGGACCGAATCGTGCACGCCGGCGGCGACGCCACCGGGGCCGAGGTGCAGCGGGCGCTGCATGCGGCGGTCCACCGCGACCCGTGGATCCGGCTGGTCGAGCACGCCCTCGTGCTGGACCTGCTGCGCGCCCCCGGGGACGGCCCGGACGGGCTCGGCCCGGCGTGTGGGATCACCCTGCACGTGCTGGGCGAGGGCAGTGAGGACGGCGTCGGGGCGCTCCTGGCCCGGGCGGTGGTGCTGGCCACCGGCGGCATGGGCCAGATCTTCGCGGCCACCACCAACCCGGCGGTCTCCACCGGCGACGGCGTGGCGCTCGCCATGCGGGCCGGCGCGGCGGTCACCGACGTGGAGTTCGTCCAGTTCCACCCGACCGCGCTGATCGTGCCGGCCGGCGCGCCCGGCGCCGCCCGGGCCCAGCAGCCGCTGGTCTCCGAGGCGCTGCGCGGCGAGGGCGCCCATCTGGTCGACGGTGACGGCAAGCGGTTCATGGTCGGCCAGCACGAGCTGGCCGAGCTGGCTCCGCGGGACGTGGTCGCCAAGGGCATCCACCGGGTGCTGCTGGCCACCGGCGCGGACCACGTCTTCCTGGACGCCCGGCACCTCGGCGGGGACTTCCTGGCCCGGCGTTTCCCGACCATCGTGGCGTCCTGCCTGGCGATCGGGGTGGACCCGGCGACCGACCTGATCCCGGTCGCGCCGGCCGCCCACTACGCCTCCGGCGGCGTCCGTACCGACCTGCACGGCCGCACCTCGATCCCCGGCCTGTACGCCTGCGGCGAGGTGGCCTGCACCGGGGTGCACGGTGCCAACCGGCTGGCCAGCAACTCGCTGCTGGAGGGGCTGGTCTTCTCCCGCCGGATCGCCGAGGACGTGGCCGCCGGGCTGCCCGAGCAGGCGAAGCCGGCCGAGACCGGCGCCTGGGTGGGTGGCCAGGGCTGGGTGGTGCCGGCCGCGACCACCGCCACCCTGCAGCGGGCGATGACCCGGGGGGCGGGGGTGCTCCGCTCGGCGCAGAGCCTGGCCGCGACGGCCGGCACGCTCACCGAGCTGGGTCAGGGCCGGGGGGTTCCGCGTACCGCCGACTGGGAGGCGACGAACCTGATCACCGTGGCGTCGGCGCTGGTCGCCGCCGCGTACACCCGTCGTGAGACCCGGGGCTGCCACTGGCGGGAGGACTTCCCGACGGCCGACGACCGGTGGCTGGGCCATCTCGTCGCCGGGGTCGGGACCGAGGGACGGTTGACCGAGCGCTGGGAGGAACGAGCCCCGCAGTCGCGAACAGAGGAGGCACGGTGAGGGAGTCGACGGAGCGGGCCCTGCGGGCCGGTGGCCTGGACCCGGAGCGGGTACGGCGGGTGATCGTCGACGCGCTCGCCGAGGACCTGGGTCCCGACTTCCTCGACGTCACCAGCGTCGCCACCATCCCGGCCGCCCAGCACGACACCGGTGACCTGGTCGCCCGGGCCGACGGCGTGGTGGCCGGGCTGGCCGTGGCCGCGGCCGTGTTCGAGCTGGTGGGCGAGGTGACCGGCGCCGGCCGTACGGTGGAGGTGTCGCTGGTGGCCCAGGACGGGCAGCGGGTGGCCCGCGGCGACGTGCTGGCCACGGTGGCCGGCCCGACCCGGCTGCTGCTCACCGCCGAGCGGACGGCGCTCAACCTGCTGTGCCGGATGTCCGGGGTGGCCACTCACACCCGGGCCTGGGCCGACGCCCTGGCCGGCAGCAAGGCGATGGTGCTCGACACCCGCAAGACCACCCCCGGCCTGCGCGCCCTGGAGAAGTACGCGGTCCGCGCCGGCGGCGGCACCAACAAGCGGATGGGTCTGCACGACGTCGCCATGATCAAGGACAACCACAAGGTCGCCGCGGGCGGGATCGCCGCCGCCTACCGCCGGGTCCGGGAGGCGTTCCCGGACGTGCCGGTGCAGGTGGAGGTGGACACCCTGGCCGAGGCGGTGGAGGCGGTCGAGGCGGGCGCCGACTTCCTGCTGCTGGACAACATGACCCCGGCGCAGCTGCGCGAGGTGGTCGCGGCGGTGGGCGACCGGGCCGAGCTGGAGGCGACCGGTGGGCTGACCCTGCCGGTGGCGGCCGAGTACGGCGCGACCGGGGTGGACTTCCTCTCGGTGGGCGCGCTGACCCACTCCTCGCCGATCCTGGACATCGCCCTGGATCTGCGCACGGCATGAGCTGTGCTGGTCTTCGTTCGCGACTGCGGGGCTCGCAAACCCGGCTCACTCCTCGCGCTCACCCGCGGCGCGAGCGCCGTCTAGGCTGCCAGCGTGCTGCTCTGCATCGACATCGGAAACACCAACACCGTGCTGGCGACCTTCGACGGCGACAAGCTGGTGCACTCCTGGCGGATCAAGACCGACGCCCGCTCCACCGCCGACGAGCTGGGTCTGATGTTCCGGGGACTGCTCGCCGGTGACGCCGTGGAGATCACCGGGGTGGCCGCCTGCTCCACGGTGCCGGCCGCGCTGCGCTCACTGCGCACCATGCTGGCCCGCTACTACGCGGACCTGCCGAGTGTGATCGTCGAGCCCGGGGTACGCACCGGGGTGCAGCTCGCCATCGACAACCCCAAGGAGGTCGGCGCGGACCGGGTGGTCAACACCCTGGCCGCGTACACCCTCTACGGCGGGCCGTCGATCGTGGTGGACTTCGGCACGACCACCAACTTCGACGTGATCAGCGGCCGGGGCGAGTTCCTCGGCGGGGCCTTCGCGCCGGGCATCGAGATCTCCTTCGACGCGCTGGCCGCCCGCGCCGCCCAGCTGCGCAAGGTGGAGGCCACCATGCCCCGGTCGGTGATCGGCAAGAACACCGTCGAGTGCCTCCAGGCCGGCCTCTACTTCGGCTTCGCCGGCCAGGTGGACCGGATCGTCGAGCGGATGACCGAGGAGCTGGGCGAGGTGAAGGCGGTGATCGCCACCGGTGGCCTGGCCGCCCTGGTGCTCAACGAGTGCCGCACGATCACCCACCACGAGCCGATGATCACGCTCATCGGCCTGCGGATGGTTTATGAGCGGAACCTCTGACCCGGTGGGTTTCCGGGCAGCCCAACCGGCTCCGGGCGGTCAGGCTTGATCCCTCCGCCGGTCGGGCTGCCCGGAAACCCTTCGGTGGTTCAGCGCCGTCGGGAGCGGAAGACGAACGTGCGGTAGGGGAGTTCGACGGTCTCCCGCCCGGCCAGGTCCGGGTGGGTCGCGAAGAGCTCCCGGAGTTCCCGGTCGATCTTTTCCTGCTCCTCCGCCGGGGCGGTGAGCCAGTACGAGCGGGTGTGCAGCATGCCCACCACCTCGTCGGGCGTGAGTGTGGTGGTGTGGGCGAACTCGCCCAGCTCGACCGGCTCGAAGGCGGGGCCGAAGTCGCCGTACTTCTCGGTCACGTCGCCGGCGGTGTCGCCGAGGTGGGCGATCCGGGTCAGTTCCGCCACCCAGGTAACCCGCTCGTCGCGGACGTTCCAGATCGGGGCGAAGGTGCCGCCGGACCGCAGCACCCGGGCGATCTCGGCGTGCGCAGGCTCCTTGTCGAACCAGTGGTAGGCCTGGCCGACCAGGACGGCGTCCGCCGACCCGTCCGGCAGCGGCATCGCCTCGGCGCTGCCGGCCAGCGCCGTCGTGCCCGGGGTGGCGACTGCCAGTTGCGCCCGCATTCCCGGATCCGGTTCCACCGGTACGACGTCGTGGCCGAGCGCGAGCACGCCCCGGCTGAGGATGCCGGTCCCCGCGCCCAGGTCCACCACCTTGGCCGGCACGACGAGCCCGTCGAGCGCCCAGCGCAGCGCTGCCTCGGGATACCGGGGGCGGAACCGGTCGTACTCGGCGGCGGCGACGCCGAAGGAGAGCGCCTGAGTGGGGTCCGTCATGAGCGGCAGGTTATCCCGTAACGGCCAGCAGGCCGCTTGAGTACGCTCATGGGCTGACCCGCCGATTTTTCCCAAGGCTTGAGGAAGCGTGCCGTGACCGAGCAGAACGCCGTGCCAGTCGACCCCGCCGACGACCTTCCGGAGCAGATGAAGGTCCGCCGGGAGAAGCGGGACCGGATGCTCGCCGAGGGCGTCGAGCCGTACCCGGTCGGATACCCCCGGACCAGCACGCTGGCCCGGATCCGGGCGCAGTACGCCGACCTGCCCACCGACACCGCCACCGGCGACCGGGTCTCGGTCACCGGCCGGGTGATCTTCGTACGCAACACCGGCAAGCTCTGCTTCGCCACGCTGCGGGACGGTGACGGCACCGAACTGCAGGCGATGCTCTCGCTGGACCGGGTCGGCCCGGAGCGGCTGGAGGACTGGAAGCGCCTGGTCGACCTCGGCGACCACGTCGGGGTCACCGGTGAGGTGATCACCAGCCGGCGCGGCGAGCTGTCGGTGCTGGTCGAGGAGTGGGCGGTCACCGCCAAGGCGCTCCGCCCGCTGCCGGTGGCGCACAAGCCGCTGAGCGAGGAGGCCCGGGTCCGCCAGCGCTACGTGGACCTGGTCGTTCGGCCGCAGGCGCGGCAGATGGTACGCACCCGCGCCGCCGCCGTGCGCAGCCTCCGCGACACCCTGCACGCGCAGGGCTTTGTCGAGGTGGAGACCCCGATGCTCCAGTTGCTGCACGGTGGCGCGGCGGCCCGCCCATTCGTGACCCACAGCAATGCGCTCAGCACCGATCTGTATCTGCGAATCGCGCCGGAACTGTTTCTCAAGCGTGCCGTGGTCGGCGGTGTGGACCAGGTCTTCGAGATCAACCGCAACTTCCGTAATGAGGGCATCGACTCCTCGCACTCGCCCGAGTTCGCGATGCTCGAGGCCTACCAGGCGTACGGCGACTACAACACGATGGCCGAGCTGACCCGTAATCTCGTGCAGCAGGCCGCGATCGCGGTGGGTGGCTCGACGGTGGTCACCCACGCCGACGGCCGCGAGTTCGATCTCGGCGGCGAGTGGCGGTCGGTGACGCTGTTCGGTGTTCTTTCCGAAGCGCTCGGTGAGGAGGTCACCGTGCGCACGGAAAGGTCCCGCCTGGTCGAGTACGCGGACAAGGTCGGGCTCGGTGTCGACCCCAAGTGGGGTCCGGGCAAGCTGGCCGAGGAGCTGTTCGAGGAACTGGTCGTCCCGTCGCTGCAGGCGCCCACCTTTGTGCGCGACTATCCGGAGGAGACCAGCCCGCTGACCCGGGCGCACCGCACGGAGCCGGGCCTGGCCGAGAAGTGGGACCTCTACGTGCTCGGCTTCGAGCTGGGCACCGCGTATTCCGAGCTGGTCGACCCGGTGGTGCAGCGGGAGCGGCTGGTGGCCCAGGCGCAGCTCGCCGCCCGCGGCGACGACGAGGCCATGCGACTGGACGAGGACTTTCTCCGGGCGATGGAGTACGGAATGCCGCCGGCCGGCGGTATGGGAATGGGAATCGACCGGCTCTTGATGGCGCTGACCGGCCTGGGAATTCGGGAAACCATCCTGTTCCCGTTGGTCCGCCCCGAGTAGCCGCGAAGCACTACCGGGTCGTTACCGGGTCCTATTGACGCGGCAAGTGTCGGGCGGGTTATCGTGCTCCTGTAATAACGGGAGGACCACCCTGCTCGAAAGGAATGTGGGGCTGTGGCCAAGCAGATCATTCACAAGCTGGTCGATGACCTGGACGGCGGGGACGCTGACGAGACCGTCAAGTTCGCGCTCGACGGCGTGCAGTACGAGATCGACCTGTCGGCTCCCAATGCCGAGAAATTGCGCGACGTATTCGCTCAGTACATCGCCCACGGCACCAAGGTCGGGCGCGGCGGGGTGGTCGTCGGTGGCCGGGCCGCGCGTGGCCGGGGCGGCGCGACCGCCGACCGCGAGCAGAACAAGGCCATCCGGGCCTGGGCCAAGAAGGCCGGCAAGGACATCTCGGACCGGGGCCGCATCCCGCAGGAGATCGTCGACGAGTACCACGCGAAGGCGGGCCACTGAGCCGACGCGCCTACCAGGCGACTACGACGCCGGACCGGAGTGCCACTCCGGGCCGGCGTCGCCGTTTCAGCCCTCTCGCGCCGTCTGTCCGGTATGTCCCGGGGCCGTCGGGAGCGGCGGTCGGGTGCCGGGAAACCTGGGCCGGGACCGGGAAGAAAACCGCCGTGGGGGAAGTTGTCCACAGGCAGTGGAGAACTTGTCCACAGGTTGTGGATGACCGGCGGCCGGCACTGACGCCGCCCGCCCCGGCCCGGAGACGTCCGGGGAGCCCCCGACCGGGCTTTTCCACCCACGGTCGAATTTCGCTCTGCGCGTACAGGCAGGGGTACCGGAACACCTCCTGAGCGTGGACGGTTGTCAGAAACGACGCGTGAACGGCCATTCGCGGGGTCGCACGACCTCAGCGGAGTCGGTCCGCGGCGATAGAGTAAGGAGGCACGGACGCCCGTCCCGGACGTCCGCGCACCGGCCCCGCCAAGATCTAGACCATCAAGGCGCACGGCACGTGAGGAGCACGAGGGCATGTTCGAGCGGTTCACCGACCGAGCGCGACGGGTTGTCGTCCTGGCCCAGGAAGAGGCCCGGATGCTCAACCACAACTACATCGGTACGGAGCACATCCTGCTGGGCCTGATCCACGAGGGTGAGGGTGTCGCGGCAAAGGCCCTGGAGAGCCTCGGCATCTCCCTCGAGGGCGTCCGCCAGCAGGTCGAGGAGATCATCGGCCAGGGCCAGCAGGCGCCGAGCGGGCACATCCCGTTCACGCCGCGGGCCAAGAAGGTGCTGGAGCTGTCGCTGCGTGAGGCGCTGCAGCTCGGCCACAACTACATCGGCACGGAGCACATCCTGCTCGGCCTGATCCGCGAGGGTGAGGGCGTCGCCGCCCAGGTGCTGGTCAAGCTCGGCGCGGACCTCAACCGAGTCCGCCAGCAGGTGATCCAGCTGCTCTCCGGCTACCAGGGCAAGGAGCCGGCCGCGGCAGGTGCCGCGCCGGGTGAGGCCGCGCCGTCGACCAGCCTCGTGCTGGACCAGTTCGGCCGCAACCTGACCCAGGCCGCCCGCGAGGGCAAGCTCGACCCGGTCATCGGGCGCGAGAAGGAAATCGAGCGGGTCATGCAGGTGCTCTCCCGCCGTACCAAGAACAACCCGGTCCTGATCGGTGAGCCCGGCGTCGGCAAGACCGCCGTGGTGGAGGGGCTGTCCCAGAAGATCATCAAGGGCGAGGTGCCCGAGACGCTGAAGGACAAGCAGCTCTACACGCTGGACCTCGGTGCCCTGGTGGCCGGCTCGCGCTACCGCGGTGACTTCGAGGAGCGCCTGAAGAAGGTGCTCAAGGAGATTCGCACCCGCGGCGACATCATCCTGTTCATCGACGAGATCCACACCCTGGTGGGTGCGGGTGCCGCCGAGGGCGCGATCGACGCCGCCAGCATCCTCAAGCCGATGCTGGCCCGTGGCGAGCTGCAGACCATCGGTGCCACCACCCTCGACGAATACCGCAAGCACCTGGAGAAGGACGCCGCTCTCGAGCGCCGCTTCCAGCCGATCCAGGTGGGTGAGCCCTCGCTGGCGCACACCATCGAGATCCTCAAGGGCCTGCGGGACCGCTACGAGGCGCACCACCGGGTGAGCATCACCGACGCCGCCCTGGTGGCCGCCGCAACCCTGGCCGACCGGTACATCTCCGACCGCTTCCTGCCGGACAAGGCGATCGACCTGATCGACGAGGCCGGTGCCCGGATGCGCATCCGCCGGATGACCGCGCCGCCAGACCTGCGTGACTTCGACGAGCGCATCGCCCAGGTGCGCCGCGACAAGGAGTCCGCGATCGACGCGCAGGACTTCGAGCGGGCCGCTCAGCTCCGCGACAAGGAGAAGCAGCTGCTCGGCCAGAAGGCCCAGCGGGAGAAGGAGTGGAAGGCCGGTGACCTGGACGTCGTCAGCGAGGTCGACGACGAGCAGATCGCCGAGGTGCTCGGCAACTGGACCGGCATCCCGGTCTACAAGCTGACCGAGGAGGAGACCTCGCGCCTGCTGCGCATGGAGGACGAGCTGCACAAGCGCGTCATCGGCCAGGAGGACGCGGTCAAGGCGGTCTCGAAGGCGATCCGGCGTACCCGGGCCGGCCTGAAGGACCCGAAGCGCCCGTCCGGCTCGTTCATCTTCGCCGGCCCGTCCGGTGTGGGTAAGACCGAGCTGTCCAAGGCGCTCGCCGAGTTCCTGTTCGGTAGCGAGGATGCCCTCATCCAGCTGGACATGTCCGAGTTCCACGACCGGTACACGGTGTCCCGGCTGGTGGGTGCCCCTCCCGGCTACGTCGGCTACGACGAGGGCGGGCAGTTGACCGAGAAGGTGCGCCGTCGGCCGTTCTCGGTGGTCCTGTTCGACGAGATCGAGAAGGCCCACCCGGACGTGTTCAACACGCTCCTCCAGATCCTGGAGGACGGGCGGCTCACGGACGGCCAGGGTCGGATCGTGGACTTCAAGAACACGGTCATCATCCTGACCACCAACCTCGGTACGCGGGACGTCGCCAAGGCGGTGTCGCTGGGCTTCCAGGCCTCTGAGGACTCCGAGTCGAACTACGACCGGATGAAGCAGAAGGTCAACGACGAGCTCAAGCAGCACTTCCGGCCCGAGTTCCTGAACCGGATCGACGACACCATCGTCTTCCACCAGCTGCGGGAGAACGAGATCCTGTCGATCGTGGACATCATGATCCAGCGGATCGAGACCCAGCTGAAGAACAAGGACATGGGCCTGGAGCTGACCGACAACGCCAAGAAGTACCTGGCGAAGAAGGGCTTCGACCCGGTGCTGGGCGCGCGGCCGCTGCGTCGCACGATCCAGCGCGACATCGAGGACAACCTCTCCGAGCGGATCCTCTTCAACGAGCTGACCCCGGGTCAGATCGTGGTGGTGGACTGCGAGGGCGACCCGAGCAACATCGACAAGTCCAAGCTCGTCTTCCGGGGCGCCGACCGGCCGGTGGCCGTGCCGGACGCCGTCCCGGCGGACCTCGGTGGCGCCGCCACCGCAGGTGCGGACGAGTAAGGCACATCAAACAGGGCGACGGCCCCGGTCGGCGAAAGCCGCCGGGGCCGTCGCCTTTTCCTGCTCCTGCCCTGCTCCTGCCCCGCCCTGCCCCGCACCGTCTCGCCGGACCGCCTTGCCGGCTCGGCGCAAATCCGGCCGCGTCGCCGTCGCGCTTGATCGACGCGAGGTCGGCGATGTGGTGGTGTCCGCGGCGGCGTGGTGCCGCCAGTTCGGCGATTCGGCGCCCTCGCGGGGGTGAGATACCGCCAGATCGGCGACCGGGTGCTGCCACGACGGCCCGGGGTGGGGATCAGGGGCGGGGGAGAGGGATCGGGGGGCCGTCGCCGAGCAGGCGGAAGGACTCCTCGCCGACGGGTTCGACCAGTCCGTCGGTGACCAGCCCGGCCAGGGCCCGGGCCCGCTGCACGTCGTCGTGCCACACCTGGTCCAGCCGTTGGTGCGGCACCGGGCCGGTCGCCTCGCGGAGCACCGCGAGCAGCAGGCCGCGTACCTGGCGGTCGGTGCCGGCGTACCGCTGGGGGCGGCGGGTCGGGCCGGCCGGGGCCTCCTGCCCGGACGCCCGCCAGGCGCAGACGGACTCGACCGGGCAGATCGTGCAGCGCGGTGCGCGGGCGGTGCAGATCATGGCACCGAGTTCCATGAACGCGGCGCTGGCCAGGGCCGCCGCGGCGGGCTCCGCCGGCAGCAGTTCCTCGGTGGCCACCAGGTCGGCGGGGCGGGTGGCCGGTCCGGCGTCCGGCTCCCCGGCGACCGCCCGGCAGACCACCCGGCGCACGTTGGTGTCGACCACCGGGTGCCGCTGCCCGTACGCGAACGCCGCCACCGCCCGGGCCGTGTACGTCCCGACGCCTGGCAGGGCCAGCAACTGGTCCAGCCGGTCCGGCACCGCACCGCCGTGCCGGTCCACGATCGCCACCGCGCAGTCCCGCAGCCGGACGGCCCGGCGGGGGTAGCCGAGCCGGCCCCACATCCGGATCGCCTCGGCCGGGGTGTCCTCGGCGAGCGCGGCCGGGACGGGCCAGCGGGCCAGCCACGCCTCCCAGGCGGGCAGCACCCGGACCACCGGCGTCTGCTGGAGCATGACCTCGCTGACCAGGATGGCCCAGGCGCCGACGCCCGGCTTGCGCCACGGCAGGTCGCGGGCGTTCCGCTCGTACCACCGGCTGACCAGGGTGGCGAAGGTGGGCTCAGACATCGCGCTGCCGATCATGTCACGGACGGCTTTCCCGCAGGATGGGCGGGCGGGCCGGGCCCACGCGGCCGACCAGGGCCGACGGGGCAGAATGTCCGGATGAACGAGCTCGCGATCACCGTCATCGGCCGGGACCGGCCGGGCATCGTGGCCGACGTCGCCGAGGCACTCGCGCGGCTCGGCGCGAACCTCACCGACTCCACGATGACCCGGCTGCGGGGACACTTCGCGATGACCCTGATCTGCGTGGGCCCGGCCGCCGCCGAGGTCGAGGCCGCGCTGGCCCCGCTCGCCGCGGACGGCCAACTGCTGGCCACCGTACGCGCGGTCACCCCCGACGGGCGGACCGCGCCGGCCGGCGAGCCGTACGTGATGGCGGTGCACGGCGCGGACCGGATGGGCATCGTCGCGGCGATGACCCGGGTGCTGGCCGACGCGGGCGGCAACGTCACCGATCTGAGCACCCGGCTGACCGGGTCCCTCTACGTGGTGGTCGCCGAGGTGGAACTGCCGCCGGGCAGCTCCGACGAGGTGGCCGGCCGGCTGGCCCGTACTGCTGCCGAGCTGGGCGTGGGCGTCAGCCTCCGGCCGGCGGACCCGGACCTGCTGTGACCGCCGAGTACGTCGGCCTGGGTGGCTGGACCCCCGAGGCGCTCGGCGTGCCGGGCGAGGTGCGTCCGGTGGTCGCCGCGCCCGACCCGGTGCTCAGCCGGCCCGGGCCGGAGGTCGACCCGACCTCAACCGAGGTGATCCGCCTCGCCGCCGACCTGGTCGCCACCATGCGGGTCTCGCCGGGCTGTGTCGGCCTCGCCGCGCCGCAGGTCGGGGTGGGCGCGCAGGTGTTCGCGGTGGACGTAACCGGCCACCCGAAGGCGGTCACGGTGCATGGCACCTTCGTGCTCTGCAACGCCAAGGTGGTGGAGGCGAGCCGCTGGAAGGCCGGCCGGGAGGGCTGCATGTCGGTGCCCGACCTGACCGGCGATGTGAAGCGGGCCGGCCGGCTCGTGGTCGAGGGGGTGCTGCCGGGCAGCGGCGCGCCGGTGCGGCTGGTGACGGACGGGTTCGAGGCGAGGGCGCTCCAGCACGAGATCGACCACTGCGCCGGACTGCTCTTTCTCGACCGGGTCGCCGGGGCGCACGCCGTCTACCAGCGCAAGGTCTATCTCTGAGCCGTCATGGCGCTGCGCGCCCGTCCGGAGCCGCTCGGTGACGACCTGCCGTCGAGTGTGGAGGGCCGGCTCGGCCGGGTTCGTCCGTACCGGCGCGTCGTGCCCCGCGTCGTGCGGTACGCCGCTACCGTGAACGCATCATGCGTCTGACGGTCGGCCCCCTGCCACCCGCCGTGTACTGGCGGCGTCGCGCCGTCGTGCTCGGAGCGGGGCTTCTCTTCCTGATTGTCCTGCTCTATTCCTGCACCGGCACGGAGCGCAACAACACCGGCGCGACGGGTGCCGATCCCTCGGCGAAGGCGTCCGGGCCGGCGCCGCAGCCGACCGGGTCGGTGCTGACACCGACCTCCGGCAGCCCGTCCCCGACGCCCGGCGACGCCGGCGGCGACTCGGGCGGCGACTCGGGCGGCGACTCGGGCGGCTCGGACAGCGGGCAGAGCGGCGGCGGGTCCAACGACGTGCCGGCCGCCCCGGTGGTCGACGACGGCACCTGCGCCGACTCCGAGATCCGGGTGACCCCGGTGGCCCTGCCGGCCACCGCCCGGCAGGGCACGGTGGTCACCCTCCGGCTCAAGGTCAAGAACGTGTCGAACCGTACCTGCAGCCGGGATGTGGGCGCCGACCTCCAGGAACTGTTCGTCAAGGTCGGCGCGGAGAAGGTCTGGTCCTCGGACACCTGCGGCACCGGCAAGGGCTCGGACGTGCAGTCGTTCACGCCGAACTTCGAGCGCTCCTACGAGCTGGGCTGGAACGGCCGGTACAGCACGAAGTGCGCGAACGGTCTGGCCGACGGCCCGTACGCGCAGCCCGGCGCGTACCAGGTCTTCGCCCGGGTGGGCACCAAGCTCAGCGAGCCGGTGAAGCTGACCATCACCGGCTGATCGGAGGCCGGCTGACCGGCGGCCGGGGCGGACGCGGGCTCAGACGTAACGCTCCAGGATGGACGCCTCGGCGAGCCGGGACAGGCCCTCGCGGACCCCCCGGGCGCGGGCGTCGCCCACTCCCTCGACCGTCTGCAGGTCCTCCACGGTGGCGCCGAGCAGCCGTTGGAGGCTGCCGAAGTGCACCACCAGCCGGTCGACCACGGCCGTGGGGAGCCGGGGCACCTTGGCCAGCAGGCGGAAGCCGCGCGGGCTCACCGCCGCGTCGAGGGCGTCGGAGGCGGACGGGTAGCCGATGGCCTTGGCCACCGCCACCAGGTCGATCAGCTCGGTGGCGCTGAGCAGGTCCAGCTCGACCAGCGCCTCGTCGAGGGTGCGGGACTTGCGGCCGACCGGGAGGTAGTCCCGGATGACCAGGGTGCGGTCGGCGTCCACGCCGGCCATCAGCTCGTCGAGCTGGAGGGCGAGCAGCCGGCCGTCGGTGCCCAACTCCACCACGTACCCGGCGATCTCGTCGGCGATCCGGCGGACCATCTCCAGCCGCTGCACCACGGCCACCGCGTCGCGTACGGTCACCAGATCCTCGATCTCCAGGGCGGAGAGGGTGCCGGAGACCTCGTCCAGGCGGAGCTTGTAGCGCTCCAGGGTGGCCAGGGCCTGGTTGGCGCGGGACAGGATGGCCGCCGAGTCGTCCAGCACGTGCCGCTGGCCGTTGACGTAGAGGCTGATGATCCGCATGGACTGGCTCACCGAGATGACCGGGTAGCCGGTCTGCCGGGCCACCCGCTCGGCCGTGCGGTGCCGGGTGCCGGACTCCTCGGTGGGGATGGACGGGTCGGGCATCAGGTGCACCGCGGCCCGGACGATCCGCGTGCCGTCGCTGGAGAGCACCACGGCGCCGTCCATCTTGCACAGCTCGCGGACCCGGGTGGCGGAGAACTCCACGTCCAGCGGGAAGCCGCCGGTGCAGAGCTGCTCGACCACCTTGTCGTAGCCGAGCACGATGAGCGCGCCGGTGCGGCCGCGCAGGATGCGCTCGAGCCCGTCGCGCAGCGCGGTGCCCGGCGCCATCAGGGCGAGGTTGGCGCGCAGCGGATCTCCGCCGGCGCCGACGCCTCCGGTGACGGTCACGTTGATCGGACGGGCGGGGGAGCCCACCGCGCCGGTGCGGGCGTGCGGCGTCGCCGCGGCGGGCTTGGTGGCATCGCGGTCGATCGGCACGGGCACAGTCTACGGACTGCCGTGCGGTGGGTGCTCTCGTGGTTACTGTGATGTGTCACGATGTCCTACTTCGGTGATCAACAACCGGGTGCGCCCGGTGCCCGAAATGGCCCAGCCGGTCCGCCCCTGCCGCCCCACGCGTCACTCCGCGGACGCGCGGGCGGCCGCCTGAAGTGCCGCACGGACGTCGGTGACCTCGATCACCCGCATGTTGTCCTGCGTCACCCCGCTGCTGGTCGGACCACAGCCCGGCGGCACCAGGGCCAACCGGAAACCGAGCCGGGCCGCCTCGGCCAGCCGGCGGGGGACCGCACCGACCCGGCGCACCTCGCCGGTGAGCCCGACCTCGCCGATCGCCACCAGATGCGGGGCGATGGCCAGGTTGAGGCCGCCGGACGCGACCGCGAGCGCCACGGCCAGGTCGGCCGCCGGCTCCACCACCCGGATGCCGCCCACGGTGGCGGCGAACACCTCGCGGTCGTGCAGGGTCAGCCGCTCGGTCCGCCGCTGGAGCACCGCCAGCACCATCGCCAGCCGGGCCCCGTCCAGCCCCGAGACCGTACGCCGCGGCGAGCCGGCCACGGTGGCCCCGATCAGCGCCTGCACCTCGGTCACCAGGGCCCGCCGGCCCTCCATCGCCACCGTGACGCAGGTGCCCGGCACCGGCTCGGCGTAGCGGGTCAGGAAGAGCCCGGACGGGTCGGCCAGGCTGCTGATGCCACCCTCGTGCATCTCGAAGCAGCCCACCTCGTCCGCCGCGCCGAACCGGTTCTTCACCCCCCGGACCATCCGCAGCGACGAGTGCTTGTCGCCTTCGAAGTGCAGCACCACGTCGACCAGGTGCTCCAGCACCCGGGGGCCGGCGACCTGACCGTCCTTCGTCACGTGGCCGACGAGCACGGTGGCGATGCCCCGCTCCTTCGCGACCGTCACCAGGGCCGCGGTGACCGCCCGGACCTGGGTCACCCCGCCCGGCACGCCCTCCGTACCGGTGGTCGAGATCGTCTGCACCGAGTCGAGCACCAGCAGCCCCGGCTTGACCGCGTCGAGGTGGCCGAGCACCGCCGACAGGTCGCTCTCGGCGGCCAGATAGAGCTGCTCGTGCAGGGTGCCCATCCGCTCGGCGCGCAGCCGCACCTGGCTGACCGACTCCTCGCCGCTCACCACCAGGGACGGGCTGCCGGCGTTGGCCGCCCACTGCTGGGCGACGTCGAGCAGCAGCGTCGACTTGCCGACCCCCGGCTCGCCGGCGAGCAGCACCACCGCACCGGGCACGAGGCCACCGCCGAGCACCCGGTCGAGCTCGCTGACCCCGGTCGGCCGGGCCCGGGCCGGCGCGGCGCTGATGGTGGCGATCGGACGGGCCGGCTCGGCAGGCATCCGGGAGCTGACCACCCGGCCGGAGACCAGCGGCCCGGTGACGGTGCACTCGACCACCGAGCCCCACTCGCCGCACTCCGGGCAGCGCCCGACCCACTTGGGTGGCTGGTGGCCGCAGGCGTCGCACTCGTACGCCGGGCGCGGCTCGCGGGCGGCGCCCCGGCTCCGGCCGGTGGCGGCGGTGGTGCGGGGGGACGTCGATCGGGAGGTGCTCACCCCAGGACGCTAACCGGGCGGTACGACGAAAGCCCACCCGGAAACGTCGACACCGCCGGCGTGGCGCTGGCCACACCGGCGGTGTCGTCGACGATCGGGTCGGTCAGCTGTGGCCGCCACCCTCCACCAGGCCACCGGGGTGGCCGGCGCCACCCTCCTCCTCGCGGGGCTGAACGACCGGCGAAGGGCGCGCGGCCGGGGTCAGCGGGACGCCGACCGGGGCCGCGGTCTTGATGGTCTTGCCGTTGCCGAAGTCGAAGATCAGGTCGACCTGCTGGCCGGAGAGCAGCTTGTCGTTCAGGCCGACGAGCTGGAGGAACCGGCCGCTGTTGGCGTTGAGCTGGGCGTAGCCGAGCGCCGGGATCTCGATCCGGGCCGGCTGGGTCGGCGCCGACTCGCTCGGCGAGGCCGACGGGCTGGCCGAGGCGCTGGCGGACTCGGCGGCGCTGGCGGAGGCCGACGGCTCGGTCGGGCTGGGCGACGCGGACGCCGGCTCGGTGGCCGACTCGCTCGGGCTCGCCTGGGCGCCGCTCGGCGTGGCACCGGCCAGCACCACGTCCCGGGCGCTGTCGGTGGTGACCGTCACGGTGACCGGGGACGCGCTGTCGTTGTAGATCACCATGTTGAGCGGGGCGTCGGCGCCCGCCTGGTAGCCCTCGACGCCGGGGAACTGCACGTACAGGCCGCGCACCGCGTAGACGTTGTCGGGGGTCTGGACGTTGACGCCCTGCACCGACGGGATCTTCTTGGCGGTCTCGGCCACCTGGCCGGCGCCACACCCGGACAGCAGCAGGCTCGTCGCCGCCGCCGTACCGGCCAGCAACAGGGCCGCCCGCCGGGAACCCCTGATCGAGCGCGTCACGTCGGTCCTCCTCGTCACGATCCCCACCCGGCCGTACGCCGGGCACGGGGTGGTCATACCCGCGCAGACCGCGCTCCAGGGTAGTTGGGGCTGATCGAGGCCCGCACGCCGACCCGGTTATGCCACCTTCCGGGGATCCGTCACACCACCCGTCCGTTCGCCACCAGCAGGACCACATCGATGAGCGCCACCAGCATCACCGCCCGGAAGGCGGCCACCGGCCGGCCACCGGTCCGGGCAGCGGCCCGGCCGGCGTACCAGCCGAGGGCCGGTACCAGGACGGCGGCGGCGACCGCCGACAGGCCCGCCCACGACGGCGGCCCGGGCGGCCCGACGACCAGGATGACGGTGGCCGCGAGGAGCAGCGCGGCGGCGGCCACCCGGCTGCCCGCCGCGCCGAGCCGGTGCGGCAGCCCGCGCACCCCGGTCCGGGCGTCGTCGGCCAGGTCGGGCAGGACGTTGGCGAAGTGGGCCCCGGCGCCCAGGCAGGCGCCGGCGGCCACCAGCCAGACCGGGGGTGCGGGCGCGCCGGGCAGGGCCAGCACCACGAACGCGGGCAGCGTGCCGAAGGAGACCGCGTACGGCAGCACGGACACCGGGGTCGACTTCAGCGGCCAGTTGTAGAGCAGCGCCGACACCAGCCCGAGTGTCACGCAGAGCGCCGCCGCGCCGCCCGTGAGCAGCGCCACCAGCGGGGTGGCGACGGCGGCCGCGACCGCGGCTCGGGCGAGGGGACGCCGTCCGATCAGCCCGCTGGCCACCGGCTTGTCGGTACGTCCCACCGCGGCGTCCCGGTCGGCGTCGATGAGGTCGTTGCTCCACCCGACGGCGAGTTGGCTGGCCAGCACGGTGAGCACCACGACGGCGATCCCGACGGGTCGGTGCCCGACACCCCAGGCCAGCAGCCCGGCCACCACGGTGACCGCGGCGGCCGGCTCCGGATGGCTCGCCCTGACCAGCCCTAACACCGACGACGACATAAGAGAAGTCTGGTCGTTAACGGGGAGTCGTGTCACGCTCTGTCCATGCGCGACGCGGCCCCCGTGTCCACCCCGCTCCGGGTGCTGCCACCCAACGACCCCCGCCAGTACGACGACCTGGCCGGCGAGTGGTGGCGGCCCGACGGGGCGTTCGCGATGCTGCACTGGCTGGCCCGGGCCCGGGCCGACCTGGTGCCCCCGGCGTCCAGGTCGGACGCCGTCCTGGTCGACCTCGGCTGCGGCGCCGGGCTGCTCGCCCCGCACCTGGCCGGCAAGGGCTACCGGCACATCGGGGTGGACCTCACCCGTTCCGCCCTCGTCCAGGCCGCCGCGCACGGGGTGGCCGCGCTCCGCGCCGACGCCACCGCCGTCCCGCTCGCGGCCGGCTGCGCCGACGTGGTCTCGGCCGGCGAACTGCTGGAACACGTGCCGGACTGGCGTCGCGCGGTGGCCGAGGCGTGTCGCCTGCTGCGTCCGGGCGGCCTGCTGGTGCTGGACACCCTCAACGACACCGTGCTGGCCCGGCTGATCGCGGTGGAGATCGGCGAACGGCTGCCCACGGTGCCGCGCGGCATCCACGATCCACGGTTGTTCGTGGACGCCCGCGCCCTGGTCGCCGAGTGCGCCCGACACGGCGTGGCGCTGCGCTTGCGGGGGATCCGTCCCGAGCTGGGTGGGACGCTGGCCTGGCTGCTGCGCCGGATGCGGAGCGGCGCCACCGACCGTCCGCCCGGGCGGACGCCCCGGATCGTGCCGACCTGGTCCAGAGCCGTGCTCTACCAGGGCCAGGGGGTCCGGCACGGATAGCCGGGGCCGGCCGGGGTAGAGGGACGCCGAGAAGGGGGCGACATGACTGTGCACGCGCTGGAGGCGGCCCGCCGGTTGGCACCGCGACTGGCTGCCCGCGCGGCGGGGCACGACCGGGACGGCTCCTTTCCGGTCGACGACTTCGCCGACCTGCGGGAGGCCGGGCTCTTCGGGCTGATGGTGCCCCGGGAGCTGGGCGGCGCGGGCGCCAGCTTCGCCGGGTACGCCGCCGTCGCCACCGAGCTGGCCCGGGGCAACGGCGCCACCGCGCTGGTGTTCAACATGCACGCCTCGGTCACCGGGGCACTCGGCGCGGTCACCGAGGAACTGGCCGAGGCGCTCGGCGTACCGGACGAGGCGCTGGCCGCCCGGGACCGGCTGCTCCGCGCCGCGGCCGACGGCGCCTGGTACGCGGTGGCGATGAGCGAGCGTGGCGCCGGCGCCCGGCTGTCGCAGCTCAGCACGGTGTACGAGCCGGTCGACGGGGGCTGGCACATCAAGGGCAGCAAGACCTTCTGCTCGGGTGCCGGGCATCCGGACGGCTATCTGGTCGCCGCCCGCAGCGCCGCCGACCAGTCGGTGGTCTCCCAGTTCCTCGTCCCGGCCGGCGAGGGCATCACCGTCGAGGCCACCTGGGACTCGCTGGGCATGCGTGCCACCTCCTCGCACGACCTGCATCTGGACGTCACCGTGCCCGCCGACCGGCTGCTCGGCGGGGTGGAGGGACTGGCCCTGGTGGTCGCCCAGCTCATGCCGCACTGGTTGGTGGCCAGCTACGCCGCCGTCTACGTGGGGGTGGCACGGGCGGCGATCGAGGCCGCCGCCGAGCACCTGAACGCCCGTAACCTCGCCGGTCTGCCGGCGGTCCGGGCCCGGCTGGGCCGGGCGGACGCGGCGGTCGCGGCGGCCGAGCTGGTGGTGGCCGAGGCGGCCCGCCGGGTCGACGAGGCGCCCGGCGACCCAGAGACCAACCGCTGGGTGTGGCGGGCCAAGCTGCTGGCCGGCACCACCGCCGCCGATGTGGCGGCGTCCATGCTGGAGGCCGCCGGCACCTCGGCCACCCGCCGGGGCCACCCGCTGGAGCGGCTCTACCGGGATTCCCGGTGCGGCTCGCTGCACCCGGCGACCTCCGACGTCTGCGCCGACTGGCTCGGCATCGCCGCACTCGGCGGCGACCCGGACCGCGACGGCGCGACGCCCCGCTGGTGAGCGCGGCGGGCCAGCACCGGCGACGGGCGCCGGCCGTTGGTGAGCGCGGCGGGCGAACCCCGCGGTCGCGACCGGGAGATGGTCGTTGGTGACCGCGAGGAGTGAGCCGGGTTTGCGAACCCCGCAGTCGCGAACGGGAGATGGTCGTTGGTGAAGCGTGGGATCGGAAACGAGAGGTGGGCGACATGGCCGTGCCGGTGATCGCGGGTGTGGGTACGGCCTTGCCGCCGGCCACGACGCAGGACGAGCTCTGGGACGGCTTCTTCGCGAAGCATTTCTCCGGGACCACGCACGCCCTGGCCGAGCGCATCTTCGCCAACTCCGGGGTGTCCCGGCGACAGGCGGCGGTGAACCCGCTGCTGGAGGACGTCTCCGAGTGGCCGACCGAGCGCCGGATGCGGCGCTACCAGGTCGAGGCGTTGCCGCTCGGCAAGGAGGCGGTGGGCCGTGCGCTCACCGCCGCCGGGCTGGACGCCGGTGACGTCGGGCTCTTCGTGGTCTGTTCCTGCACCGGGTACGCCACCCCGGGGCTGGACATCCTGCTCGCCCGGGACCTGGGCATGGCCCCGGACACCCAGCGCATGTTCGTCGGCCACATGGGCTGCTACGCGGCCCTGCCCGGGCTCGGCGCGGCCAGCGACTTCGTCAGCGCCCGCGGCCGCCCGGCGCTGCTGCTCTGCGCCGAGCTGACCAGCCTGCACATCCAGCCCGCCGGCGTCCGGGTGGACACACAGCAGATCGTCTCGCACGCGCTCTTCTCGGACGCCGCGGTCGCCGCCGTGCTCGTCCCCGGCGGCCGGGGGTACGCGCTGCGCGAGGTCACCTCGGTCACCGACACCTCGACCGCCGACCACATGACCTGGGACGTCACCGACACCGGTTTCCGGATGGGGCTGTCGCCGAAGGTCCCGCAGGTGCTCTCGCGCCACGTCCGGGGGCTGGTCGACGAGCTGCTGGCCCGGCACGGGCGGACGGTCTCCGAGGTGGACGGCTGGGCGGTGCACCCGGGCGGCCCGCGCATCCTCAACGTGGTGGACGGGGAACTGGCCCTGCCGCCGGACGCGCTCGCGGCGTCCCGGGCCACGCTGGACGAGCACGGCAACTGTTCGTCTCCGACGGTGTTGCTGATCCTGGATCGGTTGCGCCGGGCCCAGACGCCGCCGGAGCGGATCGTGATGCTCGCGTTCGGACCGGGCCTGACCCTGTACGCCGCCCTGCTCGACCGCACCGGGTGACCGGCCGGTGGCACGGGACGGTGCCGTCCGCGCCGCGCGGCTACCCTGACCGCATGGGCGCCGACGACCGGGTACGGGGTGCGCTGCTGGCCGGGCTGACGGTGGCCGGGCTGGCCGCCGGTGGCTGGTGGTGGCGACAGGCCGCACCGGCGCTCGGCCCGACGGGTGCCTCACCCAGCCCGTCGGCGGATGCCTTCCTCGAGCCCGGGGTGCGGCTGGCCGACCCGGACACCAGGCGGGTGTTCGTCGACCCGGACACCGGGCAGGTGATCCCGGGGCCGGAGGCGGACCCGGACCAGGGCCTGGTCGTCCATCAGGAGCCGGGCGCCGCCGCGGAAGCTTTCAGCACGCGCGCCCTCTGGTCGGAGCGGTCCCACCTCGGCGCGGGTGACGCTCCGTTGGTCCGGCAGACCAATCCGTCGGCCGGCGAGCGCCACCTGCTCGCGGTGTCCTGCACCGGCCCGGGGACGCTGACGGTGGCCTACTCCGGCTCGGACCAGGACAGCACGCCACTGACCACGACCTGTGCGGGGACGCCGCTCGTCCGCCCGCTCACCGCCGGCGGTGGCGGCCCGCTGCTGGTGCGGTTCACCGTGGCCGACGGCGAGGTCGACCTGGATGCCCGGCTCCTGACCGCGCCCTGACCGGTCGGTCAGCCGGCGATACGAGCCAGGTCGTCGCGATACTCCTCGACCTGGCCCAGCTCGGGTACGACCCGCACCAGGGTGCCCTCCCGGTCCACCAGCAGCGCGGGGGCCGTGCCGGGGCGGGCCGCGAGGTGGGAGTAGGCGCGCAGCCCGCCGGCCGGGTCGGCGAGGGTGCGTACGCCGGGGGCGGCGGCGGGCTCGGCCTGGCGGCCCTCGGTGACGGTGACCACGGTGACGCCCGGGGGTGCGGCGGCCGCCGCCTGGGTGACCTGTTCGGCGCAGGCGCAGGCGTCCACCAGGACGATCATCGCCGGCAGCAGGCTGCGCAGCGGCACCGGGGACTCGTCGGCGCCGACCAGGTCCAGCGCGGGGAGCGGCCCGACCGCCACCCAGTTGCTCGGGTAGGGGACGACCGTGGGACTGCCGCCGGAGCGCGAGGAGCGGGGCCAGGTGACCGCGGCCAGCCCGGCGAGGGTGATCAACACGGACACCAGCAGGACCAGCAGCGGCAGCCCCAGCGGCGGGCGGCCGCCCGGTCGGGCGGTGCGGCCGGTCCGGCGTAGCTCGCGACGGACCTGCCGGGCCTCCTCGGCGAGGGCCGAGGCGTCGTCGGGAACGACCACCCGACCCCACTCCGGGGGCAGGTCGGGCAGCCCGTCCGGCGGCCCTTGGCCTTCAGCGTCAGGCATGCCCATCGGACCCCCAGGAACCGTCTCGGTGAGCGGACGTCGCGTCCACCTCCCAGGGTCCCGCACCGGTCGGCGTACCGCCACACCTGGGCGCACTCGGGATTCCGGGGCTACCATGGGAGGAGCGCATCGCCCTAGACATCCACGCTCCGTCACCCGCATCGGGTTGTCATCCGTTGGTCACGGAGCGTGTGGAAACCGTCGGTTTGACCGCCTGTCAAGCTGAAGAAATACCTCTCACAGGGCCCCTGAGCTGCGCCAACGGTCAGGACAGCGGTGAGACATCGGTGCCTGAGCGTGTTACCCTAGACACAGCGAAAGGGGTTTCGAACCTATGGTTTTCAGTGTCGGCGAGACCGTTGTTTACCCCCACCACGGGGCCGCACTCATCGAGGCAATCGAGACTCGGGTCATCAAGGGCGAGCCCAAGCAGTACCTCGTCCTGAGGGTCGCGCAGGGTGACCTGACGGTCCGGGTGCCCGCTGAGAACGCCGAGATCGTGGGTGTGCGTGAGGTGGTCGGCGAAGAGGGCCTCGGCAAGGTCTTCGACGTGCTCCGCGCACCGCACACCGAGGAGCCGACCAACTGGTCGCGGCGTTACAAGGCGAATCTGGAGAAGCTGGCCTCCGGCAACCCGCTGAAGGTCGCCGAGGTCGTCCGCGACCTGTGGCGCCGGGAGCGGGAGCGGGGTCTGTCCGCGGGTGAGAAGCGCATGCTCGCCAAGGCTCGCGACATTCTCGTCGGCGAGGTCGCGCTGGCCGAGAAGAGCACCAAGGACGAGGCGGAGACGCTGCTCGACAAGGTGCTGACCGAGGCCTGAGTTCCACAGCATCGTCGTACCCACCCCGTAGCAAAGAAATCCGAGGACCGCGACGTGACCGCGCAGCTCAATCCGCGCGGTGACGTCGCGGTCCTTGTTCCTGCGGCCGGTGCCGGCGTACGCCTCGGTCCCGGCGCCCCCAAGGCGCTCCGGCCGCTCGCCGGCGAACCGCTGCTGGTGCACGCGGTACGCCGGATCGCGGCGGCGCCCTCCGTGCACACCGTCGTGGTGGCCGCCCCGGCCGCCGACGTCGATTCGGTCCAGGCGATGCTCGCGCCGGTCGCCCCGGTGATCGTGGTGCCCGGCGGCGCGGAGCGCCAGGCGTCGGTGGCCGCCGCGCTGGCCGCCGTCCCCGCCGGCCCGGAGATCGTCCTGGTGCACGACGCGGCCCGCGCGCTGACCCCGCCGGAGCTGATCGAGTCGGTGGCCGCGGCCGTCCGCTCCGGGCACGATGCGGTGATCCCGGTGCTCCCCGTCGTCGACACGATCAAGGAGGTCGGCACGGGCGAGCTGGTCCTCGGCACGGTGGACCGGTCCGCCCTGCGGGCCGTGCAGACCCCGCAGGGCTTCCGCCGGGCGGTGCTGACCGCCGCCCACGCGACGGCCGGCGACCCGCTGACCGACGACGCCGGCCTGGTGGAGAAGCAGGGTGTGCCGGTGGTCTGCGTGCCCGGCTCGGAGTACGCCCTCAAGGTCACCCGGCCGTTCGACCTGGCGCTGGCCGAGCACCTGCTCTCAGCCGGCCAGGCGGGTTAGCGCCAGCTTCGCGATGTCCACGGCGAGACCCTTCAGGTCACCGCCGCGTAGTTTGACGCTGGACACCCCGAGCATCACCTCCAGCGCGTCGCCGTCCCCGACGGCCACGTGCAGACCGGCCTGGCCGTCGAACCACTCCGCCGGGGTGCCGAGCCCGGACACCTTCTCGGTGCCCTTGAAGAGCGGATTGTTGATCATTGCCGCGCCGCCCCGGTGGTACTGGAGCAGGATGGCCGGCCCGTCCGTCGAGTGGAAGTGGTAGGCGCAGACCGCCACCTCCTGGCTGGACTCGTCGGTGTCGGTGGCGACGATCTCCACCCCGGCCAGTCGCGACATCTCAGTCTTGGTCAGCAGGCACGGGTCCGGTGGCCCGGGGGCCTCCACTCCGGAAGCGGCCGGGGCGGTCGTCGCCGGGTCGCCGGCGTCGGTGTCCGCACCAGCCGCCGGGCCCGCAGTGCGGGTGTCCGTACCAGCCGCCGGGTCCGCAGGGCCGGTGTCCGTGCTGGCCGCGGTGGCCGCCGCATCGTTGGTGACCGGGCTCGGCTGATCGCCGCAGCCGGCGAGGAGGACGACGGCGGCGAGGGCCGCGGCCAGGTGTCGGGTACGCATGCTGGGTCCTTTCTGGTACGGGCGGGTCAGGCGGCCGGGCAGGTGACGGAAGCGACGACGTGTGCCGTTTTCCCGACGTACGCGTCGACGCCGGGCAGGTCCAGGTCGAGCCGGAGCGTGGAGCCGTCGACCGCCCCGGCGGGCAGCGGTGCGACGAACGCGGTGTCGAGGTTCACCTCGACGATCACCTGCGGGTCGCCCTGGAGTTCGCCCGCCTCGGCCTGTCGGGGCGTCCAGACCTTCAGCGCCACCGCGGGGTTTTCACCGCTGGCGACCTTCGACTTGACGACGTCCGCGCCCCGCCCACCGACGAACGGCGGGGTACGCCCCAGCCGGCAATGCTCCCCGTAGGTGTCGGTGATCGACCCGCGCAGCTCGGTGCGGGGCAGGTCGCCCGTGATCACCAGGTCGATCGTGCCCGCCCCGGCGAGCCGTACGTCCGGCTCGACGCCGGCCGACGCGGCCGCGTCCACCGCTTCCCGGGTGCCGGGGTCGACGTCCTCCGGTCCGCACGCGGTCAGCAGTACGGCGACCGCGACGACCACCACGCCGGCCCGCACTGCCCTGCCTCGTCTCATCCTTCTCCTTTGTCGATCTGTCGGGTCGGACCAATGGTGGGGTTGGTGGACCCGACGATCCAGGTCAGTAGCTGCAGCTTCAGCAAGCTGCAGGGTCGAGAATCCGACGTGGACGGCCGGCGGTAGCGTGCCGCCGTGGACCTCGACGAGGAACTGCGCGGGCTCTACGCCCTGACCCTGCGGATGCCCGGTGCCGGTCGGGACGAGTTGGCGTTCGCGCTCGGCGGAGATCAGGCGCAGGTGGCCGACGGCCTGCGCCGGCTGGCCGCGCTGGGCCTGGTCGGTGAGGTGGACGGGCGGGTCGAGGCCGTGCCGCCCGGCGCGGGCCTGGGCCGGTTGCTCCGCGATGGACTGGACGGGGTGTCCCGCCGGCTCGCCGACGTCGAGCGGCTGGTCGCCGAGTTGGAGCCGCTCAGCCGGGAATACGCCGCCGGTCAGCGGGTCGTCGCGGACGCGTCGGTCAGCCTGGTCTCCGGGGTCGGCGAGGCCCGGGACGTGCCGCTCGCGGTCGCGCTGACCAACCCGCCGGTCCGGTCGTACTGCTGCCAGAAGGACCCGCGCTCGTTCGACGGGGCGGTGGTGCCGTGGATGGAGGACCTGCTGCACGCCGCCCGGGAGCGGTTACTGGTCATGTCGTTGCTGGTCGAGGCCGAGGTGCTGGAATCCCCGGCGGCGTCGGGGACGCTGACCCGGTTCGCCGCGGCCGGCATCGAGGTACGCGTCCGTGGCCGGCTGCCCAGCGGCTACTACGTGATGGGCGAGCACGCCGCTCTGCCGCTGAAGTGGGGCGACGACCTGGCCGGCTCGGCGTACCAGTTCCACCTGGTCCGCTCGGCCGTGCTGGTGGCGGCGCTGACCAGCCTTTTCGAGGAGCTGTGGCGGACCGCGGTGCCGCTGGGTGCGGCGAACGATCCGCACCGGCGGGTGGTGGCGCTGCTGGCCCAGGGACTCACCGACGACGCCATCGCCCGCCGGCTCGGTCTCTCCGTACGGACCGTCCGGGCCCGGGTCGCGCGGGTGATGGCTGAGCTGGGCGTGCGTACCCGGTTCCAGGCCGGTGTCGTGGCGGCCCGTTCCGGCTGGCTGGACTGATCCGGGCGTACCCTCGGGTCATGATCGTTCCTCGGGTGGCCATCGGCACCGACGTGCACGCCTTCGCACCCGGGCGGCCGTGCTGGGTGGCCGGCCTGCACTGGCCGGACCAGGACGGCCTGGCCGGTCACTCGGACGCCGATGTGGCGGCGCACGCCGCCTGCAACGCGCTGCTCTCCGCCGCCGGCCTGGGCGACCTGGGCGCGAACTTCGGCGTCGACCAGCCGGAGTGGGCGGGTGCCTCTGGGGTGGCCCTGCTGACCGAGAGCGCCCGGCGGGTCCGGGCGGCGGGGTTCCGGATCGGCAACGTGTCGGTCCAGGTGATCGGTAACCGGCCGAAGATCGGGCCGCGTCGGGACGAGGCGCAGCGGGTGCTCTCCGCGGCGGTGGGTGCTCCGGTCACCGTCTCCGCCGCCACCACCGACGGCCTCGGCTTCACCGGCCGTGGCGAAGGGCTGACCGGCATCGCGGTCGCCCTGGTGTACGAGGCCCCGACGGAGTAGGTCGGCGGGGCGGGGCGCGGGCGGCTACGCTCGCCGGGATGCCGAGTGACGCCGCCCCCGACCAGTCCGCCGCCGACGGCTACCTCCAGCGCGCACAGCTCCTCGCCGAGCTGGGCCGGTACGACGAGGCCGCCGGGGAGCTCAGCTCGGCGCTCGCGACCGACCCCGGCAACGCCGACGCGTTGACCATGCTGGCCCAGGTGCACCTCGCCGCCGACCGGGCGGCCGAGGCGCTGGACGCCGCCGAGGCGGCCGTGGCCGCGGCACCGGGGGCCGTACCGCCGCTGGTGGCGCGCGGGATGGCCCTGGTCGACCTGGCACATTGGAAGGCCGCCGCGAGCACCGCGGACGAGATCCTGGCGCTCGGCCCGATCGACCCGTACGCCCAGCGCAGCGCCGCCGCCATCCTGGCCGGCTCGCGGAACGGGCAGCAGGCGCTCGACGCTGCCTGGCGGGGGGTGGAGCTGGCGCCTGAGGCACCGCAGGCGCACCTGGTGCTCGGCCTGGTCTCGGCCCGGCTGGAGCTGTACGACCTGGCCGAGCGGGCGTACCGGGAGGCGCTGCGGCTCGACCCGCAGCTCGCCGAGGCGCGGTACGACATGGGCGTGATCCGGCTGGAGCAGCGCCGCTACGCGGAGGCGCTGGAGCACCTGACGCAGGCGGCGGCGATGGACCCGGCGCGACTCGACGCCGGCCGGACGATCTCCGCGGGCCTGCGCCGGCTGGTGCTCTACGGCGCCGGCTGGTCGCTGGTCGCCACCGTGGTGGTGGCCTTCCTGGCCCCGGGCGCACCGGGTCTCTCCCGGGTCCTCGCCGCGCTGGCCGCGCTCGGCGGGGCGCTGGTGGTGTGGCGGTACGCGGCCCGGATGCCGGCCCTGCTGAACACGATCCTGCCCGGGCTGCTGCGCGCCGATCGCAGCCTCGCCCTGGCGGTCTACGCGGTCGCCGCCGCGCCCCTGCTGCTGGTCCTCTACGCGCTGGTCGGCGGCCCCTGGCCCCTGGTGGCCACCATCACGGTGACCTTGATCGCCGAATTCGCCATCCTCACCCGCCCGGTCAGCTGACCCGCCGCGCCCAGGTCCAGGCGTACCCGTCGTCCTCGCAGGCCGACGCGGCGTCGCAGAGGTCCAGCGGGCGGAAGGTGTCCACCATGACCGCCAGCTCGTCGAAGAAGTCCACCCCGATGGAGCGCTCGGCCGCGCCCGGCTGCGGGCCGTGGGTGAAGCCGGACGGGTGCAGCGAGATCGAGCCCTGTTCGATGCCGGAGCCGCGCCGGGCCTCGTAGTTGCCGCCGGTGTAGAAGAGCATCTCGTCGGAGTCGACGTTGTGGTGGTTGTACGGCACCGGGATGGCGTCCGGGTGGTAGTCCACCTTGCGCGGCACGAACGAGCAGATCACGAAGTTCGGGCCCTGGAAGGTCTGGTGCACGGGCGGCGGCTGGTGCACCCGGCCGGTGATCGGCTCGAAATCGTGGATGGAGAACGCCCACGGGTAGAGGTGCCCGTCCCAGCCGACCACGTCGAACGGGTGGTGGGCATAAACATGACGAGTCCAAACTGTGCCGCTGCCGTCCGGGCGTGCCGCCCGGGACCGGTGCCGGACCAGCACCTCGACGTCCTCGTCGTCCACCAGCAGCGGCGCGTCCGGCCCCCGGACGTCCCGCTCGCAGTAGGGCGAGTGCTCCAGGAACTGCCCGCGTACGGAGAGGTAGCGCTTGGGCGGGCCGATGTGCCCGGCCGCCTCGATGGCGAGCAGCCGGGCCGGTTCGTCGCCGGTGGGCACGAGCCGGTGGATGGTCGAGGTGGGGATGATGACGTAGTCGCCGGCCACCGCGTCCAGCACGCCGAACGGCGACTCCACCCGCAGCGAGCCCGCTTCGAGATAGAGGCAGTGGTCACCGGTGGCGTCCCGGAACAGCGGGGACGGCCGGTCGGCCAGCACGTACGCGATCCGCACGTCGTCGTTGGCGAGCAGGTACTGCCGGCCGAGCACCGGGTCGGCACCGGCCCCGTCGAGCTTGTGGGTACGCAGGTGGCGCGGCTTGAGCGGGAGGTTCGGCACCCGGGTGACGGCGGGCGGGGTGAACTCCTCGGCGGCGACGATCGCGGTCGGCGCGTGCCGGTGGTAGAGCAGGGACGAGTCGGAGGAGAAGCCCTCCTGGCCGACCAGTTCCTCCGCGTAGAGGGTGCCGTCGGGCTGACGGAACTGGGTGTGGCGCTTACGGGGCACCTCGCCGACCCTGCGGTAATACGGCATCTCGCCTCCCGATATGTCCCGTTCTCCGGCCAGGAGCGTCCGATAATCGGACGCGGTTGTCCGTTCCTCGTAGCGTCCCGTACATTCTTGTCTCGTGTCAACGCAGGTGCCCCGCCTCTTCGCCGGCCTGGTAGACGACGCCGCGGTCTTCCCGCCCGGCAGCGCCGCGCTGCCGGAGGCGGTGGTCGCCCACCGGGGGCATCGCACCGCCTGGTACGCCGACCTCGTCGGCCCGCTCCTGCTGCCCGCCTCCGCCGTCGCCGCCGGCGAACTCAGCGGGCTGGTCGATCCGGCGGAGGGATTCGTCACCGGCCTGATCGGCGACACCGGCGTCGCGGGCGTGCCCTTCGCGCTGTCGTTCCTCGCGCCGGACGGGGTCACGGCCCGGCAGATCGAGGTGCCGGTCGCCAAGCGCGGTGAGGACCCGCAGCCCGGCCTGGCCGACCTGCTGAAACTCACCGAGCGGCTCGACGGCACCCGGGTCTACGCGGAGATCCCGCTGACCTTCGGCCTGTTGGGTGCCCTGGACACGCTCGCCGAGGCGCGGGCCGGCGGGCTGCCGGTCGCGGCCAAGTTCCGCACCGGCGGGCTGGCCGCCGAACTCTTCCCCACCCCGGTCGAGCTGGCCGCGGTGATCTGCGCCTGCCGGGACCGGCAGCTGCCGTTCAAGCTGACCGCCGGGCTGCACCACGCGATCCGCCACCGGGACCCGGAGACCGGCTTCACCCACCACGGCTTCGTCAACGTGCTCGCCGCGGCCCTCGCCGCCACCGCCGGCGGTGAGGTGGACGCGGTCGCCGAGCTGCTCGCCGCCACCGACCCGGTACGCGTGGTGGAGCTGGTCCGGGCGAACCGGGACACCGAGCGCCCGCTCTGGGTCGGGTACGGCTCGTGCAGCATCGAGGAACCACTGACCGATCTGATCCGGCTGGGGCTGGTGAACGGGGGCTTTCAGGAATGAGCTGGGTGACGGGTGCCGAGGGATCGGCGTACGGGGTGACGAACCTGCCGTACGGGGTGTTCCGGCACGGCGACCGCGAGCCGCGGATCGGCGTACGCATCGGCGACTTCGTGCTGGACCTGGCCGGCGCGGAGGCCGCCGGCCTGGTGCTGGCGGCCGGGGCGCTGGGCCGGCCCACGCTGAACGAGTTCATGGCGCTCGGCCGTCCGCAGTGGACCGCCGTCCGGCAGCGGGTCACCGAGCTGCTCACCGAGGCCGCGCACCGCCCGGCGGTGGAGCCGCTGCTGGTGCCACTGCGCGAGGTGGAGCTGCTGCTTCCGTTCGAGGTGGCCGACTACGTCGACTTCTACTCGTGCGAGCACCACGCGGCCAACGTCGGGCAGATCTTCCGGCCGGGCCAGCCGCCGCTGCTGCCGAACTGGAAGCACGTGCCGATCGGCTACCACGGCCGGGCCGGCACCGTGGTGGTCTCCGGCACCCCGGTGGTCCGGCCCACCGGGCAGCGGGCCACCCCGCAGGGCCCGACCACCGGCGCCTCCGTACGCCTGGACATCGAGGCCGAGGTCGGCTTCGTGGTCGGCCTGCCGAGCCGGCTCGGCGACCGGGTGTCCGTCGCGGACTTCGCCGACCACGTCTTCGGCGTGGTGCTCGTCAACGACTGGTCCGCCCGCGACATCCAGGCCTGGGAGTACCAGCCGCTCGGCCCGTTCCTGGGCAAGTCCTTCGCCACCTCGGTCTCGGCGTGGGTGACCCCGCTGGACGCGCTGGCCGACGCCTTCGTCCCCGCCCCCGACCAGGACCCGCCGGTGCAGGGCTATCTGCAGGACATCCCGCACCTCGGGCTGGACCTGGCCATGTCGGTGGAGTGGAACGGTGAGCGGGTCAGCGAGCCGCCCTTCGCCACCATGTACTGGACGCCGGCCCAGCAGCTCGCCCACCTCACGGTCAACGGGGCGTCGCTGCGTACCGGCGATCTCTACGCCTCCGGCACGGTGTCCGGCCCGGAGCGCGGCCAGGTCGGTTCGTTCCTGGAGCTGACCTGGGGCGGGACCGAGCCGGTCAAGTTCGCCGATGGCACCACCCGCACCTTCCTGGAGGACGGCGACACCGTCACCGTCACCGCCACCGCCCCCGGCCCGGACGGCACCACCATCGCCCTCGGCGAGGTCACCGGCACCATCCTTCCGCCCCGCTGAGCAGCGTCTTCACCCTCCGGCCCCGGTCGCACCGGCTGTGCGACCGGGGCCGTTGCGTCCCGCGTTGATCGTCCGGGATCCGGTACGCCCCGGCAGTGCGGGCCGGGGCGCACCCGAGCGGAACAGGAGGGAACGAGGATGACCGAGCTGACCGGCGCCGTCTGGCGCACCAGCAGCCGCTCCAACGACCAGGGTCTCTGTGTCGAGGTGGCGACCAACGTGGTCGCCGCGTACGGCGTGGTGGGGGTGCGCGACTCGAAGGATCGGTGCGGGCCGACGCTGGCGGTCCGCCCGCCGGGCTGGACGGCGTTCGTCACCGCGATCCGGGCCGACGCGTTCCGTCGCTGACCTCCGCCCGCCGCACGCCTGGTGTCCCGCCCCGGGGGCACCGGTGGTGGAAATGTCACCCCAGGCTCCCCGTTTCCCGTTCACGCGCCGTACCGTGGACGACACGGGAGGTGCCATGTCGACGGTCACGGTTTCCGCATTCATCGAAGCGCAGGATGTCGAGGTCTGGCGGCTCCTCACCGATCTGCCCGCGCGCGCCCGTTGGCTCTCCGCCGTCGGCGCGGTCGACGTCCTCACCCCCGGCGACTTCCGGCCCGGCACCGCCTGGCGGGAGACCCGGGTCCGGCCGGACGGCGCCGAGGCGCCGGAGGAGTTCGTGGTGGTCGAGGCGGTCGCCCCGGGACGGCTGGTGCTCAGCTCGCGGGGTGCCGGCGCGGACTACCGGATCACCTGGACCCTGCGGACGGTCGAGCGCCGGCGGCGCGGCTGCACCGAGGTCACCGTCGAGCAGGAGGCCGTGCCGACCGCCCGATACGGCCGGATGCTGGCCCTGATCCTCGGCGGCCTGGCCGCCCGCGCCGTGGAGGGGGCGCTCCGGCGGGACCTCGCCGACCTGGCGCAGGCCGTCGGGCCCACCCGCTCGGCAGAGGCCGCCTGACCCGCCCCACCTCGCTGGGACCTGGCGCCGCCGATGGGTAGGGTGCCGGGCGGAGGTGCGGCATGAGGTGGCCCGAGCGACGGCGGTGGATCATGGTGGCGCTCGCGGCGGTGCTGGCCGTCGGCGCGGCGACCGCCGTGGCCTACCGGGTGCTCGCGCCCGCCGAGGTCGACACGGTCGCCCGGAGCGCGTACCCGCCGGCGCCGAGCCCGCAGACCGGGGTGATCGGCCGCCTGCCGGTGGCGCCGCTGGTCGTGGACGGCCGGCTCCGCGTCTACGCCGGCAACCGCCAGGTGTACGCCGACCAGCCGGTCAACGGGCAGCACCGGGTGACCCCCTTCTGGTCGTACCGCCGCTGGCCGGCGCAGCTCGTCGGGGTGCTCGCCGACGACACCACCGTGGTCAGCCGCTGGTCGGACGGGCTCCTCGTGGCGCTCGACGCGCGTACCGGACGGGTCGCCTGGCGGGCCGACGGGCCGGTGCCGGGAGCGGTGCCGAAGCCCCGCCGGACCTACGCCTCGACCGTCTGGGACCCGACCGGCCTGTACGCCACCCGTACCGCCGACGGCCGGCGGGTGCTGGTCGCGGCCGGCCCGGGCCGGGTCGGCGGGTACGACCTGGCCGACGGCCGGCGGCTCTGGCGGGCCGACGTCGGCGGCGACTGCCGTACCGAGGTGGGGACCACGGTGGCCGGCGAGCTGCTCGCGGTGGACGCCTGCGACGGCCCGGCGCGGGTCGAGTTCCGGGACGCCGCCACCGGCGCGGTACGTACCCGCTGGCAGCCGCCCGGCGGCCCGGAGGACCTGATGGTGGTCCCCGTGGGCTGCCGGGACGGGCACTCGAACTGTCGGGGGCTGCGGGTCTCCGGCCCTGGCGACGACACCGGCCGGGGCTGGCTGGTCGGCCCGGGCGACCCGGTCGCCGTGCCCGCCCTCGACGGCACGGACACCGAACTCGACGGCGAGTGGGCTGTCGGCACGTCGGCGGGGCTGATCACGGGCCGCTCCGCGCGCACCGGCAAGGAGCTGTGGCGGCGGGCGGACCTGGGGCCGGTACGGATCATCGCGGTCGAGCCGGGCCGGGTGCACCTGCTGACCGAGCGGAACGAGCTGGTCACCCTCGATCCGGCGACCGGTGTGGAACGGTCCCGCTTCGTCCTGGACCTCGGCCACGACGGGGTCGGCTGGATGCCCGGCCGGGCGTACGCGGCGGACGGCTACGTCGCCGTGGAGCGGGTCCGGCAGCGGGCGACCCCGGACGACGACGACCAGGCGTACTACCTGATGCCGGAGGCGGTGCTGCTGGCGGCGACGGGAACGTCCCCCTGACCGCCGGCTCCGCCGACCGCTGCGGCGGCGGCCGAGCCGGCGGTGCGGTCCGCGGGGGCCCCGCAAGGCCGGGGCCCTCCTTCCGTCAGGTCAGCGCCGCCTCGGCGGCGGCCAGGAAGGCGTCGTTCTCGGCCGGGGTGCCGATGGTGACCCGGACCCCGTCGCCCGGGAACGGCCGGACGATCACGCCCCGCGCCTCGCACGCCCGGCCGAACTCGACGGCCCGCTCGCCGAGCGGCAGCCAGACGAAGTTGGCCTGGCTGGTCGGCACGTCCGGGACGAGCTTGCGCACCGCCTCGGTGACCCGGTCCCGCTCCGCGACGACCAGTGCGCAGCGGCGCTCGACCTCGTCGGCCTGGGCCAGCGCGGCGAGCGCGCCGGCCTGGGCGGCCAGGCTGGTGGAGAACGGCGTGACGACCTTGCGGACGGCGGCGGCCACGCTCGGTTCGGCGACCAGCCAGCCGATTCGCAGGCCGGCCAGCCCCCACGCCTTGGAGAGGGTGCGCAGCACGGCCACGTTCGGGCGGTCCAGGTAGCTCAGGCCGTCCGGCACCTCCGGGTCCGTCACGAACTCCCGGTACGCCTCGTCGATCACCACGAGCACGTCGTCCGGCACCGTGTCGAGGAACCGGTCCAGCTCGGCCTTGCGGACCGCCGTGCCGGTCGGGTTGTTCGGGTTGCAGACCAGGATCATCCGGGTCCGGTCGGTCACCGCCGCCGCCATCGAGGCCAGGTCGTGGCCGTGGCCGGCGTCGTTCGGCACCCGCACGCTGGTCGCGCCGCTGGTCGCCGCGATGATCGGGTACGCCTCGAACGACCGCCACGAGTAGAGCAACTCGTCACCGGGGAGGCAGGTGGCCCGGACCAGGTGCTCGGCCAGCGCCACCGAGCCGCAGCCGGTGGCGATCCGGTCGGGGTCCACGCCGTACCGCTCGGCGAGAGCCTGGCGCAGCGCCACCACGCCCATGTCCGGGTAGCGGTGCGAGCCGGCCATCGCCTCGGCGACCGCCTCCACCACGCCCGGCAGCGGGCCGTATGGAACCTCGTTGCTGGCCAGCTTGATCGCCTCGGGCAGGCCCAGCTCGCGGGCCAGGTCGGCCGAGCTGCGCCCGGGCACGTAGCTGGGCAGCGCGTCCAGGTCGGCGCGGGTCAGCCGCAGCGGAGGCTGGTGACGTCCGGTGTCGGTCATGGGGTGTCTCCCGGGGGATTGGCGCTGTCGCGCGAGGTGCTACGGGTTTCGGGCCTGATGCGGGGGAGTTGGACCACCACGGTCTGCGCCCGCTTGTCGTGCAGCGCCTGGCGCAGCGGCTGGTCGAAGAGCGGGGAGACCGCGTCGACGAACTGGAGCAGCAGGCCGAAGCCGCAGCAGTACCAGAGCAGCGTCGGCAGGCCGAGGGTGCTCCACCGCCGGGTGGCCCGGCCGAAGCCGAGCGGCTGGTCGGCCTCGATCGGCAGCGCCCGGACGCCCATCACCCGCTTGCCGAAGGTCTGTCCTCGGGCGGCCATCGAGGGCACCTCATACGCGTACCAGAGCGCGGTAGCGATCAGCAGGATGACGATCTGCAGCGCGGCGGCCTGTTCGCCCGGCTGGGGCAGCCCGTCGGTGGAGGTCTCCCCGGCCAGCGACCGGCGCACCGACTCGCGCAGGTACGGCGAGATCTCCTCGATGTAGCGCCAGACGAACCAGCCGTTCACCACGACGTTGAGCAGGAACACCACGCCGAGGTCGATCAGCCGGGCGACGAGCCGCGCGCCGTACGACGCGAGCGGCAGCCCGTGCGGCTGCGGCGCGGGCGGGCGTACCGGCCAGGTCGGGTACGGCCAGCCCGGCGACGGCCCCGCCGGCTGGCCCGGTCCGCTCGGCTGCCCCGGCCACTGGGCCGGCCCGCTGACCGGCTGCCCGGGGTACGCCCCGCCGACCGGCTGCCCGGGGTGCGGTCCGGCGGTCGGCTGCCCGGGGTACGGCCCGCTGACCGGCTGCCCTGGATGCGGCGCGGCGGAGGGCTGGCCCGGGTACGGGGCCGGGGCGGTGGAGGCCGGCGCGGCAGCGGGGGACGGCTCGGGCGGCGGCGGGCCCTCGGGCGGGGTGGCGTCGACGGGGATCGGCGCGCCGATCCAGCCCTCGCCGTCCCAGTACCGTCGGGTCTCGGGGTCGGCGGGGTCCACGTGCCAGCCGGGTTCCACGCTCACGGTCGTGCCTCGTTGCGCTCGCTCACGGTGCCATCTCAGTTCGCGACTGCAGGGCTCGCAAACCCGGCTCACTCCTCACGCTCACGGTGCCGTCTCAGTTCGCGACTGCGGGGCTCGCAAACCCGGCTCACTCCTCACGCTCACGGTGCAACCTTAACGACGACGGTTCCGGCGAACTTGTCGTGCAGGCACTGCTGCCAGGGCTTGTCCCAGAGCTGCCAGAAACCGTCGAGGTAGCTGGCGAAGGGCACCAGCGAGCCGGCGACGAACTCCACCAGGTACCGCTTGCCCAGCGCGCCCCGGGTCAGGGTGGCGCCCGGCTCGACCGGGACGATGCGGATCTTCGTCACCTTCTTGCCGAGCGTCTGGCCGGTCCGGTGGGCGTACTCCACGTGGTAGAGCCAGTAGAAGACGAGCAGGAGCGCGAAGATCCCCAGCTCGGCGAGGAGCACCGGCAGGAAGACGTCGGTGATGAGCACCGACGGGTCGGGCTCGACCACCGTCCCGTCCGGGCCGGGCGGCGGCATCTGGTCCACCATCCGGACCACCAGCCAGACGAAGACCGGCAGGAAGAGCACCATGGCGAGGACGCTCGCCACCGCGGTGTCGATCAGCCACGCGAGCAGCCGGTCGGTGAAGCTGGCGAGCGGTTGACCGTTCGGCGCCAGCGCCGGCGGCACGAATCCCGGGTACGGCGGATGCGCGGGCGGGGGATAGCCCGGCAGCCCGGCGTACGCCGGCGGGGCGTACTGCGCGGGGGGCGCGTACGGCGGTCCGGAAGGCGGCGCGAAGCCGCCGCCCGCGGGCGGGGGCCCGGCGGGCGGCGGAGACGCGTTCGAGGGAGGCTGGGTCACGCGGACAGTGTTACAGGTTGCCGCGCTTCTCCTGCTCCCGCTCGATCGCCTCGAACAGTGCCTTGAAGTTGCCCTTGCCGAAGCCGAGCGAGCCGTGCCGCTCGATCAGCTCGAAGAAGACCGTCGGACGGTCCTGCACCGGCTTGGTGAAGATCTGAAGCAGGTAGCCGTCCTCGTCCCGGTCGACCAGGATCTTGCGGGACTGCAGTTCCTCGATCGGCACCCGCACCTGGCCGATCCGGGCGCGCAGCTCCGGGTCCTCGTAGTAGGAGTCCGGGGTGTCGAGGAACTCGACGCCGGCGGCCCGCATGGCGTCGACGCTGGCCAGGATGTCGTTGGTGGCCACGGCGATGTGCTGGGCACCCGGCCCCTGGTAGAACTCCAGGTACTCGTCGATCTGTGACTTCTTGCGGGCGACGGCCGGCTCGTTGAGCGGGAACTTCACCTTGCGGGTGCCGCTCGCGACCACCTTGCTCATCAACGCCGAGTAGTCGGTGGCGATGTCGTCGCCGATGAACTCGGCCATGTTGCTGAAGCCCATGACGCGCTTGTAGAACTCGACCCACTCGTCCATCCGGCCCAGCTCCACGTTGCCGACCACATGGTCGACGGCCTGGAAGAAACGCTTCGGCTGGATGCCGGCGTCGATCATCGGCTGCCGGTCCACGATCGGCCCGCGGGCCACGAAGCCGGGCAGGAACGGGCCGGTGTAGCGGGACCGGTCGACCAGGGTGTGCCGGGTGTCGCCGTACGCGGCGATGGCCGCCAGCCGGACGGTGCCGTGCTCGTCGGTGACGTCGTGCGGCTCGACCAGGCCGGTCGCGCCCTGCGCGGTGGCGTGCGCGTACGCGGCGTCCACGTCCGGCACCTCCAGCGCGATGTCGGAGACGCCGTCGCTGTGCTTCGCCACGTGCTCGGCGCCCTCGGCGTCCGGGCGGACCGCGCCGGTCAGCACGAATCGGGCCGAGCCGCTGACCAGCACGTACTGGGCGTGGTCCCGGTAGCCCTGCTCCGGGCCCCGGTACGCCACGCAGGTCATGCCGAACGCGGTGGAGTAGTAGTGGGCGGCCTGCTTGGCGTTGCCCACCAGGAAGTGCACGTGGTCGAGACCCTTGACCGGGAACGGGTCCCGGCTGATGTCGTGGTCGACGGCGCCGACGAGGGCGTCGACGTCGACCTCCTCGGTCGACTGGGGTCGGTCGATCGCCTGGGTCATGGTGGCCTCCCTTGCGTACCGGCCGGCCTGGTGGGCCGCCGTTGACTGCTGTTGTGGCGAGGATTGCTTTCCCGCCGCCGGTTGGGCAATAGTTGCCAGAATTGCTGGTCAGCTTGTGCATTCCGTAAAGTGAAACCCCATGAACGCTGGTCAGGATGTACAGCTCGACGAGCTGGATGCGCGGTTGATCGAACTGCTCGCCGAGGAGCCGCGGATCGGGGTGCTGGAGTGCTCCCGCCGACTCGGCGTGGCCCGGGGCACCGTCCAGGCCCGGCTCGACAAGCTGGCCGACCGGGGGGTGATCGCCGGCTTCGGCCCGGACATCGCCCCGGCCGCGATCGGCTTCGGGGTGACCAGCTTCGTGACCCTGGAGATCAGCCAGCGGCACGGCCACGATCCGGTCACCGCGCACCTGGCCGCCATCCCCGAGGTGCTGGAGGCGCACACCATCACCGGCTCCAGCGACCTGCTCTGCCGGATCGTGGCCCGGTCGAACACCGACCTGCAGCGGGTGATCGACCAGATCGTCTCGTCGGAGGGGATCCGGCGCGCCTCCACGATCATCGCGCTCGCCGAGCAGATCCCCTACCGCACGCTTCCCCTGGTCCGCTCCGCCGCCCGCCGGGCCCCGGCCTGACGCCTTACGCGGTCCGGCGCCCCTCTTAACACGCTGGCCGGCTTAGAAACCGGCGCGACACGCAGCCGCGCGGGCTCGGCGGCGCGGTGATCGTCGCTACCGTGTGCGGTGTGAAGGGCCTTGGCGTACGCGGCTGGTTGCTGCTGGGGCTCATCACCGTGATCGTGCTCGCCGCCACCGGCGTGTGGAACCCGTTCCCGACCATGTGGGACTGGGTCGACCGGAGCGAGCCGATCGCCGAGCCGGACGTGGTCTGGCAGCAGCGGGTCGGCGGCACCCCGAAGAGCGTCACCATCGCCGGCGACACCGTCGTCGTCGAGCAACGCACCCGGGTCGAGGCGCGCAGCCTGGCCACCGGCACCCAGCTCTGGGAGCGCAAGGCGGACTGGGCGGCGGTCGCCGGCGGCGACCGGGACCCGGTCGTCGCCGTGGGCAAGCTCCTCGTGAAGGGGTACGAGCTGCTCGACCCGACCAGCGGCGCGGTGCGCCGGAGCGACGACCGGGCGGTGGCGGTCTGGACCTACCGGAACCTGTTGCTCGACGCGCGCTGCGCGGACGCCACCGACTGCACGCTGAGCGCCTGGGAACCGCGCGGCACCAAGCCGCTGTGGACCGCGTTCCTGCCCGGCGTGCACAGCGGGCTGCTCGCCGACAACCCGGACCTGCTCGGCACCCGGCGGCTGAGCGCCCCTCGGATCGACGGCGGCGTGGCCGGGCCGGAGGACGTCCCGCCGTTGCTCGGCTTCCCCGTCGACGGGCGGGTGCACGTGGTGGACACGGCCACCGGCCGGGTGCTGCAGAACGTCCAGCCCGGCCGGGAGGAGCGGCTGGCCGTGATCGGCGGCCGGCTGCTCCGGATCAACGCCACCTCCCGCGACGGCAGCTGCTACTTCGCCGTCTCCGCCGTCGACCCGGCGACCGGCCAGCAGGTGTGGCAGCGGAGCGGGGTGAACCTGCGGACCGCGGACTACGCCGGCTGCGTGCAGCGGGAGGACCCGCAGGGCGCCCGGAACGTGCTGATCGGGGTCGCCCCGGACGGCCGCGAGGCGGTGCTCGACGGGTACGACGGCCGGCTGCTCCACGTCGGCGCGGACGGTGAGAAGCTGCTCGCCGTCGACGACCGGTACGCGCTGGTGCGCAGCGCGGACAAGCGCTCGATCCTCGGCCGGGAGCTGTCGGTCGACCGGAACCGGTGGACCCGGGCCGCCGGATCGAAGAGCGGGGCGGCCCTCACCCCGTACGCGGCGGTGATCGGCGAGGAGAAGCCGTCCCGGTTGATCGCGGTCGACCCGCGTACCGGACGGGAGCTCGCGGTGCTGCGTACCTCGGCGAACGCCCTGGCGGTCGGCCCGAACGGCATGATCATCGGGGAGGGTCGGGAGATCGGGTACGCCCGCTGGGGCGCCGGGACGTCGGCGGGGCCCCCGCCCGTCGACGGGGGCAGCGTCCCCGGCCCGAACCCGGGCGGCAGCACCTCCGACCCCCCGTCGGATCAGGGGAACTGCGGACCGAAGCGGGAGCTGTGCGACTCGCCGGGCGACGGCGGGTGAGAGCGGCATCCCAGGACGCCCCCGGCGGGTGCCACCGATCGACGCCGCTGCCCTAGGCTTTTCCGTCATGAGCAGTGCCGCCGCGTTCTCGTACGCCCCCTTGCTGCCGACCGGTCCCGACCACACCGAATACCGCCTGGTCACCGACGAGGGCGTCGACGTCGTCAACGGCCCGGGTGGCCGTCGCTTCCTCACCGTGGAGCCCTCCGCGCTGACCGCGCTGACCGCCGAGGCGATGCACGACATCGCCCACTTCCTGCGCCCGGCGCACCTGGCCCAGCTCCGGTCGATCATCGACGACCCGATGGCCTCGCCGAACGACCGGTTCGTCGCGCTGGACCTGCTGCGCAACGCCAACATCGCCGCCGGCGGCGTGCTGCCGATGTGCCAGGACACCGGCACCGCGATCGTGATGGGCAAGCGCGGCCGGCACGTGCTCACCGACGGCACCGACGCCGAGGCCATCTCACGCGGCGTCTACCAGGCGTACACCCGGCTGAACCTGCGCTACTCACAGCTCGCCCCGCTGACCATGTGGGAGGAGCGGAACACCGGCAGCAACCTGCCCGCCCAGGTGGAGCTCTACGCCGAGGACCCGGACGGGCACCCGGACGCGTACAAGTTCCTGTTCATGGCCAAGGGCGGCGGGTCGGCCAACAAGTCGTACCTCTACCAGGAGACCAAGGCGCTGTTGAACCCGACGCGGATGATGCAGTTCCTGGAGGAGAAGCTGCGGCTGATCGGCACCGCGGCCTGCCCGCCCTACCACCTGGCCATCGTCATCGGCGGCACCTCCGCCGAGTACGCGCTGAAGACCGCCAAGTACGCCTCCGCCAAGTACCTGGACGCCCTGCCCACCTCCGGCTCGATGAGCGCGCACGGCTTCCGTGACCTGGAGTTGGAGGCCGAGGTGCTGGAGCTGACCCGCAACTTCGGCATCGGCGCGCAGTTCGGCGGCCGCTACTTCTGCCATGACGTGCGGGTGGTCCGGCTGCCCCGGCACGGGGCCTCCTGCCCGGTGGCGATCGCCGTGTCCTGCTCCGCCGACCGGCAGGCCGTCGCCAAGATCACTCCGTCCGGGGTTTGGCTGGAGCGGCTGGAGACCGACCCGGCGCGCTACCTGCCCGACGTGACCGATGCGCAGCTCGACGCGTCCGAGGTGGTCCGGGTCGACCTCAACCGGCCGATGGACGAGATCCGCGCCGAGCTGTCGAAGTACCCGGTGAAGACCCGGCTGTCGCTGACCGGCCCGCTGGTGGTGGCCCGGGACATCGCGCACGCCAAGATCGCCGAGCGGCTGGACGCCGGTGAGCCGATGCCGCAGTACCTCCGCGACCGCGCCGTCTACTACGCCGGTCCGGCCAAGACTCCCGAGGGCTACGCCTCCGGCTCGTTCGGCCCGACCACGGCCGGCCGGATGGACGCGTACGTGGAGAAGTTCCAGGCGGCCGGCGGGTCGATGGTGATGCTGGCCAAGGGGAACCGCTCCGCCCAGGTCACCCGCTCCTGCCAGCAGCACGGCGGCTTCTACCTCGGCTCGATCGGCGGCCCGGCCGCCCGGCTCGCTCAGGACTGCATCAAGCACGTCGAGGTGCTCGAATACCCCGAGCTCGGCATGGAGGCGATCTGGAAGATCGAGGTGGAGGACTTCCCCGCCTTCATCGTGGTCGACGACAAGGGCAACGACTTCTTCGCCGAGGTCACCAAGCCGGTGCTCACCGTCGGCCGGCGCTGACGCGGACGTAGGCGAAAAAGGGGCGCCGGGCGGGCCTGCCGGCGCCCCTTTTGTCGTCACCCCGCTTCCGGCACCCAGAAGAAGGTCCAGGCCTCGGCCGAGGGCAATCCGTCCGCGGTCCGGCTGCGGACGTACAGGAAGTACACGTCGGAGACTTCCGGCGTGATGGTCACCCGTGCGATGCCGTCCGCGTCGGCGCGGACGGTGATCTCCTCGCCCTCGTTGAGCCGGTAGGTGTACTCGACGACGTTCCCCATGCCCGGCGCGAAGGTGATCCGACGTGGCGTACCGGCCGGTGCCTCCGGGTCCTCGTCGGTGATCGTCGGCGCGGTGAAGCGGACCCGGAACTCGTAGACCGTGTCCTCGGAGGAGTTCCCGGCCTTGTCGACGCTCTGCACGACGAGCCGCCTCGGTCCGTGCAGCATCGGTGCGTAGCTCACCGTCGCCGACCGGCCCGACGGGTCCACTGGGACGAAGTGCGAACTCAAACCGGGTTCGCCGTAGCTGAAGCCCGCCAGGTCGTCGGCGTCGGCGGTGAAGGTGAAGCTGCCCGGGATGCCGGGCCCGCCGGCCTCCGAATCGCCTCCGGCCGGGTAGTCGGTGGAGGTGACGGTCGGCGCAGCCGGCGCCTCCGTGTCGACGGTGAACCGGCACTCCGGCGACCAGTCCGAGCTGTCGTGCTGGTCAGACGCCCGCACCGAGAAGGCGTAGGTGTTCCCGTGGATGAGCCTGCCCGCCGGGAGTTGGTAAACGTACCGGGACGGGCTGGACTGACCGTCGAGGGTCGCCTCCGTCCGCTCGGCCGGCCGGTCGACCGGCCACCAGGCGAAGGTCGCCGCCACCTGGTCGTGGCCGCCGGTCTCGTTGACGTCCGGGTCGGAGACACTGGCCCGGAGTGTCGGCCTGGTGTTACGGATCATTAGCGGGCTATCGCACGCCGTGCCGTCGACCATGAGCTGGTCGGGAACGTTCGGCGGGGTGTTGTGGTCTAGGGAGATGCCGACGTTCTTGATCCGGCGGCCGTAGTGCTTGCTCTCCTCGTGGTCGTCGGCGATCCGCGCCATCAGCGTGAGCTGGTCCTGCCCGTCCGCCACCGCCTGGCGCACCGCCTCGGTGATCATCACCCCGATGAAGCTGCTTCCGCAGGGCAGGTCGGGGTAGGCGATGTCCGCCACCTTCTCCCGTACGTTCGGCGCGGTGTTCCAGGTCGGGGCGGTGGTGGGCGGGTCGGTCCGCCACAGCTCGATCTCGCGCGGCTTGTCGCAGTCGTTGACCTTCGACTCCCCGGTGATGGCGCGGGCCGAGACGACCCGCTGCCCTCGGTAGGGCGTCAGGTCGAAGGTGAAGTAGGCCCGGGCGGTGTGCTTGGCCCCGTCGGCCTCCCAGGTGCCGACCGGAACGGTGTCGCCGGAAGGGGAGAAGGACCTGGTCGGCTGGCGGGCGTCGGTCCACGCGACGCTGGCCGGGGTGACGTAGTCGACCATCGCCGCCGCTGGTTGCCCGGTCACGGCCAACAGGCCGCCGGTGGCCAGTAGGAGAGCGCCGGCCGTCGTGGCCGCCCGCCGCGCCGATCCCCCGTGTCGAATCGACATGAAGCCTCCGAGTGAGATGCGCAATGATGTGATGATCTTAAGTTCGTCGAGCAACGGGGCCTCGGGTCCGGCGCTCACCCGTCGTCAGGTGCATGGCGACATCGGTGCGCCCGCCCGGAAAGCGCGCCCGGACGGGCGCACCGCCCCCGTCGGATGTCGTCACCGACAACCGTGACGAGTCTGCGGGCTGGCGCTGTCGATCCGCTATCACATCGCTATCGTCCGGGCGCGGCAATCTGTGACCGTCGGGCTACCCTGCTGGAAGTTGCACAGGAAGGCGTACGGGGAGCAGATGCGGTTCGGGATCCTGGGGCCCCTGCGGGTGGGTGGTGGCGAGGCCACCGTCACCGCGGGACGGGACCGGACCGTGCTCGCCATGCTGCTGCTGCGTGCCGGCCGGGTGGTGTCCGTCGAGGAGCTGGTCGACGCGGTCTGGGAGGAGAGCCCCCCGGCCACCGCCCGCGCCCAGCTCCAGATCTGCGTGTCGCGACTGCGGCAGCGGCTCGCCCTGCTCGGGCTGCCCGCGGAGACCATCGTCACCGACCCGGTCGGCTACGGCATCCGGATCGATCCGGCCGATCTGGACGCGGAGGTCTTCGCCCGTGCGGTCGAGGCCGGTCGGGCCGCGGTGGCCGGCGGACAGCCGACCGAGGCGCGCCGGCACTACCGGACCGCGCTCGCGCTCTGGCGCGGCCCGGCCTTGAGCGGCATCGCCAGCCGGCGCGTACGGCGCCGGGCACTGGCCCTCGACGAGCAGCGCATCGCCACCCTGGAGGAGTGCGTCGACGTCGAACTGCGTCTGCACCGGGCAGCCGACCTGATCGACGAGCTGACCGAGAGCGTGGACCGGCATCCGCTGCGGGAGCGGCTGCGCGGCCAGCTCATGCTCGCCCTGTCCGCGGTCGGCCGGCAGGCGGACGCCCTCGCCGTCTATCGCGAGGGCCGCCGCATCTACGCCGAGGAGCTGGGCATCGAGCCCGGTGCCGCGTTGCAGGAGCTGCACCAGCGGGTGCTCGCGGGCGACCTGGCGTTCGGTGGCCAGGAGAGTCGCCTCACCCTGCCGGTCCGCTCGCTGCCCCGGGCGATCGGCGACTTCACCGGGCGGCAGGAGACGGTGGCCCGGCTGGTACGGGAGATCGAGGAGGACGGGGCCCGGATCCAGCTGATCGACGGGATGGCCGGCAGTGGCAAGACCACCCTGGCCGTGCACGTCGCGGCCGTGCTCGGCGACCGTTATCCCGACGCGCAGCTCTTCCTCGACCTGCACGGGCACAGCGAGCGCAGCCCGCTGACCCCGGCGGCGGCGGTGGCGATGCTGCTCCGCCAGCTCGGCGTGCCGCCCGAGCGAGTGCCGCTCGAACTGGACGACCGGCTGGCGATGTGGCGCAGCGAGCTGGCCAACCGGCGAGCCGTGGTGGTGCTCGACAACGCGGCCGACACCGCGCAGGTGGCGCCGCTGCTGCCCAACGGGCCGGACAATCTGGTCCTGATCACCAGCCGACGTCGGCTGATCGGGCTCGACGACGGGCGGCCCTCGTCGCTGCCGGTGCTGGCGCCCGGCGAGGCGGTCGAGCTGCTCGCCCGGATCGCCGGCCCGGAGCGGGTCGCCGCCGAACCGGACGCCGCCGCCGAGGTGGCCCGCCGCTGCGGTCACCTGCCGCTGGCCATCCGGCTGGCCGGCGCCCGCCTGGCCCACCGTCCCGCCTGGCGGATCGCGGACCTGGCCGAGCGCCTGGCCGGTGGGCGGAACCCGCTGGCCGAGTTCGCGGCTGGGGACCGGTCGGTGGGGCAGGCTTTCGCCCTGTCGTACGCCCAGGTGCCGCCCGGCGCGCAACGGATGTTCCGGCTGCTCGGGCTGCACCCCGGCGTACGGTTCGACAACCGGGTGGCCGCCGCCCTCGCGGATCTGTCCGTCTACGAGGTTCAGGATGTGCTGGACGAACTGGTCGACGCCCACCTCACCGAGGAAGCGGAGCCGGGCCGGTATCGGCTGCACGACCTCATCCGGGAGTACGCCCGGCTCCTGCTCGCCGAGCCGGACCGGGCCGAGGAACGGCGGGACGCCCTGCGCCGGCTCCTGGACCACCACCTGTATGTGGCCGCCGAGTTGGCTCGTCAGATCGAGTGGGCGACCAGCCGGCTGGCCCTGCGGCTGCCTGAACCGTCCCGTCCCGACCTGGTCGCCGCCTCGGTCGCCCAGGGGCGGAGCTGGTTCGACGAGAACCGGGCGCTGCTGCCGGCGCTGGCCCGGCTGGCCGCGGCCGAGGGGTTCCTCCGGCACTGCTGGCAGCTCGCCCGGGCGAGCTGGCGGGCCCAGTTCGACGGTGGTCACCTCGACGAGCTGATCGAGATGCACGACGTCGGCCGGCGGGCTGCCGAAAGCCTGGGCGACGACGAGGCGCTCGCGACGATGCTGAACTACCTCGCCTCGGCGTACTTCCGGCGGGCCCGGTTCGCGGAGGCCATCGACCTGATGGAGACGGCCGTCGACCTCTGGCGCCGACTGGGGCTCCCGCACGAGGTACGCAACACGCTTGGCAACCTCAGCGTCTCCCACACGATCAACGGTGACGCCCGCCGCGGCGCGGAGTGCTTCGCGGCCGCGCGGGCCATGTTCCAGGGACCGGACGATCTTGCTGCCATGGCCGTCCTGCTGAACAACCTGTCCTTCGCCCACTTCATGGCCGGCCGGTACGACGAGGCGCTGCGGATCAGCCGGCGGCATCTCCTGCTCGCCCGGCAGGTCGACGACGCCCGTCAGTTGGCCCACGCGATCGCCCACCTGGGGATGATCCGGAATCGCCTGGGCCACGGGAAGCCGGCCCGCCGGCTGCTCCGCATGGGGCTCCGCCTCAAGCGGAAGTCGGGCAACCAGGTGGGCGTGGGCGAGGTGCTCAACGAGTTCGGCCTGATCGAGCGCCACGCCGGGCGGCCCGAGGCGGCCGCCTCGCTGCACCGGGACGCGCTGGTGAAGATGATGGAGGTGGGGGACCGGATCGGGCAGTGCGCCTCGCGGAACCTGCTGGCACAGGCCATCCTCGACCAGGGGGACGTGGCGAGCGCGCTCGACCTGCACCGCCGGGTGCTGGCGGACGCCACCAGGCTGAAAGTCCGTTACGAGCAGGCCAAGGCGCTGGACGGCATCGCCCGCTGTCTGCGCGACACCGACCCGCAGCAGGCCCGCACGCACGCGAGCCGGGCGCTGGCCCTGTTCCGTCAGATCGAGTCGCCGGACCAGCGGCGTACCGAGCAGTTGCTGGCCGAGCTGGGCTGAGCCCCGGGGCCGGCGCGGGCGGAGCTTTCGCTGCGGGTCGGCGACCCGCGCGGCAGGATGGTACGCGTGACGACTCCAGAGGCGACCGGCTACCGGATCGAACGCGACTCGATGGGCGAGGTGGAGGTCCCAGCCGAGGCGTTGTGGCGGGCGCAGACCCAGCGTGCGGTGCAGAACTTTCCGATCTCGGGGCGGGGCCTGGAACCGGCCCAGATCAAGGCGCTGGCGCAGATCAAGGGGGCCGCCGCCCAGGTCAACGGCGAGCTGGGGGTAATCGGGGCGGACGTGGCCGAGGCGATCACCACCGCCGCCGCGCACGTGGCCGACGGCGGCTACGACGACCAGTTCCCGGTCGACGTCTTCCAGACCGGCTCCGGCACGTCGTCCAACATGAACGCCAACGAGGTGATCGCCACGCTGGCCAGCCGGGAGCTGGGCCGGAACGTGCACCCGAACGACGACGTCAACGCCTCGCAGTCCAGCAACGACGTGTTCCCGACGTCGATCCACCTGGCCGCCACCCAGTTCGTGGTGGAGGATCTGATCCCTTCGTTGAAGCACCTGGCCGGGGCGCTGGAGGAGAAGGCAGCCGAGTTCGAGACCGTGGTCAAGGCGGGGCGTACCCACCTGATGGACGCCACCCCGGTCACCCTGGGCCAGGAGTTCGGCGGGTACGCCGCCCAGGTCCGCTACGGCATCGAGCGGCTGGAGTCCGCGCTGCCGCGGCTGGCCGAACTCCCGCTCGGCGGCACCGCCGTCGGCACCGGCATCAACACCCCGCTCGGCTTCGCGGGCCGGGTGATCGAGAAGCTGCGCGAGTCGACCGGGCTGCCGCTGACCGAGGCGCGCAACCACTTCGAGGCGCAGGGTGCGCGGGACGCGCTGGTGGAGACCTCCGGCCAGCTCCGCACCATCGCGGTCGGCCTGTACAAGATCGCCAACGACATCCGCTGGATGGGCTCCGGCCCCCGGGCCGGCCTGCGGGAGCTGCGCATCCCCGATCTCCAGCCCGGCTCGTCGATCATGCCGGGCAAGGTGAACCCGGTGGTCGCCGAGGCGATGCGGCAGGTCTGTGCACAGGTCATCGGCAACGACGCCACCGTCGCGTTCGCCGGTTCGCAGGGCGACTTCGAGCTGAACGTGATGCTCCCGGTGATGGGCCGCAACCTACTGGAGTCGATCAAGCTGCTGGCCGCGTCGAGCCGCCTCTTCGCCGACCGCCTGGTGGTCGGCCTGGTCGCGGACGCCGAGGTCTGTCTGGCGTACGCCGAGGGCTCACCGTCGATCGTCACCCCGCTCAACCGCCACCTCGGCTACGACGAGGCCGCCTCGATCGCCAAGGAGGCGCTGGCCAGGCAGGTGTCGATCCGGGAGGTGGTGCTCTCCCGGGGACACGTCGCCTCGGGCAAGCTCAGTGAGGCCCAGCTCGACGAGGCCCTGGACCTGCTCCGGATGACCCACCCCTGACCGGGGCTCCGGATCGTGCCGGCCGGTCAGGAGTGGGCCGCCGCCTTGCGGGCTCGGTAGGCGCTCACCGCCGCACGGTTGCCGCAGCCGGTGTCGCAGAACCGGCGGGACCGGTTCTTCGAGAGGTCGACCAGTACCTTGTCGCAGTCCGGGTGGTCGCACAGGCGTAGCCGGCTGAGCTCACCCGTGCGGACCAGGTCGGCCATCGCCATGGCGGCCTCGACGGCGATCCGGGTCGCCAGCGGCGCGTCGCGCGGCACGGCGTGCAGGTGGTACGGCTCGCCGTCGTGCCGGATGAGCTGGGGCAGCGCGTGCGACTCGCGGAGCAGCCCGTTGACGATGGCCACCACCTCGTCGGTGTCGGCGTACCAGATCCGGCGGAGCCGGGGGCGCAGCGCGCGGACCTCGCGCAGCTCCGCGTCGGTGTGCTCGTGCCGGCCGGTCCAGCCGTGCGCGGCGATGAACTCGTCGAGGGCGGGCACGTCGGGCAGGCCCTCCCGGTCCGGCCCGGCGGTGTTCACCAGTCCTGCGGCGGCGACCAGGCCACACTCGGTGTCATGGGCGAATAGCAACTTGACTCCTGTCAGGATGCCGGCCTAGCGTCATCAGCATAACCATGTTTCACCAATGACCGGTCGTTCGATCAAGGAGCTGTCGATGCGTGAACGGTCCGGCGTCGGCCTCGGCCTGGCCCTGCTCTCCGCGCTCACGTTCGCCACCTCGGGCACCTTCGCCCGTTCCCTGATCGCCGGCGACTGGTCCGCCGAGGCGGTGGTGCTGGCCCGGGTCGGCATCGCGGCGCTGGTGCTGGCCGTGCCGGCGCTGCTGGCGCTGCGCGGGCGGTGGCCGGTGCTGCGGCGCAACGCCGGCACGATCGTCGTGTTCGGACTGCTCGGGGTGGCGGTGGCCCAGGCGTGCTTCTTCAACGCGGTCCGCTACCTGCCGGTCGGTGTCGCGCTCCTGCTGGAGTATCTGGGCATCGTGCTGGTGGTCGGCTGGATGTGGCTGGTCCACGGCCAGCGGCCCCGACTGCTCACCGTGATCGGGTCGCTGACCGCGCTCGGCGGGCTCGTGTTCGTGCTGGACCTGACCGGCGCCGGACGGCTCGACCCGATCGGGGTGCTCTGGGGGCTTGGCGCCGGGGTCGGGCTGGCCGGCTACTACGTCATCGCCGGTCGGGTCGACGCCGCGCTGCCGTCCGTGGTGATGGCGAGCGGCGGGATGGCCATCGGCGCGCTGGCACTCGCCCTGCTCGGCATGGCCCGGCTGCTGCCGCTGCGGGCCGACACCGCCGACGTCACCTTCGCCGGACACCAGGTGAGCTGGCTGGTGCCGATCGCCGGGCTGTCGTTGATCGCCGCGGTGGTCGCGTATCTGGCCGGGGTCGCGGGAGCCCGGCTGCTCGGCGCGCGCCTGTCCTCCTTCGTCGGGCTGACCGAGGTGATGTTCGCGGTGCTGATCGCCTGGCTGGTGCTGGCCGAACTGCCGACGGCTGTCCAGTTGCTCGGCGGGGCCTTGATCGTGGTCGGGGTCGCCCTGGTCCGGCTGGACGAGCTGCGCACGCCGGAGGCGGTCCCGCCGGCCCCGACCGAGCCGGCGCTGGCCGGCGAGCGGTGAGCGAACCGCGTACCGCGGTCGTCTTCGACGCCGACGAGACCCTGATCGACCTGCGCCCGGCGGTCACCGGCGCGCTGGTGGCCGTACTCGAGGAGATGCGGCGGTGGGCCCCGGCGGCCGCGGGGGTCTCCCTGGCGGACCTGGAGTCGGACTGGGGTGCGGTGTTCGGCGCGCTGAGCGCCGCGCCGGTGCAGGAGATCCGCCGGGCTGCGCTGGCCCGGTCGCTGGCCCGGGCCGGCCTCGACGAGCACCTGGACGAGTTCGCCGCGCTCTTCTTCGCCCGCCGCTTCGCGCTGAGCCGGCCGTTCCCGGACGCGGTGCCCGCGCTGGCCGCGCTGCGCCCGCGGCACCTGCTCGGCCTGGCCACCAACGGCAACAGCCGCGCCGAACGCTGCGGGCTCGCCGGCCAGTTCACCTTCGAGCTGTACGCGCACGAGAACGGCCTGCCGAAGAAGCCCGCGCCGGAGTTCTACGCCGCCGTGGTGACGGCGGCCGGACTGCCGCCCGAGCGGATCGTGTACGTCGGGGACTCGCCAGAGCACGACGTGGTGGCGGCGCAGCGCGTCGGACTGCGCGCCGTCTGGCTGAACCGGGCCGGCCTGCCCCGCCCCCCCGGGTTGACCCCGGACGCCGAGGTGCCCACGCTCGCCGACCTCCCCGACCTCCTCCTCGACCTCCTCGCCCGCCCCTGACTCGTCCCCCGGCCCTCAGCCGCACCCTCCCGCCGCGGGGCCCGCGCCGGGTCCGCGACCGTGGACCGTGTCGGCGATGTGGCGGTATCCAGGTGCCCGGGATACCGCCACATCGACGTTTCGGCGCATCTCACGCTCGCCCCCCCTGGGCGACGAGCGCGGCCCGGACCTCGCGGACCACGGCGGGGAAATCCCGGTGCAGGCGGTGGCTGGTCACGTGCAGCACCAGCCAGCCGCCACCGACGAACTGGTTGAGCCGTTGCCGGTCGCGGTGCAGCTGGTCGGCGTCGGCGTGCCACGTGCCGTTTGTATTCGACGGCGACCCGGAACTGCGGCCAGGCCAGATCAGGATGCAGGACCAGCCCGGAGTCGAACCGGACCGGGTGCTGCGCGACCGGTCGCGGCAACCCGGCCAGCACCAGGCGGACCCGTAGGTGCGACTCCGGCGGTGACTGCGCCGCCGGATCCGCCAACCCGAACACCCAACTCGCGCGTCGGCCACCGGGTCGTCCAGCGTTGCGGTCCGCTGTGTCGGCGAGTGTGCTCCGGCTGACCATGCCTTGAGCCAGCAGCGCGTCGAGGATGCCGACCGCCCGCACCGGGTCGGCCCACACCGCAGTCTCCCAGGCACACGCCGCCGGGCCGCTGCGCGGCACCCAGGACGAACGGCCAGGGCGAATCGGGTCTGCTCCGACCTGACCGGCCCGACGGGCGACGGGCGGGGCAGCCCGCCTGACCGGTCGAACGGAGGTGGCGCGCGCCGACGTCGGAATGGACCGGTTGGCGTTGTCGATCCGACCGGCGGCGATGCTCGCGGTGCTCGTCCGACCGGCGGCGATGCTCGTCTGGTCGGTGGTGCGGCCAGAGGTGCTCGTCTGGTCCGCGGTGCGGCTTCGGGCGCTCGTCTGCCCAGTGGTCGTGGCGGCGATCTGTGTCCGGTCGGCGCTGCTGCTGGCGGTGCCCGGCACCCCGGCGGTGGCGCTGCCGGCGATGACGAGGCCTGCGCAGGTGGGGGACACGTCCGGACGGATGCGATGGACCCGGATGCCAGGCTGGGAGTCGGCACGGGCCATCGGCGGCAGCAGAACGTGCACGTCGTCCGCGAAACCAGCGGCGTGCGTCACGCCGTGCAGGTACGCGGCCGAGGGCCCGGCGATCAGCGTGCCCGGCGGCAGCCGGATCAGGGCGGCCCGGCAGGCCAGCGCGTGGTCACGGTCGAACCGGGCGTCGGCGTAGACGTCGTGCCGGATGCGGAGCCAGGATGCGCCCCGGAGCTGATGCCGGGTCAGCAGCCCACGCTGGACCACGTCCGAGCCACGGAAGACCTGCCAGGCCAACTCGGCCGGCCGGTGCGGATGAGGAGGCATGGGAACAAGCCTGGCGGCGCAGCGCGGGCGAGGGACATCCCTGTGGACAACCGTGGCCGGTCTCGCTGCCCCGCCCTGTAGACAACCGCCACACCGCCCGCACTTTGTGCTAGGGGCCCCTGGGTGGCCACCGCCTTCATTCCGGGGGCTCCCGGCTCTGTCGCCGGTTCGGCGGTGTCCGGCCCCCGGGTCGCTGACCTTGCGGTATCCGACCCGGGGGATACCGCCGCTTCGCCGATCAGGCGGGGCCAGGCAGCGTCAGGCGAGGGCGGTGGCGATCGCCTGGGCGGCGACGGTGACCTGCTCGCCGACCACCGCCACGTCGAGCGGGGCCAGCGACACCACGCCGACGCTCGCCTCCAACCCGGGCACGCCGAGCACCGGCGCGGCCACTCCGTACGCCCCGGACTGCAGTTCGCCGCTGGTGCTCACCGGGCCGGCGGCGCCCGACCGGCCGGCGAGGATGGCCCGCCCCGCGGCGCCCCGCTCCAGCGGATGCCGGGACCCGGTCCGGTACGCCACGTGGAACGACGTCCAGCTCGGCTCCACCACCGCGAGGGCGACCCCCTCACCTCCCTCGACCACGGTCAGGTGGGCCGTCGCCCCGCTCTGCTCGGCCAGCCGCCGCAGCGCCGGCAGGGCGCCCTCGGCGAGCAGTGGTTGGGCGCGGCGGGCCAGGTGCAGCACGCCCGCACCGAGCCGGAGCTTGCCCGCACCGTCGCGCCGCAGCATGCCGTGCCCGGTCAGCGCGCCGACCAGCCGGTAGACCGCCGCCCGGCCGATGCCCAGCCGGTTCGCCGCCTCGGTGACCGTCAGTCCGCCGGGCGCGTCCGCGACCAGGTGCAGCAGGCGCAGCCCCCGGTCCAGGGTCTGGGCCGTCTCTCCCGCCCGTGCCGCCGTGTCCACAGCACGCAGCGTACGACCGGCTCCGCACAACCTCGAAATGTCGCGGACGGCTACCCTTGTACGGTGACGCTACGCCTGTATGACACCGCCGCCCGATCGGTGCGGGACTTCGTCCCGCGGGAAACCGGCAAGGTGGGGGTCTACCTGTGTGGTCTCACCCTCCAGGCCCCGCCGCACATCGGCCACCTTCGCTCCGGCGTCAACTACGACGTGCTGCGGCGCTGGCTGCTCGCCTCCGGCTTCGAGGTGACCTTCATCCGCAATCTGACCGACATCGACGACAAGATCCTGGTCAAGGCGGTGGAGCAGGAGCGGCCGTTCTGGTCGATCGCGTACGCCAACGAGCAGATCCTGGGCGAGTCGTACCGGGCGTTGAACGTGCTGCCGCCGACTTACGAGCCGCGGGCCACCGGGCACATCCCGGAGATGCACGAGCTGATCGCCCGGCTGATCGAGACCGGGCACGCCTACCCGGCCACCGACGGCTCCGGCGACGTCTACTTCGACGTGGCCTCCTGGCCGGCGTACGGGTCGCTGTCCGGGCAGTCGCCGGAGGACATGCAGCCTGCCGGGGACACACCCGAGCGGGGCAAGCGCGATCCGCGCGACTTCGCCCTGTGGAAGGGCGTCAAGCCGGACGAGCCGGCGGACGCGTACTGGCCGTCGCCGTGGGGCCGGGGCCGGCCCGGCTGGCACATCGAGTGCTCGGCGATGTGCTGGCGCTACCTGGGCGCGGAGTTCGACATCCACGGCGGCGGGCTCGACCTGACCTTCCCGCACCACGAGAACGAGATCGCCCAGTCGCAGGCGGCCGACCTGGCGTTCGCCCGCTACTGGGTGCACCACGGGCTGCTCAGCATCGGCGGCGCCAAGATGGGCAAGTCGCTGGGCAACACCCTCGACCTGGACTACGTGGCGTCCCTCGGGGTGCGCCCGGTGGAGTTGCGCTACTACTACGTCGCCGCGCACTACCGGTCCCGCATCGACTACTCCGAGGACTCGCTGCGCGACGCCGCCGTCGCGTACCGGCGGATCGAGGGTTTCGTGCAGCGCGCGGCCGAGCGGGTCGGCGGCGGGCAGCGCGGCGAAATGCCGGCCGGCTTCGCCGCCGCGATGGACGACGATCTCAACACCTCGGCCGCCCTGGCCGTGCTGCACGAGGTGGTCAAGGACGGCAACAGCGCGCTGGCCGCCGGCGACGATGTGACCGTCCGCACGACCCTGGCCGCCGCCCGGGCGATGCTGGATATCCTCGGCGTCGACCCCCTGGACCCGGCCTGGACCGGCGGTGGCCGCGCGAGCGACCTGCGCGGCGTGGTGGACTCCCTGATCGCGCTGGCCCTGGAGCAGCGCGCCCAGGCCCGCAGCCGCAAGGACTGGGCCGCCGCCGACGCCGTACGCGACCAGCTCAAGCAGGCCGGCGTGGTGGTCGAGGACACCCCCCAGGGCCCCCGTTGGACTATTGGAGAGCAGGACTGATGGCCGGCAACTCGCAGCGCCGTGGCCGACGGCTGACGCCGAAGGCTGGTGCGCCGAAGGGCTCCGGCGGCAAGGGGCGGGACGCCCTCGCGGGCCGTGGCCGCACCCTGCCCGCCGACGAGCGACCCTGGCACAAGGCATACTCGGGCACCGAGAAGCTGCCCCAGCGCACCGCCTGGAAGCAGGAGAAGGAGCGCCGCTCGGCGGCCGAGGAGGGGCGCGCCCCCAAGATCGGCCAGCCGGGCAGCAAGGACACCACCTGGGGCAAGGGCAGCCGCGCCGGCGTCCCGGTGAAGGGTGGCAAGGGCAAGCCGGCCGCCCGGGGCGGTCCCCGGGTCGCCCCGGGCCGCCGGTCCAACCCGGCGAAGGACAGCCCGGAGCTGCTGGTCGGACGGAACCCGGTGCTCGAGGCGCTGCGCGCCCAGGTGCCGGCCACCGCCCTCTACCTGGCGCAGGGCATCGACATCGACGACCGGGTCAACGAGATCATCCGGACCGCCGCCGACCGGGGCATCGCGCTCCTGGAGGTCAGCCGGGCCGAGCTGGACCGGATGACCGGCGGGGTGCTGCACCAGGGCGTCGGCCTCCAGGTCCCGCCGTTCGCGTACGAGCCGTTCGAGGACCTGATGGCGGCGGCGCTGGAGCAGGCGTGCCCGCTGCTGGTCGCGCTGGACGGGGTCACCGACCCGCGCAACCTCGGCGCGGTGATCCGGTCCGCCGCGGCGTTCGGCGCGCAGGGCGTCTTCGTACCCGAACGGCGGGCGGCCGGGATCACCGCGACCGCCTGGCGGACCAGCGCCGGCGCGGCCGCGCGGGTGCCGGTCGCCCAGGTCACCAACCTGACCCGGTCGCTGAAGGCGTGCAAGGACGCCGGCTTCGTGGTGGTCGGCCTGGACGCCGACGGCGAGACCGACCTGTACGACCTGGAGGCCGCGGTCGGCCCGCTGGTCGTGGTGGTCGGCTCGGAGGGCCGCGGGCTGTCCCGGCTGGTCGGCGAGACGTGCGACCTGACCGTGCGCATCCCGATGGTCTCCGACGTCGAGTCGCTCAACGCCAGCGTCGCCGCCGCGGTCACCCTCGCCGAGGTCGCCCGGCGCCGCGCCGTCGAGGTCTGACGCCCTTCCCGGAAGACGCGAAAAGGGGCGGTCCGCCGTGGCGGACCGCCCCTTTTACGTACGTCAGATCCGGCTGCCGGTGGCGGCGTGGAAGACGTGGCTGCGGCCCTGGCGCGGCTTGACGAACACGGTGTCACCCATGTTCGGCATGGTGCGGCGGTCGGTCCGCACCACGAACCGCTCGGAGCTGCCGCCGAGCGCGGCGTGGCCGTAGACGTTGGCGTCGGAGCCCAGGTCCTCGACCAGCTCGACCACGACCGGCATGCCGCCCTCGGTCGGGCTGACCAGGTCGCAGTCCTCCGGCCGGAAACCGACGGTGACCTTGCCGTCGCCGCCCTCGGCCTTGGCCGCCTCGACCTGCTCGCGGGTCAGCGCCACGTGCATCTCGGCGAACTCGGCGCCCTGCTCGGTCAGCGGCACCGTCTTGATGTTCATGGCCGGGGAGCCCATGAAGCCGGCGACGAAGACGTTGGCCGGGGTGTCGTAGAGCGCCCGCGGGGTGTCCACCTGCTGGAGGACGCCGTCGAGCATGACCGCGACCCGGTGACCCATGGTCATGGCCTCGACCTGGTCGTGGGTCACGTACACGGTGGTGACGCCCAGCTTGGCCTGGAGCGACGCGATCTGCGTACGGGTCTGCACCCGGAGCTTGGCGTCGAGGTTCGACAGCGGCTCGTCCATGAGGAAGACCTGCGGCTCCCGGACGATCGCGCGGCCCATGGCGACCCGCTGGCGCTGACCACCGGAGAGCGCCTTCGGCTTGCGGTTGAGGAAGTCCTCGAGCTGGAGCAGCGCCGCCGCCTCCTTGACCCGCCGGTCGATCTCCGACTTCGAGGTCTTGCGCAGCTTGAGCGCGAACGCCATGTTCTCGTACACCGTCATGTGCGGGTAGAGCGCGTAGTTCTGGAAGACCATCGCGATGTCGCGGGCCTTCGGCGGCAGGTGGGTGACGTCCCGGTCGTCGATGTAGATGGCGCCGTCGTCGACGTCCTCGAGGCCGGCGAGCATCCGCAGGCTGGTGGACTTGCCGCAACCTGACGGGCCGACCAGGACGAGGAACTCCCCGTCGCCGATCTCCAGGTCGAGCTTGTTGACGGCGGGGCGCTCGGTGCCCGGGTAGATCCGGGACGCCTTCGCGTAGGTGACCGTAGCCATGGTGGAGCGCTTCCTTTCACCGGCAGGAACGTGCCGGACGATCCGAGTGGAAGGAGCGACCGGCACCCACGGTGCCGGCCAACGGGCGGTCACCCCAGGCAGCCGAGGCGGACCGGAGGTGTCGTCCGTGTCACTGCACGGTAAACGGGTTTTCCGATCGTGCCAAGACGGGGTGCGTGGGATGGGACGGACCGCATACACATTCCGGTCAGTCGGGCACGCCGAGGCATCAATCCCCACGGCTGTCGGGCGGCCCGGTGTCGATACGTCGGCGTCGAGGTCACGAAATTGACGTTTTCCGTGCTCGGGAGCCCTGCGGAACGGGATTTCCGGGCCTCAGTCGCTATGCTGACCACGGCACCACGCGCCCCTGTAGCTCAGCTGGCCAGAGCACTCGCCTTGTAAGCGAGATGTCGCCGGTTCGATCCCGGCCGGGGGCTCCACGCCTTCACTGGTCAAGACCCGTCCGGCGAGCCCATCAAGGGTCGGCCGAGCGGGCGTCCGACATCGGCGCCGCGCTGCCGCCTGTCGCCTCGATGGGGTGCCCGATGGCAGCGGGCCCGCCCACCGCGACGGTGGACGGGCCCGGGGTCGCCGGCGTTACGCGGCCGGCACGGTGATCGCGACGCCGCTGACGGCACCGCCCGCCGTGGTGTGGATCAGGTCGGGGTACGCCACCCGGCCGTCGCCCACGCTGTAGAGGAGTCTCACGTCCTGCGGGTTGAAACCCTTCATCGTGAAGGTGCCGTCGGCGCGGGGGACGTCTCCACGCCCGCCCAGTCACCGGTGGTCGGGTCGACCGCGGTGATGGACACGCACCGCAGGCAGGTGCCTTCGGGCACGGTGACCGTGCCGCTGACCGTGCCCGTGGCCGGCAGCGCCACGTCCAGCGCGGTGGTCTCGCCGGCCGTCACCTGCACCGGCGTCGCGGACGACCGGGTCGCCGCGTTGCCGGACCACGCCCACGCATGCCTCCCGTCGAACGCCGGGAAGGCCAGCTTCCACTGGTACGGGCCGAGGTTGCGGATCTGGTACTGACCGCCGGCGTACGTGCAGGAGGAGTTCGGCCCGGCGTTGGCGTCGAAGGCCGGCCAGGTCGGGCTGGGGCAGACATCGGCCACGCCGGCTCCGGTCGCGGCGTCCCGGACGACCCCGGTCACGGTGCCGGCGCCGTCCAGCTTGACGGTCACCCGGATGCGCTCGCCCGGCGTCGGCGCGAAGATCCTGGCCAGGGCCGGGTCGCCGGTTCCGCCACCGGTCGTCGAGACCCACTGCGCTGTGCTCCCCGTCGTACGGCGCGACGAAGAGCCGGAAGTGCTCGGCGGCGAAGAGATTCTTGTAGTCCACCTCGGAACCGCACTGGCCGTACTGCGAGACATCGGTGTGCACCGGGTCGGCCAGGGTGACACGCCCCGCTGACCGGTTCGCAGGTAGCCGCGTCGACGAAGTCGACGTGCAGGCTGACCGACTTCTCTGAGTACACAGAGGTCATCCGGTCGTCAGCCGGAGACATCACCCTCCATGGATGGTGTCAGGACGGTATCAGTCGGTGGCGACGCCGCCGGTCCCTGCGGCAAACGCCGGCCCACCTTCTCCAGTGGGCCGGCGTTGCAGCCTGCGGCGGAGGTGCCGTCAGCAGTAGGTGTAGCTGCCGCGGCTGCCCCAGGAGCAGCTGTCGATCGCCGTGCCGGCGGAGTTGCGCAGGTAGGCGGCGTCGCCGGTGTTGTTCCACACGTACGAGGACAAGCCCCAGTAGCGGTTGCTGCTGGTGTTGGTGCCCTTGCCGGTGTGGATCACCACGCTGTAGCCGGCCTTGAGGTTGAAGTCGCTGCTGAATTTGTAGACGTGGTTGGACTTGTCGCGCAGGGTCCAGTTCTTGAGGTTGATGGTGGAGCTGCGCTTGTTGGTCAGCCGCACGTACTCCGCGTTCAGGCTGGTGTTCGACCTGTTGTCGGTGCCCGGCGAGTTGTAGTAGACCTTCGTGATCATCACGGCCGGGGTGGCCGCCTGCGCCGGGGCGGCGACGGCCAGCGACCCGCCGACGGCGATGGCGAGGGCCGAGACGAACCCAATCAGCGTCTTCTTCAAGTGGTCCCCCTTTGTTGGGCATGGACGCCGGCGTGAACCCGTCGCCGGCCGGATGCCTCGGCGGCATCACATGCGCGCAGAGCGTAACGGCGGCGAACGGTGGTTTCCCTCCGGAAAGCAGCTGCCAGGGAAACGATGTCTACTTAGGCGTCTGGGAAAAGCCATCCGGCCCGATCTGCGACAAGTTGTCGGAGCCACCGGTGTACAAGAGGCTGGACCAGTTCATCCACCTGCCCGCCGTCCTCAGTTGGAACGGCGGGCGTCGCGTTCGGCGCGCTTGCGCTCGCGCTCCTCCCGGCTCCACTGCTTACGCCGCTCGAGGTCCTGCTTCCACAGGTCGCGGGCCTGCTGGGAGCCGCCCTGGATGGCGTTCTCCACGGTCGGCGGGCCGGCCAGGTTCTTGAACACCCACGACAGGATGCGGCCGCCCTCGCCGGGTGCCTTCTTCTCCTCGGCAGCCATCGTCCACGCTCCGTCCCGCGTCCGCTCGTTGGTGGGCAAATGGTTGGTGCACCAACTATTGGTACGGTAACAGGGTGGCGAGAAGCAGTGCAGGATCGGGTGACCTGAGCGGGATCGACGACCCGCTGGCGCTGGAGCAGCAGGTCTGCTTCGCTCTGTCCGTCGCGGCCCGCGGGGTGGTGGCGGTGTACCGCCCACTGCTCGAACCGATGGGCCTGACCCACCCGCAGTACCTCGTGATGCTCGCGCTGTGGCAGCACGGGCCACTCTCCGTACGCGACCTGAGCCGGCTGCTGCAGCTCGACCCGGGCACCCTGTCGCCGCTGCTCAAACGCCTGGAGGCGAGCGGCTACCTCCAGCGGGAGCGGAACCCGGCCGACGAGCGCAGCCTCGCCGTGACGCTCACCGTCAAGGGCCGGGCCCTGCGCAGTCAGGCCGAGCGGATCCCGCCGGCCATCGTCGAGCGGCTCGGCATGCCGCTCGACGACCTCCGGAAGCTGCACGCCGCCCTCACCGAGGTGATCGAGGCCGCCCAGCAGGCCTCGAAGGCGGCCCCGCCACCGGACGACCGCCGGTCATGACCCGGCCCCGCGGGCGGTCGCCGTCGAACCACGACCGCCCGCGGGGGTACGCCGGCGGTCAGCCCCAGTTCTGCGGCGCGGGCTGGCGGGTCGTCGCGTTGATCCGGTTGAAGAAGTTGGTGGTGGCGATCCAGAGCACCAGCGCCGCCAGTTCCTTCTCCCCGAAGTGGCGGGCCGCCTCGTCCCAGATGACGTCCGGCACCGGGTCGCTCCGGTCGGGCAGCCGGGTCGCCGCCTCGGCCAGGGCGAGCGCCGACCGCTCCGCGTCGGTGAAGTACGGCGTCTCGCGCCAGGCGGCCAGCGCGAACAGCCGCTCCTCGGTCTCCCCGTTCTTCCGGGCGTTGCGCGCCCCGGAGTCGACGCAGGCGCTGCATCCGTTGATCTGGCTGGCCCGCAGGTGGACCAGCTCCAGGGTGCTGGCCGGTACGCCCGCCGAGTGCGCCGCCTTGTAGAGCAGGTTGACCCCCTTCGCCGCGTCCGGGAGCAGCGCCGCGGAATTCTGAATACGTGCTTCGAGAGCCATGTCCGTTGGTCCTGTCTTGTTAGGCTGGCCGGCGTTCATCGCCGCCGCGTTGTCGTCCGTCGCCTGGATGTCGAGCGCGGGGCGGATGGCGTGACAGATGTGACAGCGGTCACCCAAGGGCCGCGTCCGGTCGGGATGGCGAGGCGTGAGCGACACCGATCTGCTGGCCCAGCGTTTCGAGGAGCAGCGTCCGCGGCTGCGCGCCGTGGCCCACCGGATGCTCGGCTCGTCGGCCGAGGCGGACGACGCCGTGCAGGACACCTGGCTGCGGCTCAGCCGCGCCGACGTGGACACCATCGACAACCTGCCGGGCTGGCTGACCACCACGGTCGGGCGGGTCTGCCTGGACCGGCTGCGGTCCGGCAGCGTCCGGCACGAACAGGCGGCGGACGTGGCGGGGGACGAGCCGGCCACCGAGGCGCCCGGGGGGCGGGACCCGGAGCAGGAGGCGCTGCTCTCCGAGTCGGTCGGTCAGGCGCTCGAGGTGGTGCTGACCACCCTCGGCCCGACCGAGCGGTTGGTGTTCGTGCTGCACGACATGTTCGCCGTCTCCTTCGACGAGATCGCGCCGGTGGTCGACCGCAGCTCCATCGCCGTCCGGCAGATCGCCAGTCGCGCCCGGCGCCGGGTGCAGACCCGCTCGGCCGACCCGCAGGCCGATCCGGTCCGGAAGCGCCGGGTCGTCGAGGCCTTCCTCGCCGCATCGCGCAAGGGCCGCTTCGACGACCTGGTGAGCCTCCTCGACCCGTACGTGGTGCTGCGTGGCGACGCCGCCGCCGTGCGGATGGGCGGGACCAGCGAGCTCCGCGGCTCGTCCCCGGTGGCCGACTTCTTCAACGGCCGCGCCCAGGGCGCGGTGCCCGCGTTCGTCGACGGGATGCCGGGGGCCGTGGTGGTCGTGGACGGCCGGATCCGGCTGGCGCTCAGCTTCACCGTCACCGACCGGATCATCGGGATCGAGGTGGTGGCCGAACCCGACCAGCTCGGGGCCCTCGACCTGGCGGTCGACGACAGGGTGGCGGGAGCGGGCCGGTGAGTCGGGCGGCCGAGGAGTCCAACCGGGCGATGCTGCGCGCCCGGGACGCCATGGACCGGGCGTACGCCGAGCCGCTGAACATTCCCGCGCTGGCCCGGATCGCGCACGTCTCCGAGGCGCACTTCATCCGCACCTTCCGCGCCACCTTCGGCGAGACCCCGCACCGCTACCTGCAACGCCGGCGCGTCGAGCGGGCCATGTACCTGCTGGTGCGGACCGACCAGCCGGTCACCGAGATCTGCCACGCGGTCGGCTTCGGCAGCCTGGGCACCTTCAGCCGTACCTTCCGGGACATCGTCGGCGAGCCGCCCTCGGCGTACCGGACGCGGAAGACGGTGCCCGCGGCGGTGCCGAACTGCTTCATCAAGGCGTGGATGCGCCCGAGCATCCCCACCTGACCAGCCAATCCATCAGTTTTGGATAAGCAGGGGACCGGCGGTCTGGCCTAGCGTCTTCGGCATGACGATGAACTCGATTTCCCGCTCCCAGATCTACGTTCTCGACCAGGACGAGGCCCTCGACTTCTACGTCGGCAAGCTCGGCATGGAGGTCAACACCGACGCGGACCTCGGCTTCATGCGCTGGCTCACGGTCAACCTGCCGGGCGAGCCGGACCGCGAGATCCTGCTGGAGAAGCCCGGGCCGCCGGCCCTGGACCCGGCCACCGCCGAGCAGGTCCGCGAGCTGCTCACCAAGGGGGCGCTCGGCGGTCACCTCTTCATGACCACGGACGACGCCCGCAAGACGTACGAGGACCTGGTGGCGAAGGGCGTGGACGTCTACGACGAGCCGACCGAGCAGCCGTACGGCATCGACTTCGGCATCCGGGACCCGTTCGGCAACAAGATCCGCATCGGCCAGATGTTCCCGCGGGCCTGAGGGGAGCGGGCCGGTGACCGAGGCGATCGAACGGTCCGTCGACCGGGTGACCGGGGAGCGGGCCCTGCTTGCGGGCGGCGTCCTGGCCGGTCCGCTCTGGGTGGCGGTCGCGCTGGTCCAGGCGCTGGCCCGGGAGGGCTTCGACCCACGCCGACACCCGGTGAGCGTGCTCAGCACCGGCGACCTGGGCTGGGTGCAGATCAGCAACTTCGTGGTGGCCGGCCTGCTCTGCGTCGGGGCGGCCCTGGCCCTGCGGCGGATCCCGCACCCCGGCCTCGGTCCAGTCAGCGGACCCTGGTTGGTCGGCCAGTACGGCGTCGGGCTGGTGCTGGCCGGGATCTTTGTGGCTGATCCGCTGGACGGCTTCCCGGCCGGTACGCCGCGCGGTCCGGGCGAGGTGAGCTGGCACGGTGCGGCCCACTTCGGCGCCGGGGCGGTCGCCTTCACGGCGCTCATCGCGGCCTGCCTGGTGGCCGCGCGCCGTTTCGCCCGGCGCGGTGAGCGCGGCTGGGCGGTGTACAGCGGCGTGACCGGAGGCTTCTTCACGGCGGCCTGGCTGGCGCTGATGGCCGGCGGGCACCCGGTGGCGATGGTGGTCTTCGCGGTGGCGGTGGTGGCCGGCTGGGGCTGGGTGTCGGCCACGCTGCGGCGGGCGCTGCGGGAGGCGGCCAGCTGAGCTAGGACGCGCCTGATTCACGGAAAGAGTGGTCATCCGAGCCGGGATGACCACTCTTTCGTACGTGTGGGCGATCCCCGGCGGGCCGCGGGGCCGTGGCGTCAGTCGAGGAGGCCGGTGAGCAGCTCGACCACGGCGGCGGTGGCGGCGGGCGGGGTGACCTCCGGCGGGCAGTCCACGTAGCCGGTGGTCACCGGGCCCACGGTGAGCCGGTAGGTGAAGGCGTCCGCGCACATGGTCGTCCTGGTGGCGGTGGCCTCGGCGACCAGGCGCGGGTCGGCGGTGAGCTGCCGCAGCCGGTCGAGTTCCGCGGGGCTGAGCTGGCCGGTGCGGGCGGCCCCGGCCCGGTCGACCCTGGTCCAGTGGCCGTCGGGCGTCACGGTCAGCGTGTCCTCCAGCCCGACGATCCCGCCGGTCCTGGTCAGCACCACGTCGACGCCCGGGCGGCCCGGCGAGCCGGCGTCGGTGGCCGTCGCGGGCGGGGTGGCCGGAGCGGCGGTGGCGTCGGGCTGCGGGGCGGTCGGCCCGCCGGTCCGGGTGGCGGTGGTCCCGCCGGTCTCCGTGGCGGTGGTCCCACCGGCCTGCGCGCAGCCGGTGAGGGCGAGAAGCACGGCGAGGATGACCGCCGCGACGGGGGCTGTTCTCATGCCGCTCGGACGCACGGCCGGGCCCTCCGGTTCCGCCAACCTGGGCTACCTCATCCGAACGGCCAATGTTGCCGGCAGGAAAGCGCTCGCCCTCTTCCATCTTCTTCGATGTATCACTATATCTACATCAGTGACTACCCCCGTCACAACTTTCTCCTGTCAGGAGGGCCCGTGAAAAGACCCCTTGCCGCCGTCAGCGCCGCGCTGCTTGCCAGCGGCGTGCTGACCTGCGTCACCACCTCGGCGTACGCGGCAACTCCCAGTGCCCCCGCCCCCGAGTCCGCTGCTGCAGCTCGTGCGGAGAGCCTGCTCCGCGCCAACCCCGGTGCCGTCCAGGGCGCCAGCGGGGAGGCCTACCAGGCCGTCCGGACGAAGACGGACCCGAACGGTGCGTCGCACACCAAGTACACCCGGACCTACCACGGCCTGCGGGTCTACGGCGGTGACTTCGTCATCCACACCGCCCCGAACGGCGCCATGACCGGTGCCTCGGTCGGCCTGGACGCGCCGCTCACCCTGAGCACCACGGCCAAGGTCAGCTCGGCCGCGGCCGCGGCGAGCGCGCGCAAGACCTTTTCCGGCACGCTCACCTCGGTGGGCGCCCCGGAACTCTTCGTCGACGCCAGCTCCGGCAAGGGCCGCCTGGCCTGGGAGACCGTCGCCGCCGGCTGGAAGGCGGACAAGCAGACGCCGTCCAAGCTGCACGTCATCACCGACGCCACGACGGGTAAGGTGATCGGCTCGTACGACGAGATCGAGACGGTCAACGGCACCGGCAACAGCATCTACTCCGGCACGGTCACCATCGACACGACGCTCTCCGGCAGCACCTACCAGATGGTCGACCCGTCGCACGGCAACGGCCGCACCTGCGACATGAACAACGGCACGTCGACCTGCACGACATTCACCAACTCGACCAACACCTGGGGCAACGGCGCCAACTCCAACCGGCAGTCGGCGGCCGTCGACGCCCACTTCGGCGCGGCGAAGACGTTCGACTACTTCAAGAACGTGCACGGCCGCAACGGCATCTTCGGCAACGGCGCCGGCGTGCCGAGCCGGGTGCACTACGGCAGCAACTACGTCAACGCCTTCTGGGACGGCTCCCAGATGACCTACGGCGACGGGTCGAGCAACGCCCGTCCGCTGGTCTCGCTCGACGTGGCCGGGCACGAGATGAGCCACGGCGTCACCGAGGCGGTCGCCGGCCTGGTCTACTCCGGTGAGTCCGGCGGCCTCAACGAGGCCACCAGCGACATCTTCGGCACGATGGTCGAGTTCTACGCCAACGCGCCGAGCGACCCGGGCGACTACGACGTCGGCGAGAAGATCAACATCAACGGCAACGGCACGCCGCTGCGCTACATGTACAACCCCGGCCTGGACGGCGCGTCGCACACCTGCTGGTCGACCAGCACCAAGAACGTCGACGTGCACTACTCGTCCGGCCCGGGCAACCACTTCTACTTCAACCTGGCCGAGGGCACCGGCTCCACCGCGTACGGCACCTCGCCGCTCTGCGGCTCCGCCCCGGCGATGACCGGCATCGGCCGGGCCAAGGCGGAGAAGATCTGGTACCGCGCGCTCGACGTGTACTTCACCTCCAACACGACGTACGTCAACACCAGCAACCCGGCGAACACCGCCCGGGCGTACACGCTGCGGGCGGCGACCGACCTGTACGGCAACTGCTCCACGGAGTACAAGGCCGTTCAGGCGGCGTGGACCGCGGTGAACGTGGCCGGCAACGACGCGCCCTGCGGATCGACGGGCAACGACTTCTCCGTCACGCTCTCGCCGACCTCCGGCTCGGTGACCGCGGGCAACGCGATCTCCACCACCGTGTCCACCGCGACCACCAGCGGCACCGCGCAGACCGTGACGTTCTCCGCGTCCGGCCTGCCGACCGGCGCCACCGCGTCGTTCAACCCGTCCTCGGTGACCTCGGGCGGCTCGTCCACCCTCACCATCAGCACCTCGGCGAGCACCCCGCCCGGCAGCTACTCGGTCACCGTCACCGGCACCGGCACCTCGGTGAACCACTCGGCGACCTACCTGCTGACCGTGAACGGCACCGGTGGTGGCTGCACGGGTGCCGGGCAGAAGCTGGGTAACCCGGGCTTCGAGACCGGGACCAGCCCGTGGACGGGCAACACCACCGCGATCGGTTCGTTCGCCGGCCAGACCGCGCACGGTGGCACCCGGTTCGCCTGGCTGAACGGTTACGGCTACAGCAGCAGTGAGAACGTCGCGCAGGCGGTCGCCCTGCCGACCGGCTGCACGACGTACAACTTCAGCTTCTGGCTGCACATCGACTCGGCCGAGACGACCACCAGCATCGCGTACGACACGCTCAAGGTGCAGGTGCTCAACTCGTCGGGGACGGTGCTGGCGACTCTGGCCACCTATTCGAACCTGAACAAGGCCACCGGGTACAGCCAGAAGTCGTTCTCCCTGGCCGCGTACGCCGGCCAGACCGTCACCCTGAAGTTCCTCGGCACCGAGGACGTCTCGCTGCAGACGTCCTTCGTGATCGACGACACCGCGGTCAACGTCTCCTGACCTGACCGTACCGTCGGCGGGCCCGGCGGCCACCCCACGCGGGTGGTCGCCGCTCTGGCCTCTGTTTGCGACTGCTGAGCATGCGTACGGTGGTGCTGAGCTTGATCGGCGCGTCGTCGGGGCCTCTGAG
>NZ_JBEYSO010000011.1:0-209104 GCF_040642675.1 Micromonospora sp. NPDC047738
CCCACCATCGGGCTGCCGCTTCCGCACCCGCTGCTGGAAAGCCCAGGACCACTGCGCCACCGAAGAACCCGCCCTGATCACCCGCGACGGCGGTAGGCAGCTCACCGCCTGCCATTTCCCGGAGACCGGAACGATCAGCCAGGACTCCGGGCCGGCCGGCGCGACCGCCGAGGAGGTGTCGAAGTGAGCCTGTCCCCGGTCGAGGGCGTGGCCCTCGCCGAGATCGAGTCCACCGGTGCGGGTCCCGAGGAGAAGGGGCTCGTCGGGCGCTCGCCCGGCCAACTGGTCTGGAGCCGGCTGCGCCGGGACCGCACCGCGCTGGTCAGCGGCATCGTGCTGGCCGTGCTCATCCTGGCGGCGTTGGCGGCGCCGCTGATCTCGCGGCTCTACGGGACGTCGCCGAGCCAGCAGTTCGGGGACCTGCTGGACGCCACCGGCATGCCGCTCGGCTACGTCGGCGGGGTCAGTGGCGACCACTGGTTCGGGCTCGAACCCGGCCTGGGCCGGGACATCTTCATCCGGATGATCTACGGCATCCGCACCTCCCTGCTGATCGCGCTCGGCGCCGCCCTGGTGACCACGACGATCGGCGTGGTGCTCGGGATCGTCGCCGGCTACCTGGGCGGGGTGGTCGACTCGGTGATCGGTTGGTTCACCGACGTCGCCCTGGCGATGCCGTTCCTCGTCTTCGCGCTGGCCGTGGTGCCGACGTTCTCGCTGCGCTTCTACGGCCCCCGCGACGCGATCCCGACCTGGTTCGCAATCACCACGCTGATCGTGGTCTTCGCCGCGTTCGGCTGGACCGGCACCGCCCGACTGGTCCGCGGGCAGGTGGTGTCGCTGCGCGAGCGGGAGTTCGTGGAGGCGGCCCGGGCCAGCGGGGCCGGGCTGGGGCACATGCTCTTCCGGCAACTGCTGCCGAACATCTGGGCCCCGATCCTGGTGTCGTTCTCGCTCGCCGTGCCGTCGTACGTGACGGGCGAGGCGGCGCTGTCCTTCCTCGGCGTCGGGCTGCCCGAGTCGGTGCCCAGCTTCGGCCGGATGATCTACCGCAGCATCGACTACCTGCAGACCGACCCGGCGTACGTCTTCTTCCCCGGCATCACCATCTTCGCGCTCGTGCTCGCGTTCAACCTCTTCGGCGACGCGCTGCGCGACGCGCTCGACCCGAAGTCGTCACGGTAAGGGGTTCGGCACATGGTGCGGTTCCTGCTGAAGCGGCTGCTGCTGGCGGTCTCGGTGCTGCTCGCGGTGAGCGTCGTCAGCTTCCTGATGTTCTTCGCGCTGCCCCGCGACCCGGTGACCGGCATGTGCCCGAAGAACTGCAACGCCGAACGCCTGGAGCGGGTGCGTACCGAGCTGGGGCTGAACGACCCGAAGCCCCAGCAGTACGTCAACTACATGAAGGGCATCTTCGTCGGCCGCGACCTGGGCAGCGCGCAGGGCGGCAAATGCGAGGCACCCTGTCTCGGCTACTCCTACGTCAACAGCGAGGCGGTCAGCGACACCTTCGCCCGGGTGCTGCCGGTGACGTTGAACGTCGTGCTCCCGGCGGCGGTGCTGTGGCTGGCCATCGGGGTGGGGCTCGGGATGATCTCGGCACTCCGGAGAGGCTCGCTGCTCGACCGCGTCTCGATCGGGCTCACGCTGACCTTCGCCTCGTTGCAGCTCTACTTCGTCGGGGCCGTGCTCCTGCTGATCTTCGTCTACTCGCTGAAGATCCTGCCGACGCCGCGGTACACGCCGATCTTCGAGAATCCGGTGGAGTGGGCGCGCGGGCTGGTGCTCGCCTGGGTGACCCTGGCCCTGCTCTTCTCCGCGATCTACGCGCGGCTGTCCCGCGCCCAGATGCTCGAGACGCTTTCCGAGGACTTCGTGCGGACGGCCCGGGCCAAGGGCGTGGCGAAGCGGAAGATCTACGGGCGGCATGCACTGCGGGCGGCGATCACCCCGATCGTGACGATCGCCGGCATCGACGTGGGCGCGGCACTCGGCGGCACGGTCATCACCGAGACGACGTTCGGCATCCAGGGGCTGGGGCGTACCGCCGTGGAGGCGGTCCGCCAGGGTGACCTGCCGACCATCATGGCCACCGTGCTGATCTCCGCGCTCTTCGTGGTCGTCGCGAACATCGTGGTCGACCTGCTCTACGCGTACATCGATCCGCGGGTACGCCTCGGCTGAGCTCGCGTGTCGCCGTCGATTCGTTATCTGCTCGAAATTTACCGCGGATGAAAGCTGAGCGAAGCTTTCCTTCATCGGACCCGGAGGAGTGAGTATGCGAGCAAGACTCGCCACCGCCATGGGCGGTGCGATGGCACTGGTGGTCGCCCTCAGTGCATGCAGCAAGAACACCGGCGACAACGCCGACAAGGTGGACACCAACAAGCCCCGCAGCGGCGCCATCGCGACCGACCCCAAGGACTCGCTCGGCCCGGCGGCCGAGGTGCCCGGCGCGGCCAAGGGCGGCACCTTCTACATCCTGCGGGAGAACAAGATCTCCCACCTGGACCCGCAGCGGGTCTACTCGTTCGCCGGGCTGATGGGCAGCCAGCTCTACGCCCGGTTCCTCACCACGTTCAAGGACGACGGCAAGGGCAACGTGACCCTGGTCGGTGACCTGGCCGAGACCCCCGGCAAGAACGTCAACAACGACTGCAAGGTCTGGGAATTCAAGATCAAGCAGGGCGTCAAGTTCGAGGACGGGCGGCCGATCACCTCCAAGGAGATCGCGTACGGCATCGCGCGCTCGTTCGACCCCGACCTGACCGGCGGCCCCACCTATCTGCAGGAGTGGCTGGCCGACAGCCCGCAGTACGACACCAAGTGGAACTTCAAGGCCAACAAGACCTCGCTGCCGCCGGGCCTCAGCACCCCGGACGCGCAGACGCTGCGCTTCGAGTTCAACAAGCCGCGCTGTGACCTGCCGTTCGCCGTGTCGCTGCCGGCGACCGCGCCGCTGCCGCCGGACAAGGACACCGGCGTCAACCTGGACAACCAGCCGTTCTCGTCCGGGCCCTACAAGTTCACCAAGAACCAGCCCGGCGTGGAGATGGTGCTGGAACGCAACCCGAACTGGGATCCGGCCACGGACCCGGTGCGGCACGCGTACCCGGACAAGTTCGTCTGGTCGCTCGGCTCGGACCAGGCCACCCAGACCAACCGAGTCCTCGCCGGCACCGGCAACGACGCGGCGGCGGTGGCCACCGGCGGCGTGCCGTCCGAGCTGATCGCGAAGGTTACCGGTGACCCGGCCCTCAAGGCGCGCATGATCGTCGCGGCGACGCCGAACGCGTTCCGGCTGAGCATCAACACGACGCGGGTCACCGACCTGTCCGTGCGGCAGGCGATCAACTACGCGATCGACCGCAGCAGCATCACCAAGAACCTCGGCGGCCCGTACGGCGCCGTGCCGCTCACCACCCTGCTGCCGCCCACCACGCTCGGCTACAAGCAGTTCGACGCGTACCCGGCCGGCGAGAGCGGCAACCCGGACAAGGCCAAGGAGCTGCTCGCCGGCAAGTCGGTGAACCTGGTGCTCGGCACCGGCGACGAGACCTGGCAGCAGGAGACCGCCACCCAGGTCAAGGCCGCCCTGGAGAAGGCCGGCTTCACCGTCACCATCAAGCCCATCCCCGCGGACGGCTACCTCGACTTCGTGAAGAAGAAGAGCAACCCGTGGGACATCTGGGTCGACTCGTGGGCGGCCGACTGGCCCAGCGGCGCGGCGATCCTGCCGGTGCTCTTCGACGGCCGCGCCATCAAGGCCGAGGGCAGCAACAACACTTCCCAGCTCAACAACGACGCCATCAACGCCGAGTTCGACCGGGTGCTCGCGGAGGACCCGGCGAAGCAGGCCGAGGAGTGGAGCAACCTGGACGAGCGGCTCATGAAGGAATCGGCGCCCGCGGTGCCGCTGTACAACGAGGTCATCTCCATCGCGCACGGCGAGAAGGCCGGTGGTGTCTTCATCGGCAGCATCTTCGGCTGGCCCAGCTTCGTGGACGCCTACGTGAAGCAGTGACGGCCTGACCGCAAGGGGCCCCTGCTCAACGCGCCGCGCGTTGAGCAGGGGCTCTTGCGCTCTCGCGTGGGCGACACCAGGTGCCCTTCCCTACAGGTTCCGGCGGAGGAAGTCCAGCTCCAGGCGGAGCAGGCGTTCGGCGACGCCCCCGGCGGCCATGTGGCTGGCCCCGGTGAGCGGCAGCACCGCGTGCGGCCGGCCGGCGGCCAGCAGCGCCGCCGAGAGCCGCAGCGTGTGCGCGGCCACCACGTTGTCGTCGACCAGGCCGTGCACCAGCAGCATCGGCCGGGCCTGCGCCGGGTCGCCGACCGGTTCGGCGGCCAACTCGACCAGCGAGTGGTGGGCGTAGACATCCATGCCGTCGTCCGGCATGCCCAGGTAGCGCTCGGTGTACGCGGTGTCGTACAGCGCCCAGTCGGTGACCGGGGCGCCGACGACCGCACAGCGGAACAGCTCCGGGTGACGCAGCACCGCCAGCCCGGCCAGCCAGCCGCCGAACGACCAGCCCCGCACCGCCACCCGCGCCAGGTCGAGGTCCGGGTGCTTGCCGGCGAGCGCGGTCAGCGCGTCCACCTGGTCGGCCAGGATCACGTCGGCCACCCGGCGGTGGATCGCCTTCTCGAACGACGGCGCGATGCCCGGGGTGCCGCGGTTGTCAATGGTCACCACGGCGAAGCCCTGCTCCGCCCACCACTGCCGCTCCAGCCAGACCGCCCGGGCGGCGATCACCTCCTGGTGCCCCGGCCCGCCGTAGACGTCCAGCAGCACCGGCAGCTTCGTGCCCTTGACGTGCTCGCCGGGATAGAGCACCGCGCTCGGCAGCCGCCGGTCGGTCACCCGGACCATGGTCGGCCGCGGCGCGTACGGCGGGGTCGCGGCGCGCGAGCGCAGCTCGCCCACCGCCCGGTCGCCGTGCCACACCGTCCAGCGGGTGCCCGGGTGCTCCAGCGACGCGATGCCGACCACCAGCGTGGCGCCGCCGATCGCGGCGGTGTGCCAGCCCGGGTCGCTGCCCATCCGGCGGGCGTCCACCCCGCCGCCGATCACCGTGCGGACCCGGTAGAGGTGGCGCTGGCTCGGCTCGCCCTCGCTCGCCTCGACCAGCAGGTCGGTCGGGGCGCCGCCGTTGGCCGGCAGCCGCCCCACCACCCGGCGCACGTAGAGCGAGGGCGGGGTGAGCAGGGTCCCGTCGGCGAACAGGCACCGCGCGTCGTACCCGTCGTGGGCCAGCTCGCCGCCGACCAGCACCCGACCGTCCGGCAGGTGTGCCGGGGTACCCGGGATCGGCTCCACCCAGCGCGGGTCGGCCAGCTCCGCGTGCACCTGCGTCTCCCCGGTACGCGGGTCCACCGCGAGCACCAGCCCGTGCTGCTGCGACCGGCGCAGCACGGTGATCAGGGGCCCGCCGTCCGCCCAGTCGACCGAGGTCAGGTAGGGGTAGGTCTCCCGGTCCCAGTGCACGTCGACCCAGCCGCCGTCGAGGTCGAGCAGGTGCAGGCTGACCTCGGCGTTCGGCCCACCCGCCCGGGGGTACGCGACGGTCGTCGGCGGGCTCGCCGGGTCGGCCGGGTCGTGCAGGTGCCAGTGCGGCAGCCGGGACTCGTCCACCCGGGCGGCCAGCACCGAGCGCCCGTCCGGAGCCCACCAGTAGCCGCGGAACCGGTCGAACTCCTCCGCCGCGATGTGCTCGGCGAGCCCCCAGGTCACGCCGCTGTCCTCGCCGGCCAGGAGGTTGTCGGTGCCGTCCGGCTCGACCACCCGGAGCTGGCCCCGGCGTACCCCCTCGGCGGCGTCGGTGACGTAGGCCAGTCGTTCGCCGGTGGGGTCGGGGCGGGGGTCGATCACCGGGCCGATCGCGGTCACCTCGACCACGTCGCCGTGCACCAGGTCGGCCCGGAACAGTCGGCCGGCCAGCGCGAACGCGGCCACCCGGCCGGCGGCGTCCAGGGCGTACGAGCCGATCCCGCCGGCCGCGAGCCGCAGCCGCTCGCGCAGCGCCCGCTCGCCCGGGGCCAGCGCGGTCGGGTCGCCCTCCGTGCCGAGCAGCACCGCCGGGTCGGCGACCAGCCGCTCCTCGCCGGAGGTGACGTCCAGCAGCCAGAGCGCGTCGGCCGGGTCCTCCGGTCCGGAGGAGCGCAGGAAGATCACCCGGGAACCGTCGTCCGCGACGGAGACGGCGCGCGGCGCCCCGTGGCTGAACCGACGGGTACGGGCGGCCAGCTCGGGATAGTCCACGCCTCGGATCGTAGAGGCGTGTCGTGCGTGATGTGGCCGACCTGCGCGGACGCGTAAGCGTCGGGGGAAGAGGACCGCCGGTTAGAGTGACGGTCGTGACGAAGCTGCCCGATCGACGCCTCCTGCTGGTCCACGCGCACCCGGACGACGAGTCCATCGGCACCGGCTCGACGATGGCGCACTACGCCGCCACCGGCGCCCACGTCACCCTGGTCACCTGCACGCTGGGAGAGGAGGGTGAGATCCACGTACCGGAGCTGGCCCAGCTCGCCGCGGCCGAGGCCGACCAGCTCGGCGGGTACCGGATCGGCGAGCTGGCCGCCGCCTGCGCCGCGCTCGGCGTCACCGACCACCGCTTCCTCGGCGGTGCCGGCCGCTACCGCGACTCCGGCATGATGGGCCTGCCCACCAACGAGCACCCAAGGGCCTTCTGGGGGGCCGACGTCGACGAGGCCGCCGGCCACCTGCTGGAGATCATGCGGGAGATCCGGCCGCAGGTCATGATCACGTACGATCCGAACGGCTTCTACGGCCACCCCGACCACATCCAGGCCCACCGGGTGGCGATGCGCGCCCACGAGTTGGCCGTCGCCGAGGGGATCGCCCCGGCGAAGGTCTACTGGACGGCGATGCCGCGCAGCGTGCTGGAGGCCGGCCTGGACGCGTTCACCGAGACCTCGGACAACCCGTTCGCCGGCATCGACGGCGTCGACGACCTGCCGTTCGGCACGCCGGACCCGGAGATCGCCGCGCGGATCGACGCCACCGAGCGGCACGTCGCCAAGGAGGCGGCGATGCGGGCCCACGCCACCCAGATCCCGGCCACCTCCTGGCTCTATTCGATCGCCGGCAACTTCGGCGCCGAGTTCATGGGCGTGGAATATTTCACCCTCGCGGTCGGCGAGAAAGGCCCGGGCAGCGGCCCGTACGGCTGGGAGGACGACCTCTTCGCCGGGCTGCCAGTGGACGGGCCGGACCGGTCCCCGGTCGCGGCGGCCGGTCTCCGGTGACGGTGCCGGCCGTACCGATGTCGGTCGCCCCCGAGCAGCAGCCCGCTCCGCCGCCCGCGCGGCCGGCGCGGGTGCTGGACCTCGCCCTGCGGGTCGCCGGCGGGGTGGTGGCGGTCTGGGCGGGCGTGCTGGCCGCGGTGCTGGACCTGCTCTTCGCCACCTGGGCCTGGGAGGTGGTCAAGGGTCGGCCCGGTGGCGCGGTCAAGGCGGTGGTCGGCACCTCCCTCGCAGTGGGCGGGATCGCCGCGGTGGTGGTGCTGACGATCCTGGTGGGCTGGTTCGCCCACGTCGCGGTCGGTACGCGCTGGGCGGCGGCGCTGCCCGCCCTGCCCTGGTTCGTGGTGATCGTCGCGGGCGGGATCCGGACCGCCGAGGGTGACCTCGCGCTGAGCGGGGACAACCTGCTCGGCCTAGGGCTGGTGGTGGCTGGCGCGATCACCTTCGCGGTGCTGGGCTTCCGGCAGCTCGTGGTGCCGCCGAACGCCGCCCACTGAGGCTGGCACCGCGCGGGATGGACCGCGTGACGCGATGCGCCCCGGGTCGCCCCTGGGCCAGCCCGCAATCACGGCCGCCACGAGCAGGACGACCGCGCATCCCATGCGGTTGAGCGGCGTCCCGGTGGGCGCATCCGGCGGACCGGGCGCGGGGCGCACGTCGATGACCCACGGTGATGAAGGGCTGGCCGAGGTGGCGGCTTGTCGCTGCCTTTGCTCTGCAGCCATCCACGCACCAGTAACGTAGCGTGGTCTCAGCCGGGGCTGAGGCGTGCCCGTGTGCGCGACGAACGGCCAGCTCAATACGGTGCTGCGTCCGTGGCTGCAGAGCAAAGCGCCGAGAGGGTCCCACCGGCGGCGACGCGGGCGCGCACGCAGAGTGATTGACCCCAGGCTGTCGCGCTGCGTAGTCGAACATGGTGACCGTTGCGGCCGAACCGGCGGGCAGGACAGGCCTGGGTCCCGACTCGGGCCGGGCCCGAGGACCGGTTGCGCCCCGGCCTCGGTGCCACGGTGCAGACGCCGCATAGGTTGCGGTGGTAGATATTCCTGCCAAGGAGTCCGCCGTGGGGGCGGGCGCTACGGCGGGAGGCGTGCGATGAGGGAGCGGTGGCGCGCGGTCGGCGTGCTGGCGGCGGCGCTGTTCGTGGTCAACGTGGTGGCCCGGTTGCTGATCAAGTTCGCTTTTCCGGACAACGACACCGCCAGTGACCGCGTCTCCCTGGCGATGTTCCTGGTGATCGGGCTGATCCTCGCCGTGCTGGGCTTCCGCTGGGGCGCCGACCGGCCGCTGGGCCGCCTGGCCGGTGACCTGGCCGCCGCGGTCGCTGTGGCGCTGGCGCTGACCGTGTTCGTCGGTCCGCTGCTGGTCGGCGAGAACCCGTTCGGCGGGGGCGCCGGGCTGTTCTTCGCCCAGATCTGGCTCTACCTGGCGGCCACCGCGGCCGGCGTGCTGGTGGGCTACCTGAGCCTCACCGCGCTCGGCCGGGACTACCGCTCCCAGCAGCTCAAGCGGTTCGCCGAGCTGAAGGCGGCCAAGCCGCGCAAGGTGGTCCGTCGCTGATCCTGGCGGTGCCCCGCCCCGCCCCGGTCAGGCCGGGGCGACCCGGGTCAGATAGGTGTGGTGGGTCGTGAAGCCGAGCCCCCGGTAGAGGTTCACGGCCGGGGTGTTGCGCTGCTCCACCTGGAGGAACGCGTGCGTGGCGCCCTCCGCCAGGCCCCACTGGACCAGGGACCGGATCACCCGGCCGGCCAGTCCCTGCCGGCGCGCCTCGGGCAGCACCTCGATCGACGTCAGCCCCAGCCAGCGGCCGCCGGTCACCGTGCCCCGGCCGGCGGCGAGCAGCCGGCCGTCGGCGTACACGTGGGCGAAGCGGATCCGGTCCACGGCGGTGAGCACGTGCCGGGCGGCGTCCGGCAGGCCGCCCTTGCGGCCCGCGGCGATCGCCAGCCAGTCGTCGGAGGGGGCCGGGGTGAGCTCGACCGGGGGCTCGCCCCGCCCGGGCCGCGACCCCGGGGCCAGGTCGGCGCCCGCTCGCCCGGCAGGCGGCGCGGCCAGCGCGGCGAGCGCGGCCGTCTGCACCAGCACCGGCGGCCGGGCGGCCCAGCCCCGGGCGTCCAGCTCCGCGCCGACCGGCGCGGCCAGCGGCAGCGGGGTGTTCACCAGGGCGGGCTGGCCGTGATCGGCGTACCAGCGCTGCACGGCGTCCAGCGCGGCGGGCAGCGGGCGGTCCGGGTCGCCGACCGGCAGTGCCGAGTTGGCCCGGCCGGTCCAGCCCGCGGCGCTGCGCAGCAGCCAGTCGCCGAGCCGGCCGCGTACCGGGGCGGGCCAGGCCTCGTCGGCGGCCAGTTCCAGGGCGGCCACCGCGGTGGCGGTGGGCCGGCGGGCCGCCGGGACCCGCTTGGCCCGGTGCACCTCGCCGACGGGGACCCGTAACCGCCCATGGTCGGTGGCCAGCGTGATGTGGGTCTCGCTCAGCTCGACCAGATCACCGAGCGCGTCGGAGAAGAGCGGTCTGCCCTCGCGAATCCCCACAATCCGGCGGACCACGATCCGGTGTCCTACGTCCTGCTGTCGGAGCACGATCGACCCCCTCCCCGGCGAGATACTAGGCTCTTACCGTCGCGGGTGATCGCGATGAGTCTTGCGGAGGAGAAGACCGGTGACCTACATCATCGCCGAGCCGTGCGTGGATGTGCTCGACAAGGCATGCATCGAGGAGTGCCCGGTCGACTGCATCTACGAGGGCAACCGGATGCTCTACATCCACCCCGACGAGTGCGTCGACTGCGGTGCCTGTGAGCCGGTCTGCCCGGTCGAAGCGATCTTCTACGAGGACGACGTCCCGGAGCAGTGGAAGGACTACACCGGGGCGAACTACGAGTTCTTCGAGGACCTGGGCTCGCCCGGCGGCGCCTCCAAGATCGGCAAGGTGGAGAAGGACGCCACGTTCGTGGCCGCCCAGCCGTCGCGCGGAGAGGGCCACTGAACCGGCCCGCGCCGGTCTCGTCGCGGCTGCCCGACTTCACCTGGGACACCTTGGACGCCGCGGCCGCGACGGCCGCGGCGCACCCGGACGGTCTCATCAACCTCTCGATGGGCACGCCCGTCGACCCGGTGCCGCCGCTGATCCGGCGGGCGCTGGCCGACGCGTCGGACGCCCCGGGCTACCCGCTCACCGCGGGCACCCCCGCGCTGCGGGACGCCATCGCGGCCTGGGTGGCCCGGGCCTGCGGCGCGGGCGTCGACGGGCTCGGGGTGCTGCCGACGATCGGTTCCAAGGAACTGGTCGCCTGGCTGCCCACGCTGCTCGGCGTCGGCCCCGGTGACGTGGTGGTGGTGCCGTCCATCGCCTACCCGACGTACGAGGACGGGGCCCGGCTGGCCGGTGCCACCACGATGCGCACCGACTCGCTGACCGCGGTCGGTCCCACCCCCCGGGTGCGGCTGGTCTGGGTCAACTCGCCCGGCAACCCGACCGGGCGGGTGCTGCCCGCCACCCACCTGCGCAAGGTGGTCGATTGGGCCCGCGAGCGCGGCGCGGTGGTCGCCAGTGACGAGTGCTACCTGCCGCTCGGCTGGGACGCCGAGCCCGTCTCGATCCTCTCGCCGGAGGTCTGCGGCGGGTCGTACGAGGGCGTGCTGGCGGTGCACTCGCTCTCCAAGCGCTCCAATCTCGCCGGCTACCGGGCCGGGTTCGTCGCCGGTGACCCGGCGCTGGTGGCCGAACTGCTCAAGATCCGTAAGCACGCCGGCATGATCGTGCCGGCCCCGGTGCAGGCGGCGATGGTGGCCGCGCTGGGCGACCAGGCGCACGCCGACGCGCAGCGGGAGCGCTACCGCGCCCGGCGCGAGCGGCTGTACGCGGCGTTCACCGGCGCCGGCTTCACGGTCGAGCACTCGGAGGCCGGGCTCTACCTGTGGATGACCCGGGACGAGGACTGCTGGGACACCGTCGACTGGTTGGCCCGGCGGGGCATCCTGGTCGCCGCCGGGATCTTCTACGGCCCGGCCGGTGCCCGGCACGTCCGGGCGGCGCTGACCGAGTCCGACGAGCACATCGCGGCGGTCGCCGGCCGGCTCGCCCAAGCCTGACCCTCGCCGGGCGGCGGTCGGCCCGGGGGCCCGCACCGCGGCCGGCCGCCCTCGCGTGCCGGCCGGCCAGGTGGGATCCACGCGGCGGCCGGCCCCTGCGGGCCGGCCGCCGCGTCGCGTCAGTCGTTGATCTGCGCGAACACCCGCAGCAGGGTGTCCCGGCTGTGCTTCTCCAGCAGCTCGCTGGCCATCAACTCCTGCACCTGCACCGTCCGGCCGTCGTGCAGGGTCAGCGTCGCCTTCAGCGGCACCTGCTTGGTCACCTCGACCGAGCGGATCTCCTCGTACGGCAGGTAGGGGTTGTGGGCGGCCAGTTCGGCGATCGGCGTCGCGCCGAGCACCTGCTTGAGCCGATTCTCGCCCTCGTGGGACTTCCCCGGGTCGGGGACCAGGACCAGCCCGTTGTCGAGCACGAACACGTCGTGCTCCCGGCCGTCGATCTTGATGTTGGCGAGGGCGCCGATCAGGTCGGCGTTGCGCGCGGAGGCGCGGGCCTGCACCACCGTCGACTGCCGTACGTCGACACCGCGTTCGGCCAGGCGCGCCAGCGCCTCGTCCAGGGTCTCCGGGGAGACCGCCAGCTTCGCGATCTCGGCCAGGTCCCAGGGCTCGCCCGAGCGGCCGACCAGCCGGGCCGGACCGGACCAGGAGAGCTGCCAGTACGCCTGCCCCGAGCGCACCGCCGCGTTGTCGAACAGCGTCTCCATCGGCCCGGCGAAGGCCGCCGCGGCCTCTTTGCGGGTGGCATCGGGGAAGAACTGCTCGGCGAACTCGCCGAGCCGGCGGTCGCGGACCAGCTCCAGGATGGTCGGCAGGCCCGGCGACGGCGTGCCGGTGAACCGGCCGGCCGCCCGGTAGAGGTGGTCCGCCTGCTCCTGCACCGAGGCGGCCACCGACTCCGCGGTGAACTCGGCCCAGGGCAGCAGCCGCCGGGATCCGTACGCGACGACGGCGCCCTGCAGGGCGCGGCCGGCGGCGGCCACATCGGCCAGCATGATCCATGCGGGCCGGTCGTCCGGCGCCACCGGCACCGGTGGCATCTGGGCGATCGCGGCCACCCGGACCCCGACCGGCGGGTGGGTGTCCCAGCGGGACGGCTCCCGGTCCGGGGCGTTCTCCCGCACCTCGTCGATCTCGTCGCGGCGCGCCTGGAGCAGGTGGCCGAAACCGCCGAAGAAGTCGTCCGGCGCCAGCCCGGCCGCCCAGCCCGGCTCGATGTACCGGCTCTCGTAGAAGTTCCAGGCCGCGCCGATCGCGGGCAGCGTACGCAGCGCGGAGGTCATCGCCTCGTGGCCGGCGAGGCGTACGGCCGCCTGGTCCGCCTCCAGCTCCTGTCGCCGTACGTTGGCCCGGTCGACCAGGAGGTAGAGCTTCGAGTACCCCTTGAAGACCCACCCGATCGGGTTGCGCGGGCTGATCCGCTCGATCGTCTCCTCGATGGCCAGTCGGCCCCGGTAGGCGACCCCACCCAGGCGCGTGTGGCTGCCCGAGTAGTGGCCGAGCTCGTGCGCGAGCACCGCGCGGAGCTGGTCGACCCGCATCCCCTGGAGCAGCGGCAGGCCGACGTAGAGGGTGCGCCGGCCGCCGAGCAGACCGAGCAGGCGGCTCTGCTCGGTGACCGCGGCGTTCACGTTCGGCACCAGGCGGATCTCGTCCGGCGCCCGGGTGCCGACCGCCTGCGCCAGCTCCCGTACGGTCGCCCAGAGCAGCGGCGCCCCCTGCTCGGTCAGGATCAGGCCGGGCGCCGGCTCGCTCTTGACCCTGATCGCCTTCCACAGCCCGACGGCCACCGCACCGAGGGCGAGTAGCAGCGGGAGCAGGAGCTTCACGGTCAGCACGCCAGTGGTGTGGTGGAACAACCACACGCCGAGCGCGGCCACCGCGGCGAGCTGCAGCAGCGCGACGACGTAGAAGCCGATCAACATGACCACCGAGGCGAGTGCCCGGTACGTCGCGGACATGTGTTTCCTTTCCCCGTGAGAAGCGCCCGGCGTCGATGCCGGGCGGGTCGCCGGGGACCGTACGACGTGAGCGCCGCTCGGACAACCCCCTTCCGTCCCCATCCGACCGGCCCCTGCGAGCCGCGGCGACGATCATGGGGGAGGGCGGCGCAGGTGGCCGCCGCTGGCAGCGCACGGTGACCGGGGGTCGGGGCTGCGGCCCGGACGTTATCCTCGGCGGGACTTCCAGCGGGGCCGACCCGGCCCCGGTACGACGGGACGCCGAGGTGGGTCGATGACGGGCGGGACCGGCGGATTGGCGCGGGCGGCGGTGGTCGGCACCGGCCTGATCGGTGGCTCGGTGCTGCTCCGGCTCCGGGACGCCGGGCTCGACGTGACCGGCTGGGACCCGGACCCGGCGACCCGGCAGTACACCCAGCGGCAGGGCGTCCTCGCCTCGGACACGGTGGAGGAGGCGGTCGCCGGCCGGGACGTCGTCTTCCTCTGTGGCCCGCTGCCCACGCTGCCCCGGACGCTGGCCCGGGTGGCTGCCGCCACCGACGACCAGTGCGTGCTCACCGACGTGGGCAGCACCAAGTCGGACGTCGCCACCGCCGCAATGCTGCACGGGCTCGGGCACCGGTTCGTGCCCGGCCATCCGATGGCGGGCGCCGACCGGGCCGGCCTCGCCGCCGCCAGTCCGACGCTGCTCGACGGGGCCGCCTGGGTGCTCTGCCCGGGGCCGACCGGGCTGGACGCGTTCCGGCGGCTCGCCGCGCTGGTCATCGACGTCTTCCACGCCCGGGTGGTGCCGATGTCCGCCCCGGAGCACGACACCGCCGCGGCGCTCGCCTCCCACGTGCCGCACCTGCTCGCCGGCGCGCTGGCCGGGGCGGTGCAGCGGGCCGCGCTGCGTGACGCGGTGCTGTCGCTCGCCGCCGGCAGCTTCTCCGACGGCACCCGGGTGGCCGGCGGCCCGCCCGAGCGGACCGCGAACATGCTGCTCGGCAACCGGGAGCGGGTGCTGACCGAGCTGAGTGCGGTCCGGGCCGTCCTCGACGAGCTCGCCGACGCGTTGCGGGCCGGGGACGCCGGGGCCCTCACCGGCCGGCTCGACGAGGGACGGGCGGCCCGGGCGGCGCTGGGTGAGCGCTCGTTCACCACCCACCGGTGCGAGTTCCCGGCCGGCGCGGAGCACGCGGGCGAGCTGGCGTACCTGCGGGAGTTGGGGGCGGCCGGCGGCCACCTGACGGGCTGCCGGGTGGCGGCCGGGGCGGTCACCTACACGGCGCACCTTCCGGCCGCCACGCCACTAGGGTGAGAAGCATGGCGGACGCTCCGGCGCAGGTGCTCCCCGTCGAGGAGCTGGTGGCCCGGGCGCGCGCCCTCGCCGACGCCGGCCCGCGGCAGCTGCTCGGCATCGCCGGTGCGCCGGGGGCGGGCAAGTCCACCCTGGCCGAGCGGATCGTCGCCGAGGTCGGGCCGCTCGCCCGGCTGGTGCCGATGGATGGCTTCCACCTGGCGCAGTCGGCGCTGGTCCGGCTGGGCCGCGACGGACGCAAGGGGGCCCCGGACACGTTCGACGTCAACGGGTTCGTCACCACCCTGCGTCGACTGCGCCGGATCGAGCCCACCTCGGTCTGGGCGCCGGCGTTCCGGCGCGACCTGGAGGAGCCGATCGCCGGGTCGATCGAGGTGCCGCCGGAGGTCCGGCTGGTGGTGACCGAGGGCAACTACCTGCTGCTCCGCGACGACCCGTGGGAGGAGGTACGCACCCTGCTGCACGACGTCTGGTTCCTCGACCTGGACGCCGAGCTGCGGGTGCGCCGGCTGACCGCCCGGCACGAGGCGTACGGGAAGACCCCGGAGCAGGCGCGAGCCTGGGCGCTCGGCAGCGACGAGTCGAACGCCGCCCTGGTCACCGGTACCGCCGGGTACGCCGATCTGGTGGTCCGGCTGGCCGAACCGCCGCCGCGGTGACGGGCCCGCCGCTCAGCCGAGGGTGCGTACGGGTCGCGCCGGGTCACCCACGGCCACCACGTTGGCGGGCAGGTCCCGGGTCACCAAGGCACCCGCGCCGACCACGGTGTTCTCCCCGATGGTGACTCCGGCCAGGACGATGACCCCGCCCCCGAGCCAGACGTTGTCCCCGATCGTGATGGGCTTCGCCGCCTCCCACTTGGCCCGCCGGGGCTCCGGCTCGACCGGGTGGGTGGCGGTGAGCAGTTGCACGTTCGGTCCCAGTTGGACGTCCGCGCCGATGGTGATCCGGGCGACGTCGAGGAAGACCGCGTTGAAGTTGACGAAGGTGCGCGGGCCGAGGTGGGTCTGCCAGCCGTAATCGCAGTAGAACGGTGGCCGGACCCAGGCACCCTCGCCCACCGTGCCGAGCAGTTCGCGTAGTGCGGCGAGCCGTCCCTCGGGGTCGTCGGCCGAGCTGCTGTTGAACCGTTCGGTGAGCCGGGCCGCCCGGTCCAGATCGGCGGCGATCTCGGGATCGTCCGCGATGTACAGCTCGCCGGCGAGCATGCGTTCCTTCATGGTGGTCACGACGAAATCATGCCCCGGTGGGGTGCCCGGCCGGGGGCGGCGACAGTCGCGTTCCTGACATTCGATTGCATACGCGGTATGTAATTCTGGCGGTCGTCGATGTGTCTCTCATCGATGACGACGCTTCCCGAAGGAGGAACGTTGCGCCGTAACAGAAGAAAGTTGGCCGGGCTCGGCCTCACCCTGGGCCTCGCGCTCGGCGTACCCGTGCCGGCGTCCGCCGCTCCCGCGGCGGCCCCGGGCACCGCGGGCGCCCGCGCCGCCGCCCCGACGACCGCCGGCAAGCCGGTCACCGTCACCCTGATCACCGGCGACCAGGTCATCGTCACCACGTCCGGACAGGCCGCGGTTCGCCCCGGCGCCGGCCGGGCCGGCGTCGGCTTCCTGGTCGGGCGGGACCGCGGTCACCTCACCGTGCTGCCGCAGGACGCCCTGCCGCTGGTCCGGGCCGGCCGGGTCGACCGGCGGCTCTTCGACGTCACCGAGCTGATCGCGGCCGGCTACGACGACGCCCACCGGGACACGCTGCCGCTGCTGGTGTCGTACCGGCCCGGGATGGCCCGGCGCGCGGCGACCCCGGTCGCGGGCGCCCGGGTGACCCGCGAGCTGCCGGCGATCGGCGGCGCGGCGCTGGTCGCGACGAAGGCCGACGCCGGCGCGGTCTGGGGTGCGGTCGCCGCCGGCCGGACCGGTGCCCGGGTCGACACGGCGGAGGGCGTCGACCGGGTCTGGCTGGACGGCCGGCGGCGGGTGACCCTCGACCACAGCGTGCCGCAGATCGGCACTCCGGCCGCCTGGACCGCCGGCTGGACCGGCAAGGGCGTCACGGTCGCGGTGCTCGACACCGGCGTCGACCTCAGCCACCCCGACCTCGCCGGCAAGGTCGCCGACTCGCGCAACTTCAGCGAGGCGACCGAGGCGGACGACGTGATCGGGCACGGCACCCACGTCGCCTCGATCATCGCCGGCAGCGGGGCCGCCTCCGGCGGCAGGTACCGGGGCGTCGCCCCCGACGCCACCCTGCTCTCCGGCAAGGTCTGCGAGAACGAGGGCTGCACCGAATCGGCGATCCTCGCCGGCATGCAGTGGGCCGCGGCCGAGAAGCACGCCGACGTGGTCAACATGAGTCTCAGCGGCGGGGACACCCCCGAGGTCGACCCGCTGGAGCAGGCGGTCGGGACGTTGACCGCGCAGACCGGCACCCTCTTCGTCGTCGCGGCCGGCAACGACGGCTTCGACGGCTCGGTCGGCTCGCCGGCCACCGCCGACGCCGCGCTGGCCGTCGGCGCGGTCGACCGGAACGACGCCCTGGCCGACTTCTCCAGCCGCGGGCCACGCGTCGGCGACGGCGGCCTCAAGCCGGACATCACCGCCCCCGGCGTCGACATCGTGGCCGCCCGGGCCACCAACGGCGTCATCGGCGACCCGGTGGGGGAGAAGTACGTCACCCTCTCCGGCACCTCCATGGCCACTCCGCACGTGGTCGGCGCGGTGGCGCTGCTGGCCCAGCAGCACCCCGGCTGGACGGCCGGGCAGTACAAGGCCACCCTGATGGCCGCCGCGAAGCCGCACCCGGACCAGACGGCGTTCCAGCAGGGCGCCGGGCGGGTCGACGTGGCCCACGCGATCACCCAGCAGGTCACCAGCGACCCGGTCGGCGTCTCGTTCGGGGTGGCGGCCTGGCCGCACGGCGACGACCAGCCGATCGCCCGGACGGTGACCTACCGGAACGGCGGCAGCGCACCGCTCACCCTCGACCTCGCGACCGAGGTCACCGGGCCGGAGGGACGCCCCGCGCCGGCCGGAATGTTCACCCTCAGCGCGTCCCGGCTCACCGTGCCGGCCGGCGGCACCGCCCAGGTCACCGTCACCGCGGACACCCGGCTCGGCGGGGTGGACGGCTACTGGACCGGGCGGCTGGTCGCCCGCGCCGGGGCGGCGGTGGCGGTCACCCCGCTGGCCGTCGACCGGGAGGTGGAGAGCTACGACCTGACGGTCGTCCACCGCGACCGGGCCGGCGCGTCCACCGGCAACTACTTCACCAGCCTGATCGGCCTGGACGGCTCGGCGTACCGGGACGTGTACGACCCGGACGGCGAGGCGCGGGTCCGCGTCCCCAAGGGCCGTTACGGCATGAGCAGCCTGCTCTACGTCCCCGGCGACGAGGGCTGGTCCGAGGTGTCCATGCTGGTCCAGCCCGAGCTGGTGGTGGACCGCGACCTGCGGCTCACCATCGACGCCCGGCAGGCGAAGCCGGTCCGGAGCACCGTGCCGCAGCGCGGGGCAGCCCCGCTGCTGATCGACCTCTCAGCGAACTGGGGCGTCGGGGACTACTACTTCGGCTTCGGGCTCTGGACGTTCAGCTTCGACGGGCTGTACACCGCCCAACTCGGCCGCGACGTCCCCGACACGCAGTTCGTGGGTGCCCTGGCCAGCCAGTGGGCCGAGCCGCGGGCCCCGGAGACCAGCCCGTACTTCTACGCGCTCAACGAGCTGTTCCCCGGCCGCTGGCCGACCGGGTACGTCCGGCACTACCGGCCGGCCGACCTGGCCACGGTCGTGCACCAGTTCCGTGGCGGCTACCCGGGGCTGGCGAACGAGCGGATCGTCTTCCCCGAGTCGGACTACAACATCGGCGGCTCGGCGATCGTCGTGCCGGTCGTCCTGCCCGGCCGGCGGATCGAGCACTACAGCACGTCGCGGACCCAGTGGAGCTCCGAGCTGGACTTCGGCGCCCGCGGCGAAGACGGGTGGCTGGAGGTGCAGGCCGTGCTGCAGTCGGTGGACACCCGGTACCGGGCCGGCCGGACCTACCGTGAGGAGTGGGGCTCCGCGCCGTACGGTCCGTCCTTCCCGCAGCCGCGCTGGCCGGAGCAGGGCATCACGCGCAACGGCGACACGATCGCCGTCAACCTGCCGGTGTACAGCGACGCCGCCGGTCACCCCGGTGGTTCCCGACACGACACCGAGCAGACCGCGCTGTACCGCAACGGCAAGCTCGTCGGGGCGCAGCCGTACGCCGGGTACGGGGAATTCGCCGTCCCGCCGGGGGCGGCGGACTACCGGCTGGAGGTCTCCGGCGCCCGGAGCTTCACCGACCTGAGCACCGAGATGTCGGCCGCCTGGACGTTCCGCTCGACGCACGTCCCGGGTGACGACTGGGCCCGGCTGCCCGCCATGGCGGTGCGCTTCGCGCCGTCGTTGTCGACCGACCAGAGCGCACCGGCCGGCCGGCCCTTCACCTTCCCGGTGACGGTGGAACGGCAGCCCGGCGCGCCGGCCGCCACGGTCGCGGTGCTCACCGTCGACGTCTCGTACGACGGTGGCAAGACCTGGCGGAAGGCGGACCTGCACCGGACGGGCGCGGGCTGGGCGGCCAGCGTCCGGCACCCGGCCGGCCCGGGGTACGTATCGCTGCGCGCCACCGCCCGGGACAGCGCCGGCAACACCGTGTCCCAGCGGATCATCCAGGCGTACCGCCTGCGGTGAGTCGTCCGGGTCTGCGGTCTCCCCGCCGCGGACCGGACGGCGCACGGGCCGGGGCGGCCACCGCCCCGGCCCGTTCCGCGTCAGTCGTTGGCGTGCAGGGCCGCGTTCAGCTCGATGCCCCGGCCGGTACGCGGCTTCGCCTCCAGCGCTCCGGTGACCGAGTTGCGCCAGAAGAGCAGCCCGTCCACCCCGGAGAGCTCGCGGGCCTTGACCACCCGGCCGTCCGGCAGGGTGATCTTGGAGGCGGCGGTGATGTAGCAGCCGGCCTCCACCACACAGTCGTCGCCGAGCGAGATGCCCACCCCGGCGTTCGCGCCGATCAGGCTCCGCTCGCCGATCCGCACCTTGTCGGTGCCGCCGCCGGAGAGGGTGCCCATGATCGAGGCGCCGCCGCCGATGTCGGAGCCGTCGCCGACCAGCACGCCCTGCACGATCCGCCCCTCGACCATTGAGGTGCCGAGGGTGCCGGCGTTGAAGTTGACGAAGCCCTCGTGCATGACGGTGGTGCCGGCGGCCAGGTGCGCGCCGAGCCGGACCCGGTCCGCGTCGGCGATCCGCACGCCGGAGGGGACCACGTAGTCGGTCATCCGGGGGAACTTGTCCACGCCGTAGACGGCGAGGTGGCGGCCGGCGGCCCGCTCGATGACGCGCAGCTCGTCCACCCGCTCGGGTGGGCACGGCCCGGCCGAGGTCCAGGCCACGTTGGCCAGCTTGCCGAAGATGCCGTCGAGGTTGAGCTCGTTGGGCCGCACCAGCCGGTGGGAGAGCAGGTGCAACCGGAGGTACGCGTCGGCCGCGTCCTTGATCGGATCGTCCAGCGAGCCGATCACGGTGACCACCTCGACCGTACGCAGGCCGGGCAGTGCCCGCCCGCCGACCGCGCCGGGCGGCAGGTCGAGCACGTCGGCCTGGTCCTCCCCGGGGACCAGCGGCAGCTCGCCGAGTCCCAGCTTGCCGGTCGGGTACCAGGTGTCGAGCACCTGGTCGTCAGCGGTGACGGTGGCCAGTCCGATGCCCCAGGCTGGTTCTGAGGACGTCACAGTTGCACCTTTCGTTCGCGGCTGGGGGCTCGCAAGCTCGTCTCCCATTCCCGCGCGACCGCGTCCCACGCGAGCCGCCCAGGAACGCTCGCTCCTCGTGCTCACCGCAGATGACGGTACCGTGCCAACCATGCAGAACCCGCTGACCCCCGAGGTCTTGGCTGATCCGGTGGCGCTGACCCGCGCCCTGGTCGACATAGAGTCCGTCTCCCTCAACGAGAAGGCCATTGCCGACTGCGTCGAGGATGTGCTGCGGGGCGTACCGCACCTGACCACGTTCCGGCACGGCAACACGGTGATGGCGCGCACCGACCTGGGCCGGGCGCAGCGGGTGGTGCTCGCGGGCCACCTGGACACCGTCCCGCTCAACAACAACTTCCCGTCCACCATGCGCGGCGACCTGATGTACGGCTGCGGCACCTCCGACATGAAGTCCGGGGTGGCCTTCGCGCTGCATCTGGCGGTGACCCTGCCGGACCCGCGCTACGACGTCACCTACTTCTTCTACGAGGCCGAGGAGATCGAGTCGAAGTACAACGGCCTCACCCTCGTCTCCCAGGCCCACCCCGAGTGGCTCCAGGCCGACTTCGCGGTGCTGCTGGAACCGACGTACGGGATCGTCGAGGCCGGCTGCCAGGGCACCATGCGGGCGATCGTGTCGACCACCGGCGTACGCGCCCACTCGGCGCGCTCCTGGCACGGGGTGAACGCCATCCACGCGGCCGGTGAGGTGCTGCGGCGCCTGGCGGCGTACGAGGCGCGGCGGGTCACCATCGACGGCTGCGACTACCGGGAGGGCATGAACGCGGTCCGCATCCACGGCGGCGTGGCCGGCAATGTGGTGCCGGACCGGTGCGCGGTCGAGGTCAACTACCGCTTCGCCCCGGACCGGACGCCCGAGCAGGCCGAGGCGCATCTGCGCGAGGTCTTCGCCGGCTTCGAGCTGGCGATCACCGACGCGGCGGCGGGTGCGCCGCCCGGCCTGACGGCCGCCCCCGCGCAGGAGTTCCTCGCCGCGGTGGGCGCCGCCCCGATCGGCAAGCTCGGCTGGACCGACGTGGCCCGGTTCGCGGCCATGGGCATCCCGGCGCTGAACTTCGGTCCCGGTGACCCGAACCTGGCCCACCACCCCGACGAGCACGTCGAGCTGACCAAGATCAGAGACGGCGCGGCGACGCTGCACCGCTGGCTCGCCGCCTGACCCGGGTACGCGATCGGGGGGCCCGCGTCGGTGACGCGGACCCCCCGGGGTCGTTCCGGCGGACGGTCAGCCGGCCGTCGTCAGCGAGGAGTCCGGCTCGGTGGTCTCACCGGTGAGGTCGGTGTGGTGGGCTTCCATCATGCGGGCGCGGCGGCGCTCGGCCACCACGTCGCGGATCCGCCGCTGCATCTGCCGGCGGATCCGGATCATCTCGGTGTTGCTGATCAACGCTGGCTCCCTCCCCCGAAGGTCGCGCCCAGGGCATACCCCGTATGTGAATAGTACGACGTCCGAGCGAGCGAATTAGTTGCCCAAGATCGCCAAGAATTTCTCCGGCTCGCCCGGCTCCGCACCACACCGCGGTGGCTCCACTACGGTGGCTCCATGAGCCAGAGCAACGGGCGGCAACCCGGCCGGGGGCCGAGGGGAGAACGGCACCGGGGTGCCGTCACGCTGCGCAACCGGGCCATCCCGACCAGCACGGCCGACCAGCGGCTGCTGGACTCCCGGGGCCGGGGAGACTGGAAGACCAGGGACGCCTGGCGGGCGCTGCGGATCCTCTCCGAGTTCGTCGAGGGCTTCGACACTCTCGCCGACCTGCCGCCCGCGGTCAGTGTCTTCGGCTCGGCCCGCGCCAAGCCGGACAGCCCCGAGTGCCGGCTCGCCGAGGAGCTGGGCGCCGCCCTGGCCCGCGCCGGCTACGCGGTGATCACCGGCGGCGGCCCGGGGGTGATGGAGGCGGCCAACCGGGGGGCCAGCGAGGCGGGCGGGCTCTCCGTCGGGCTCGGCATCGAGCTGCCGTTCGAGCAGGGCATCAACGAGTGGGTCGACCTGGCCATCAACTTCCGCTACTTCTTCGCCCGCAAGACCATGTTCGTCAAGTACGCCCAGGCGTTCGTGGTGCTGCCCGGCGGCTTCGGCACCATGGACGAGCTGTTCGAGGCACTCACCCTGGTGCAGACCGGCAAGGTCACCCGCTTCCCCGTGGTGCTGATGGGCATCGACTACTGGCGGGGCCTGATCGACTGGCTGCGGGACAGCATGGCCGGCGAGGGCAAGATCGGCCCGACCGACCTGGAGCTGATCTGCCTCACCGACGACGTCGAGGAGGCGGTCCGGCACATCGTGGAGGCCGAGGCGGTGCTCTCCGCCGAGCAGGAGGCGATCCGTGAGGAGGCGGTCGCCCGGGGCGCCGCCGACCAGCAGGCCGCCGCCGAGGCCGCGCCCGAGCCCGCGCCCGAGGGGCCGGCCGGGGGCCGGCCCGGGGAACGCCCGGCGGAGCGGGGCTGACCGTGGCCGCGATCTGCGTGTTCTGCGCCTCCTCCCGTACCCTCGACCAGCGCTGGCTGGACCTGGCGGCCGAGACCGGCGCGGAGCTGGCCCGGCGCGGGCACACCCTGGTCAGCGGCGGCGGCTGCGTCGGCATGATGGGCGCGGTGGCGGACGGCGCGCGGGCCGCCGGCGGCTACACCCTCGGGGTGATCCCGCAGGCCCTGGTCGACCTGGAGGTCGCCGACCTGGCCGCCGACGAGCTGCTGGTCACCGACGGGATGGCCAGCCGAAAGACCCTGATGATCGACAAGTCGGACGCCTTCATCACGCTGCCCGGCGGGCTCGGCACCCTCGACGAGCTGTTCGAGGTGTGGACCACGGCCACCCTCGCCCTGCACACCAAGCCGATGGTGCTGGTCGACGCGGACGGCTTCTACCGACCGCTGCTCGACTGGCTGCGCACCCTCGCCGACCACCACTTCCTCAAGCCGGCGGGCCTCGACCTCCTCCTGGTCGCCGACACCGTCCCCGCCGCCCTGGACCTCCTCGACACCCACCTCACCTGACCACCCCCACCCCAGCCGGGCCAGGCCCGTTGATCATGAGGTTGACCGCGAAGTTGATCTCTGCGGGTGCCGCCAACCTCATGATCAAGCAGAAGGGCGGGTGGGGGCGGTGGGGTGTCGTACCGGCGTGGTGGGATGAGGCGGTGCAGGCGTACCGGTTGGTGCGCCGGCCTGGCGGGGCGGCGACGGGGGTCGGCCGTGCCGGCGGGGCGGGGCAGGGGGTCGGTCGGCCCGGTATTGGGGCGACCTTGGCGGAGCCGCGATCCGGGGGGTCGGCGGACGATGCCGCCTACCCGCCACCGCGCCGGCCCGACCCGGCACAGGCCGAGGTGGTCGCGCACACCGACGGGCCGATGCTGGTGGTCGGCGGCCCGGGCACCGGCAAGACCGACACGCTCATCGAGGCGGTCGCCGCGCGGGTGGCGGAGGGCGTCGAGCCCGAACGCATCCTGGTGCTCACCTTCAGCCGGCGGGGCGCCACCGACCTGCGCCACCGGATCGAGGCGCGGATCGCCGGCGCGGGCCAGCCTCACCAGAGCGGGCAGGCTGTCAGCAGCCCGTCCGCGGCGAGCAGCACCGCGACCCGGCCCGCCCGGGTGGTCCGCGAGCCGCTGGTCCGCACCTTCCCGGCGTTCGGGTTCGGCCTGCTCCGCCGGGCCGCCGCCGAGCGGGGCGAGCCGTCGCCCCGGCTGCTCACCGGTCCCGAGCAGGATCTGATCATCCGCGAGCTGCTCGACGTGGTCGGCGAGGAGCCCGACGACGACCCCGTCGGCTGGCCGGCGGACCTGCGCCCCGCGCTGCGGACCCGGGCGTTCGCGCAGCAGCTCCGCGACCTGCTGATGCGCGCCGCCGAGCGGGGCGTCGGCCCGGTCGAGCTGGCCCGCCTGGGGGAGAAGCTGGGCCGCGCCGACTGGCCGGCCGCCGCCCGCTTCCTCCGGGAGTACGTGGCCGTGCTCGCCCTGCGCGACGTGAGCAACCGGGGTTCGATCGCGTACGACCCGGCGGAGCTGGTCCGGGCCGCCACCGGGATGCTGCGCGACGACCCGGAGCTGCTGGCGGCCGAGCGCCGCCGGTTGGCCCACATCTACGTCGACGAGCTCGCCGACACCGACCCCGCCCAGCTCGAGCTGCTCGCCGTCCTCGCCGGCGGGGGCAAGTCTCTGGTCGCCTTCGCCGACCCGGACTCCTCCACGTACGCCTTCCGGGGCGCCGACCCGGCCGGCGTGACCACCTTCCCGCACCGGTTCCGCACCGCCTCCGGGGCGCCGGCCGCGCAGGTCACGCTGACCACCTCCTACCGGGCCGGTCCGGAGCTGCTGGCCGCGACCGCCCGGCTGGCCCGCCGGCTGCGCGGCCCGGCTGCGCACCGGCGGCTGCGTCCGTTGCCCGACGCGCCGCCCGGCACGGTCGAGGTACGCACCTTCCGCTCGGCGACCAGCGAATCCGCCTGGCTGGCCCACGCCCTGCGCGAGGCGCACCTGCTCGGCGGGGTGCCCTGGTCCCGGATGGCGGTGCTGGTCCGCGCCACCGGCCGGCAGTTGCCGTCGCTGCAACGCGCCCTGCACACCGCCGGCGTGCCGACCGTGGTGCACGGCGAGGACCTGCCGCTGCACCTCCAGCCCGGGGTGGCCCCGCTGCTGCTCCTGCTCCGCTGCGCCCTTGAGCCGGACCGGCTGGACGAGGAGGCCGCGGTCGCCCTGCTGCACTCGCCGCTCGGTGGCGCCGATCCGCTCGCCGAGCGGCGGCTGCGCCAGGGGCTGCGCGCGCTCGCGCTGGCCGCCGGCGACCGCCGCCCGTCCGGCGAGCTGATCGTCGAGGCGCTGGGCGACCCGGCCGAGCTGGCCACCATCGAGCGGCGCTGGGCAGCGCCCGCCCAGGCGGTGGCCCACCTGCTGGCGACCGCCCGGCAGGCCGCCGCCACGCCCGGGGCCACGGCAGAGGACGTGCTCTGGGCGGTGTGGCGGGAGAGCGGGCTGGCCGAGCGCTGGGCCGGCGCGATCACCCGGGGCCGGGCGGCCACCGGCGAGCACGAGACCGCGCAGCGCTGGCGGGCGGAGGCCGCCGACCGGGACCTCGACGCGGTGCTGGTGCTCTTCGACGCGGCGGCCCGGTTCACCGACCGGCTGCCCGGTGCGCGTACCGAGGTCTTCCTCGACCACGTGCTCGGGCAGGACCTGCCGGCCGACACCCTGGCCGCCAGCGCCGACCGGGGCGAGGCGGTACGCCTGCTCACCGCGCACGCCGCCAAGGGCCTGGAGTGGGACCTGGTCGCGATCGCCGGGGTGCAGGAGGGCGTCTGGCCGGACCTGCGGCTGCGGGGCAGCCTGCTCGGCTCGGAACGGCTGGTCGACGTGCTCGCCGGCCGGGCCGACGACACCGGGGTCCGGGCCAGCCTGGTCGGGCAGACCTCGGCACTGCTCGACGAGGAGCGGCGGCTGTTCCACGTCGCGGTCAGCCGGGCCCGGCGTCGACTGCTGGTCACCGCGGTCGCGTCCGCGGCGGTGGGCGGCGACGACCACGAGGAACAGCCCAGCCGCTTCCTGCACGAGCTGGGTGCCACCGAGCCGCCGGCGACCGGTGGCGGCACGGCCCCCGCCGGCCCCGACCCGGCGCCGAAGCCGGCCGGTCCCGGCACCGCACCGCCCGACGACGGGCCGGTGCCGACCGTCGACGAGGACCCGCAGGAGGCGCCGGCCGCCCTGCCGGTCACCCTGCCGCCGCGCGGGCTCACCCTGTCCGCGCTGGTGGCGGAGCTGCGCACCGCGGTCACCGACCCGGCGGCACCGCCCACCCGGCGGCACGCGGCGGCGGCCGAACTGGCCCGGCTGGCCGCCGCCGGGGTGCCCGGCGCCCACCCCGACGACTGGTGGGGGCTGCGCGGCCTCTCCGACGACCGGCCGCTGGTCGACGAGGGCGAGCCGGTCCGGGTCACCCCGTCGGCGATGGAGAGCGCGCTCCGGTGCAGCCTGCGCTGGCTGCTCGAACGGCACGGCGGCAGCGCCCCGGCCAGCGCCGCGCAGGGCGTCGGCAACCTGGTGCACGCCGCCGCGATGCTGGCCGAGGACGCCAGCGTCGACCGGACCACCCTGCTGGAATACGTGGCCGCCCGGTTCGACGCGATCGAGCTGGCCGCCCGCTGGATGGTCGGCCCGGAACGCGCCCGCGCCGAGGCCATGGTGGACAAACTGCTCCGCTGGCTGGCCGGCAACCCGCGCCGGCTGCTCGCCATCGAGCACGAGTTCGCGGTACGCCTCGACGACCCGCACCGGCCCGTCGAGCTGGCCGGCCGGGTGGACCGGCTGGAGGTCGACGCCGAGGGGCGGCTCGTGGTGATCGACCTGAAGACCGGCAAGTCGACCGCGGTCACCGAGCGGGAGGTGGCCGAGCATCCGCAGCTCGGGGCGTACCAGGCAGCGGTCGAGGCGGGGGGCTTCGCCGAGTTCGGCGCCGAGTCCGGGGGCGCCGCTCTCGTGCAGCTCGGCACGTCGGCCAAGGACGCCAAGGAGCAGGCCCAGGCCGCGGCCGGGGAGGGACCGGCGGCCGGCTGGGCGACGGCGCTGGTCCGGCGTACCGCGGATACCATGGCCGCGGCCACCTTCGCCGCGGTCGCCAACTCGAAGTGCCGGGTCTGCCCGGTCCGGACGAGCTGCCCGGTATCCGGCCAGGGGCGCCAGGTAGTGGAACCGCCGACCAACCCAGCGCCCCGGGAAGAGTGAGCGCGAGGACGATGCCGTGACCCAGCCCGCGCTCTTCGGCGCCGCCACCACCCCGGCGCCGCGGACCGCCGACTCCGGCCCGCGCTACACCCCGGTCGAGCTGGCGAAGTTGTTGCGGCTGCCGGCACCCACCCGGGAGCAGGCGGCGATCATCGCGGCACCGGTCGAGCCGCTGCTCGTGGTCGCCGGTGCCGGCTCCGGCAAGACCGAGACGATGGCCGCCCGGGTGGTCTGGCTGGTCGCCAACCAGTACGTGCGACCGGAGCAGATCCTCGGCCTCACCTTCACCCGCAAGGCCGCCGGCGAGCTGGCGCACCGGGTGCGGACCCGGCTCGACCAGCTCATCCGCCGGCTCGGCCGGCGGGGCCGGGACCCGCACGACGACCCGCTCGCGGGCGAGCCGACCGTCTCCACCTACCACTCGTACGCCGGGCGGATCGTCACCGAGCACGGGCTGCGCGCCGGGTACGAGCCGACCACCCGGCTGCTCACCGAGGCGTCCCGCTGGCAGCTCGTCGACCTGCTGGTGCGCAACTACGACGGGGACATGTCCGAGGTGGACCGGATGCCCAGCACCATCACCGACGCGGTGCTGGCGCTGGCCGGGGAGCTGGACGAGCACCTGGTCGACCCGGACGAGCTGGCCGCCTGGACCGGCCGGTTCTACGCCGAGGTGCAGTCCCGCCCCGGCCGGGTCTACGCCGACGTGCGGAAGGCGTTGCAGTTCCAGCGGACCCGGTTGAAGCTGCTGCCGCTGGTCCGCGCGTACGCCCGGCGCAAGGACGACTTCGAGGCGATGGACTTCGCCGACCAGCTCGCCCGGGCCGCCCGGGTGGCCCGGGACCATCCCGGCGTCGGGGTGATCGAGCGGGACCGGTTCCGGGTGGTGCTGCTCGACGAGTACCAGGACACCAGCCACGCCCAGGTCGTGCTGCTCAACGCGCTCTTCGGCGGCGGCCACCCGGTCACCGCGGTGGGCGACCCCTGCCAGTCCATCTACGGCTGGCGCGGCGCCAGCGCCGGCACGCTGGACCGGTTCCCCACCGAGTTCGCCCGCACCGACGGCACCCCGGCCCAGGTGCTCAGCCTCACCACGAGCTGGCGCAACCGGCCGGAGATCCTCGGCGTGGCCAACGCGCTGTCGGTGCCGCTGCGCGCGGCCGGCGCCCGGGTGCCCGAGCTGCACGCCGCGTTCAGCGTCCGCGAACCGATCCCGCACCGCAGCCCCCGCGGGCAGGCGGCCGGCACCGTGCACTGCGCGCTCCTCGAGACGTACGCCGACGAGGCCGACTGGATCGCCGACAGCGTGCTCGCCGCCTGGCGCGGGGCGGCCGGGATGCCGGACGCGCTGCCCGAGCACATCCCGGTGCCCCGGCGGCCCACCACCGCCGTGCTGGTCCGGCTGCGCAGCCAGATCCCCGCCATCGAGTCGGCCCTGCGTGCCCGGGGCCTGCCGGTCGAGGTGGTCGGGCTCGGTGGCCTGCTGGACACCCCCGAGGTCCGGGACGTGGTCTGCACGCTGCGGGTGCTCGCCGACCCGACCGACGGGGCGGCGCTGCTGCGGCTGCTCACCGGTGCGCGCTGGCGGATCGGGCCGCGTGACCTGGTCGCCCTGCACCGGCGGGCGAAGGCCATCGCGAAGGCGCGCCGGGAGCTGGCCGGCGAGGACGGGCCGGAGATTACCGTGGACGCGCTGGACGAGGCCACGCTGGTCGAGGCGCTCGCCGATCTCGGGCCCGCGCAGGCGTACTCGGCGGAGGGGTATGCCCGGCTGCGGTCCTACGGGATGGAGCTGGCGCTGCTGCGCTACCGGCTGGACCAGTCCCTGCCGGAGCTGATCGCGGACATCGAGCGGACCATCGGCCTGGACGTGGAGGTGGCGGTCCGGGCCGGCCGGGACGGCACCGGCGACGCCGGACTGGCCCGCGGCCACCTGGACGCGCTCGGTGACGTGGCGGCCCGGTTCTCCGGCGAGACGCCCGGCGCCACCCTCGCCGGCTTCCTCGCCTACCTGGCCGCGGCCGAGGACGAGGAGCGTGGCCTCACCCCCGGCGAGGTCGAGGTGGTGGAGGGCGCGGTGCAGATCCTCACCGCGCACGCCGCCAAGGGCCTGGAGTGGGACGTGGTGGCGGTGGCCGGGCTGACCCGGGGGGTCTGGCCGGGGCCGGTCCGCAACTCCGACCACTGGCTGGGCGGGCTGGGCGTGCTGCCGTTCCCGCTGCGCGGCGACGCCGACGGGCTGCCCGAGCTGGGCCTGGCCGGGGCGGAGGACCAGCGCGGGGTGGCCCGGGCGCTGGAGGACTTCACTGACGCCTGGCGGGCGCACGACGAGCGGGAGGAGCGCCGGCTGGCATACGTGGCGGTGACCCGACCCCGGCGGCTGCTGCTCTGCTCCGGCTACTGGTGGGGGGAGGGCACGAAGAAGTTCCGCGGTCCTTCGGTGTTCCTGCGCGAGGTGCACGACGCCGGCCTGGCCGGCGCGGACGGGCACCTGGTCGACGAGTGGGCGCCCGAGCCGGCCGGCGACGCGGTGAACCCCACCACCGAGACGGTGCTCCGGGCCGAGTGGCCGGCCGACCCGCTCGGTGCCCGCCGCCCGGCGCTGGCCGAGGCCGCCGTGCTGGTCCGCCGCTACCTCGCCGATCCCGAGGCGGCCCGCCGCGAGGCCGCGCTGTCGCCGGGGCCTGCCCCGACCGCCGGGGTCGCCCCGGCCAGCCGTGAGGCCGCGGTGTCGCCGGAGCCCGCCCCGACCGCCGGCCTGGCCGAGGAGCGGGCCCGGGGAGCCGCCGAGCCGTCCGCCGAGGACCCCGAGGTGGTCCGCTGGCGGCGGGAGGCCGACCTGCTCCTCGCCGAGCGGGCCGAGCTGGCCCGCCGCGCCGAGGCGGTCGAGGTGGAACTGCCCGGCCATCTGTCGGTGACCCAGCTGGTGGCGCTGCGGCGCGACCCGGAGGCCCTGGCCCGGGCGCTGCGCCGACCCATGCCCGCCGAGCCGAACCCGTACGCCCGGCGCGGCACCGCGTTCCACGCCTGGCTGGAACAGCGCTTCGGTGCCGACCGGCTGCTCGACGTGGACGAGTTGCCCGGCGCGGCGGACGACGACGCCGCCCCGGACGAGGCGCTCACCGAGCTCCAGCAGCGCTTCCTGGCCAGCGAGTGGGCCGACCGGATGCCGGTGGAGGTGGAGGTGCCGTTCGCCACGGTGATCGCCGGGGTGGTGGTCCGGGGGCGGATGGACGCCGTCTTCGCCCGCCCCGGCGGCCGGTACGACGTGGTCGACTGGAAGACCGGCCGGCAGCCCGGCGGGCGGGAGGCCGACGCGGCCGCGGTGCAGCTGGCCGTCTACCGGCTGGCCTGGGCCGAGCTGGCCGGCGTACCGGTCGAGCGGGTGGGCGCCGCCTTCCACTACGTCCGGGACGGGGTCACCGTCCGCCCCACCGACCTGCTCGACGTCGCCGGGCTGACCGCGCTGGTCGCCGGCGTGCCGGAAATTTCTCCGGACGTCCCGGCGTTGCCCAATCCGTGATAGGTTAGGCGCGTTGCAGTTTTGGTTTCCAGAGACTCTGTGTGCGCCTGGCGGATTGTGGCCCCAGGCGCTCTTTGTTGTGTCCGGAGTTCTCCGGGCGGGGCGACCAGAAGCGACAGGCGGTCCACGCATCAGACGCGTGGGGCGCTCCTTTTCGGCCCGCAACAGGTGCGGGTTCGAACGTTCCGTCAAGGAGACGAAACAAATGGCTATTGGCACCGTCAAGTGGTTCAACGCTGACAAGGGCTTCGGCTTCATCACCCCGGACGGCGGCGGCGCCGACGTCTTCGCCCACTTCTCGGCGATCCAGTCCTCCGGCTACCGGAGCCTGGACGAGAACCAGCGGGTCGAGTTCGAGGTGACCCAGGGCCAGAAGGGCCCGCAGGCGGAGAACATCCGCCCGCTCTGATCTTCGGATCGACCAGTAACACCCACCACGCCCACCGGGTGTGGTGACCGACCGGTCCGCCGCGCCGCCCACCCGTACCGCGGGCGCGGCGCGCTGCGGCGGACCGGTCCGCACCCCTTCGGTTCGTGCTTGTGAGTCCCGGCGGACGAGTCCGCCCGGACAGCGCCGCTTCCCGGCGCCCTCCCTCGACACGTGCCGCGTCGAGGAAGGTCTTTCGCATGACCACCGTCATTCCGTCGTTCGCCCATACCGGCCTGGCTCCGGTGCTGCTCGCCGAACTCTCCGCCCAGGGCATCACCGAGCCGTTCCCGATCCAGTCGGCGACCCTGCCAGACTCGCTCGCCGGCCGGGACGTGCTCGGCCGGGGCCGTACCGGCTCCGGAAAGACGCTTGCCTTCGGGCTTGCGCTGCTCTCTCGCACCGCCGGTCGCCGGGCCCGCCCGGGCCGTCCGCTCGCCCTGGTGCTGGTGCCGACCCGTGAGCTCGCACAGCAGGTCAACACGGCACTCGCCCCGTACGCCCGCGCCGTCGGGCTGCGCTGCGCCACCGTGGTCGGTGGCCTCTCCATGCAGCGTCAGGCGGACGCGCTGCGCGCCGGTGCCGAGGTGGTCGTGGCCACCCCGGGCCGGCTGCACGACCTGATCAACCGGGGTGACGCCCGGCTCGACCAGGTCGCGATCACCGTGCTCGACGAGGCCGACCAGATGGCCGACATGGGCTTCCTGCCGCAGGTCGTCAAGCTGCTGGAGCAGGTCGCACCGGACGGCCAGCGGATGCTCTTCTCCGCCACCCTGGACGGCGGTGTCGACAAGCTGGTCCGCCGCTTCCTGACCAACCCGGTGTCGCATTCGGTCGACCCCGGCACCGCCACGGTGACCGGGATGACGCACCACGTGCTGCACGTCGACGCCGTCGACAAGCCGGCCGCGCTGGCCCAGATCGCCGCCCGCGAGGGCCGCACCATCCTGTTCATGGGAACCAAGCACCGCGCCGATCGGCTCGCCCGCCAGTTGCTGGCCAAGGGGGTACGCGCCGCCGCGCTGCACGGCGGCAAGTCGCAGCCGCAGCGCACCCGGATCCTCGAGCAGTTCCGTACCGGTCAGGTGACCGCGCTGGTGGCGACCGATGTGGCGGCCCGCGGCATCCACGTCGACGGGCTCGACATGGTCGTCAACGTGGATCCCCCGACGGAGGCGAAGGACTACCTGCACCGGGGTGGGCGTACCGCTCGAGCGGGGGAGTCCGGCACGGTGGTCACCCTGGTCCTACCCGAGCAACGCCGGGACGTGGCCCGCTTGATGAGCGCGGCTGGCATCAGGCCGCAGTCGAGGCAGGTTCACCCCGGCGACGAGGCCCTCGCCCAGGTGACCGGTGCCCGCGAGCCGTCCGGCGTGCCGGTGACGATCACCGCCCCGCAGCCGGCTCCCACCTCGCGGCCCCATCGGGCGGGCGGGGCTGACGGCACCCGCTCCCCGCACCGCACCTCCAGCCGCTCGCGCCGTCCGCGTCGTCCCCGATCCGCCTGATCACTCAGCAGGGAACCTCCCCGGTCGTCCCGGCGCCGCACCCTCCTACGCCGGCGGAAAGTCCCGGGGCGGCCACGGTCCGGTCGAGATGCCGGAGTGACGGCCCGCCCCTGGGTCGGGGATCAGTCCGATGGGCGACTGCGTGCAGCCGTCGTTCCCCCGATACTCGCCTCTCGGGGAATGAGGCTGGGCGAACCGGCCGAGCGCGGAGGGGGGACCATGGCGAGCGACGCCGGCTCGGCGGAGGTGCGCGAGCTGCTGCTGGTCCTCGCGGTCGCGGGGGCGGGGCTGCTGCTAGCCATGGCGGTGGCGTTCGGTCCCTGGCATCCGACGTCGGACGGATCCGCCCGGGCCGGGCTGGTCGAGTTGCACAGCCCGGCCGGGTGGGACACGGATCCCGTCGCGAGCTGACCCCCGGAAGGGTCGACAGCCGAGGTCAGCGCGTGGCGGAGCGGTCGGCCAGCAGGTCGGCCAGCGTGGTGCGGTCCACCACCAGCGCGATCGCGCCGTCGACCGCCAGCCAGACGTCCCGCAGCCCGCTGGCCACCCCGTGGTAGCCGGTCCGGTCGGCGGGCATGCCCCGGACGCTGGTTAGCGCGCCGCCGACCGCGCGCAGGACGTCACCCACGCTGATCTCGCCCGCGGCCCGGGTGAGGGCGTACCCGCCCTCGGTGCCGCGATGGCTGTGCAGCAGCCCGGCCCGACGCAGGTCGAGCAGGATGCCCTGGAGGAAGCTGAGCGGGATGTCCTGGCGCTCGGCCAGGCTCGCCGCCTTCACCAGTTCGCCGCCGCTGAGCCCGCCGTCGCCGGTGGACCCGGCGGCGTCGGCGACGGCGAGCATGGCCCGGAGCGCGTAGTCGGCGCGCGCGGAGACGTACACGGCGTCAGTTGCCGGCCTGGTCCAGCACGCCCCACCGGCGGCGGATCGCCTTGTCCGCCGCGCCGAAGGCGGCGTCCACCAGCAGCCCCACCACCAGGATGACGATCATGATCGCCATCAGCCGGGGCGCCTCGTTGAGCTCCCGGGCGTAGGTGAGCTGCGCGCCGATCGACGTCCGGGTGGCGATGACCACCAGCAGTTCGCCGGCCATCAGGCTGCGCCAGGCGAACGCCCAGCCCTGCTTGAGCCCGGCCACGATGGCGGGCAGCGCGGCCGGCGCGATCACGTACCGGTAGAGGTTGAGGCCGCGGGCGCCGAGGTTGCGGCCCGCCCGCACCAGCAGCGGCGGTACGTAGTCGACGCCGTGGATGACGCCGTTGGCGACCGACGGCGCCGCGCCGAGCACCACCACGAAGAAGATCGCCTGCTCGCTGAGCTGGAAGAGCAGGATGGCCAGCGGGAACCAGGCGATCGACGGCATGGTCTGCAGCGCGGTGATCATCGAGCCGAGCGCGGCCCGCAGCACCGCCACCCGGGCCACGGCCAGGCCGAGCACCAGCCCGACGGCGACCGCGGCGGCGAAGCCCACGGCGGCCCGGCGGCCGGTGGTGGCCAGGCCGTCCCAGAGCGCCGGGCTGACCAGGTAGTGGCCGAGGTCCTCGAACACCGTCGCCGGCCCGGGCAGCGCCCACGGGTCCTTCCACCCGGTCCAGACCACGACCTGCCAGACGGCGACGGCCAGGGCCAGGGCGGCCAGCTTCGGCCACAGCGCCGACCAGGCGCGGCGTACCCGGGACGGCCCGCGCTGGCGGCCGGCGGTCTCCAGGGCGTCCAGGCCGGAGATCTCCGCGTCGGTACGCGCGGATCCGGCGAGCGTGTCACTGGCCATGGCGGCCCACCTCCGTACGCAGCCGGTCGGTGACCTCGGCGGCGATGGTCGCGATCTCCGGAGAGTCGATCCGCCGGGGCCGGGGCACGTCGACCCGGGTGGACCAGATGATCCGGCCGGGCCGGCTGGAGAGCAGGATGATCCGGTCGGCGAGCCGGGCCGCCTCGCGGACGTTGTGCGTCACGAAGAGCACGGTCAGCCGGCGCTCGGACCAGATGCGTTCCAGCTCGTCGTGCAGGATGTCCCGGGTCATCGCGTCGAGCGCGCCGAACGGCTCGTCCATCAGCAGCACCGGGGTGTCCAGGGCGAGGGTGCGGGCCAGCGCGACGCGCTGCCGCATGCCGCCGGAAAGCTCGTGCGGGCGCTTCCGGCCGAACTCGGCCAGGTGGACCGTACGCAGCAGGTCGGCCACCTTCGCCCGGCGCTCGTCCCGGGGCAGCCCGCGCAGCTTGAGCGGCACCTCGACGTTGGCCTCGACGGTGAGCCACGGGAACAGGGCCGGCTCCTGGAACATCAGGCCCGGGTTGACCGCCTCGCCCAGCTCGATCTGGCCGCCGCTGGCCCGATCCAGCCCGGCGACCAGGTTGAGCAGCGTGCTCTTGCCGCATCCGGACGCACCGACCAGGCAGACGAACTCGCCGGGTGCGACGTCCAGCGACACCCCGTCCAGCGCCAGGACGGCCTGCTCGCCCTGGCCGTACACCTTGGTCACCCCGCGCAGCGCGACCGCGCCGGTCGCGCTGCGCGGGGTCGTCGTGGTCGACGTCACGGCTGGGTGACCTCGGGCTTGCCCTGCGCCTTGAGCACCTCGTTGAGGAAGGACAGGTCGTAGAGGCCGTTGAGGTCCACCGGCTGGGTCAGCTCGACGGCGACCGCGTGGTCCAGGCCGGTCTTCAGCGAGGCGGCGATCGGGTCGTTGGTGAACTCCAGGGTGGGCCAGGCCTGCTTGATCAGCTTGACGTCCAGCGGCTTGCCGGTGATCTTGCCGATGTGGTCGGAGATGGCCTGCTGCGCCTCGTCCGGCTTGCCGTTGACGAACTCGTTCGCCGCGACCTGCCCCTCCACCAGCTTCTTCACCACGTCCGGGTGGGCCTTGAGGAACTTGGTGCTGACCAGCAGGTTGGTGATGACGAACTTCCGGTCCGGCCAGAGGTCGCGCTCGTCCACCAGCACCTTGCCGCCGGCGTTGACCAGCCGGGAGACGTACGGCTCCGGCACCCAGGCACCGTCGATCGCACCGCTGGCGAAGGTGTCCACCGTCTGCGCGTTCTCCTGCGGGACCACCTTGACGTCGCCGCCGCCCTCCTTGGTGGTCTTGAGGCCCTTCTCTCGCAGCCAGTAGCGCAGCGCCACGTCCTGGGTGTTGCCGAGCTGCGGCGTGGCGATCTTCTTGCCGCGCAGCTGCTCGACCGAGGTGATGTCCGGCTTGACCACCAGGGCGACGCCGCCGGAGGCGGCGCCGGAGACGACCCGGACCGCCTCACCCTTGGACTTCGAGAAGGCGTTCACGGTCGGGTTCGGGCCGATGTACGTGGCGTCGAGCGCGCCGGAGAAGACCGCCTCGATGGCCGCCGGGCCGGCGTTGAAGGTCTTGGTCTCCAGCGTGACGTCGCTGCCGAGCTTCTCCTTGAAGATCCCCTTCTCCACCCCGACCACGGCGGGCGCGTGGGTGATGTTGGGGAAGTAGCCGAGGCGCAGGGTCACCGGACCGGACGTGCCGGCCGCGTCGTCGGTGCCGCCGCCGCAGGCCGCCGTGGTGCCCAGGGTGGCCGCGCCGACCACGGCGAGGGTGGCCAGGGAGACCAGCCGACGGAAGGGGAGCCGTCTCATCGTGTGTCCAATCCACAGTATTCCTACTTAGTTGGTAGGAAGAGTGGGGCAGGCTGGAGTCGGCGTCAAGACCCATCCACGATCCGGGACGGGCAACCTGGGTATTCCCGGTAATTCCCACCTGTTCGGTGGAATAAGCGGTGCCGGTCGGCCCACCACCGGAACGACCGTCCAGGGCGGCGGGCCACACCGGCGGTGCGGGAGTTGCCGACGCGTTAGGGTCGATCTCGTGCCGACGCGGAGAACGAAAATTCCAGCGACGAAGTACCCGGTCGAGCGGTTCAGCCTCGACAACGGCCTGCGGGTGGTGCTCACCCCCGACCGCAGCGCCCCGGTGATCGGGGTGGCGGTGGTCTACGACGTCGGCATCCGGTCCGAGCCGGAGGGGCGCACCGGCTTCGCCCACCTCTTCGAGCACCTGATGTTCCAGGGCTCGGAGAACCTGGAGAAGCTGGCCCACTTCCGGCACGTCCAGGGCGCCGGCGGCACCTTCAACGGCTCCACCCACCTGGACTACACCGACTACTTCGAGACGCTGCCCAGCAACGCCCTGGAACGGGCGCTCTTCCTGGAGGCCGACCGGATGCGCGGCCCCCGGCTGACCGAGGAGAACCTGCGCAACCAGGTCGACGTGGTCAAGGAGGAGATCCGGGTCAACGTGCTCAACCGGCCGTACGGCGGGTTTCCCTGGCTGACCCTGCCGCCGGTGATGTTCGACACCTTCCCCAACGCGCACGACGGCTACGGCTCCTTCGACGACCTGGAGTCGGCCACCGTGGCGGATGCCACCGACTTCTTCCGGCGCTACTACGCCAGCGGCAACGCGGTGCTGGCGGTCAGCGGGGACATCGACGTGGCCGAGGCGACGGAGCTGATCGAGCGGCACTTCGGGGACGTGCCCGCCCGCCCCGCCCCGGCGCGGCCCGACTTCGCCGAGCCCGACCTGACCGCCGAACGCCGCCGGTCCTACACCGACAAGCTGGCCCCGCTGCCGGCGGTGGCCGGCGCCTGGCGGGTGCCCGACCCGGTGACCGACTTCGCCGGCTACCTGCCGTACGTGGTGCTGGCCGAGGTGCTCACCGACGGCGACGCGTCCCGGCTGGTCGAACGGCTGGTCCAGCGGGACCGCACGGTCACCAGCCTCGGCGGCTACCTCGGTTTCATGGGCGACCCGTTCGACGTGCGCGACCCCACGGCGTTGCTGCTCCAGGCACACCTGCCGCCCGGGGGCGACGTGGACAAGGTGCTGCGCACCATCGACGAGGAATTGGACCGGCTCGCCACCGACGGGCTGACCGAGGGAGAGCTGGCGCGTACCCAGGCCCGGATGGCCACCCATCTGCTGCGGGACACCGACGCGGTGCTCGGCCGGGCGCTGCGGATGGCCGTCCTCGAACAGCAACGCGGCGAGCCGGGCCTGCTCAACGAGCTGCCCCGGCTGGTCGGCGAGGTGACCGAGGAGCAGGTCCTCGCCGCCGCCGCCACCCTGCGGCCGGAGCGCCGCGCGTCCATCGAGGTCATCGCCGGAGGTGCCCGGTGAGCGCGAGGAGTGAGCCGGTTTTGCGAGCCCCGCAGTCGCGAACGGAGGAAGGCCGGTGACGGCAACCGTGGAGACCGGGACCCGGCCGCTGCCGCCGCTCGGCCCGAACCGCCGGCTCAAGCTGCCGAAGCAGGCCGAGCGCACGCTCGCCAACGGGCTCACCGTGATCGCCGTACGCCGACCCGCGGTCCCGCTGGTCGAGCTGCGGCTCTGGATGCCCGCCGGGCGTACCCACCTGGCCCGGGGCGCGATGCTGGCCCAGACCATCCTCGCCGGCACGGCGACCCTCACCGCGACGCAGATCGCCGCCGAGCTGCAGAAGGTCGGCGGCGGGCTGTCCGCCGGGCTCGACCCGGACCGGCTCATGCTCTCCGGGGCGAGCCTGGTCACCGGCCTGGACCGGATGCTGGAGATCCTCGCCGACGTGCTGACCGGGGCCACCTACCCGGGTGACTGGGTGGAGACCGAGCGGGACCGGCTGGTCGACCGGATCCAGGTCGCCCAGAGCCAACCCGCCCACCTGGCCCGGACCGCGCTGCTCAAGCGGGTCTACGGCAAGCACCCGTACGCGGTCCAGACCCCGGAGCCCGACCAGGTGCGTGCGGTCCGCCCGCCCGCGCTGCGGCGGTTGCACGCGGACCGGGTGCACCCGGCCGGTGCGGTGCTGGTGCTGGTCGGCGACGTGCAGCCGGAGCGGGCCGTGGACGCCGCCGAGCAGGCGCTGTCCGGGTGGAACGGCACCGGGGGCGCCGAGGAGCTGCCGCCGGCCCCGCCGCTGGAGCCCGGCCCGCTGCTGCTGGTCGACCGTCCCGGCTCGGTCCAGTCGTCGCTCCGGATCGCCCTGCCGGCGGTGCCCCGTACCCACCCGGACCACGCCGCGCTGCAACTGGCCAACCTGGTCTTCGGCGGCTACTTCTCCTCCCGCTGGGTGGAGAACATCCGGGAGGACAAGGGCTACACGTACGGGCCGCACTCGCTGGTCGAGCACTCGGTGGCCGGGTCGGTGCTGATCGCCGCCGCCGAGGTGGCCACCGAGGTGACGGCCCCCGCCCTGCTGGAGACCGGGTACGAACTGGGCCGGCTGGCGTCGCTGCCGCCGAAGCCCGAGGAACTGGAGCAGGCCCGCCAGTACGCGCTCGGCACGCTCCAGCTCGGCATGTCCACCCAGGCCGGGCTGGCCTCGCTGACCAGCGCGTACGCCGGCAACGGGCTGCGCCTGGACTTCCTCGCCGAGCACGCCGCCCGGCTCGCCAAGGCGACCGTGGACGACGTGGCGGAGGTGGCGGCGCGCTACCTCGCCCCGGCGAAGGCGGTCACCGTGGTGCTCGGTGACGCGGAGCGGATCGCGGATTCGCTGGCCACGCTCGGGCCGGTGCGGACGGAGTCGGCGTGAGCGAGCGAACCAGTTGGCTCAGCACCGGGGTGTGTCGCGCGTGACCGGCGAGGCCGGCCCGCCGCTGGCCCGGTCCACGCTGGACCGGGCCGCGCACCGGCGTACCGACCCGGACTGGCTCGCCGAGGCGTGGGAGCGGGCCCGGGTGCTGGTGCTGGACTCGGCCGACGGCGGGCGGGCCCTGGTCCGTGGCGCGTCGGCTGCGCCGGAGTTGGTGCTGGTCGGCCCCGCCGAGCTGCCCGACGTGCCCCGGTCGGTGCCGATGTTCCTCGGCGTCGAGCCCGACGGCGTACCGGTCTTCGCGGTGGACGCGCCGCTGCCGGAGCTGCCGGACACCCGGCGGGCCAACCTGCGCGAGGTGGGACACCTCCTGGCTGACCGGGACGCGGGCCTCTTCACCACCGCCCTCGCCCTGCTGAACTGGCACGTCCGGCACGGCTACTCGTCGGTCACCGGGCAGCCGACGCAGGTCGACGAGGCCGGCTGGTCCCGGGTGGACCCGGGTGGCGAGCGGGTCTGGCCGCGTACCGATCCGGCCATGATCGTGCTGGTCCACGACGGCGTGGCCGGCCCGGTGGGGCGATGCCTGCTCGGTAACAACGCCGCCTGGGCACGCACCCCCGGCGAGCGCCGCTTCTCCTGCCTGGCCGGCTACGTCGAGCCCGGGGAGTCGGCCGAGGCCGCCGTGCACCGCGAGGTCCGCGAGGAGGTCGGCGTCGGGGTCGAGGAGATCGCGTACGCGGGCAGCCAGTCCTGGCCGTTCCCGGGCTCGCTGATGCTCGGTTTCCTGGCCCGCGCCGACGCCGACGAGCCGGTCCGGGTGGACCCGGCCGAGATCGCCTACGCGCGCTGGTTCACCCGGCGGGAGATCGGCGCCGCGCTGGCCGGGGAGGCGGTCGACGTCGACGGTCACCGGCTGGCCCTCCCGCCACCCTCCTCCATCGCCCTGTTCCTGATCCACCGCTGGCTCGACGGCCTCTGCTGAGTGGTCGGGCCACCTGACCGACACGGCGGATGGGTCGTCTCCACCTCGCCAACGTGGCGGGTGGGTCACCGCCACCTCGCCGACGTGGCGGGGTTGCGGCCAGCGGGATACCGCCACTTCGCCGACGTGGCGTTGATCACCGGCAGATGCGGTCCCGGCCCGTGACCGTCGTTGCCGCGGCGGTCACGGGCCGGGAACACGGACCGTCGTGGCCGGGTGAGGCAAGGAACGCGGCGGGGGAGCCGGTCCGACCACGACGGACGTCCGGTCAGGTGCTCGTGGTGTCCCATCGGTACGGGTGTGCCGGGGCCGGGTCCTCGATCGGGAGCACCTTCACCCGGTGCCGCCCGGCGCGTACCGCTCCGACGGACGCCAGCGCCCGGGCCAGCAGCAGGGCGGCGTCCCGGTCCTCGGCGTGGACGACCTGGCGGCGCGGCTCCGGCGCGGTGGTCTCGTCCCGCAGCCGGCCACCGTCGGCCCAGGCGGCCGCGATGTCGATGTCGGCGGCGGCTCGGATCTCGGTGCGGACGATCAGAAACCGCATGGGTGTCCCCCGGATACGGATGGACGGATACGCAATGGAACTTCCACGTCACTCATTCGACATGTTACGCCTGGCGGTCGTCCCAGCAAGTGAAACCCGACTGTCGTTCGCGCACGCCGACCGATCGGCTGACCCCAGGTCAGCACGGTTGTCGGGAGGACGGTGACGTCGGCCCGGGGTGACGTGGCCGGGTGGACAGGCGGCGGGGCCGCCGGCGCGACGCCGACGGCCCCTGGTGTTCGGTGGATCAGTTCAACGAGAACTGCCCGTTCTTCGCACCGGCGATGAAGCCCAGCCAGCCGGCCCGGTTGAACAGCAGCACGGGCCCGCTCCGGTCCTTGCTGTCCCGCAGCGCCACCGCCGCCGGCCCGGTACGCAGCGGCGCGACCTCCACGCAGTTCGAGGTCTGGCTCCGGGTGCTCTTGCGCCAGGGGGCGCCGACGAGCTGCGGCGCGAGGTCGGACGAGTTGTTGCGGATCTCGTTCATGGTTCTGCTCCTGGTCTGGAGTGCTCCGATGGGGACGAGTGGCGCCGCAGGCCGGACGGCGAGGTCCCCGTGGATCACCGGTCCGTCGCCAGGCGCCCCGGGTCGCGGCGGCGTTGGGCCGGCGCCGTTGCCGGCCCGAACGCCACTGTGGACTCGGCCGCCGTATCGGTCAGCCGTCCCGTCGCCTCGATGAGCCAGGAGAGGGTGTCCGATGCGGAGAGCGCCGCCGAGCATAGCCACTCGAACACCACTTTATAGCGATTTAGGGTGTTTACCTCGGTCGACATGACGTCGGTGAACCCACCTTCGATGGCCAACGTCTCCGGATCGAGCGGATCGGCGAACCGGTAGACCGAGAAGGCAGTCGGTGGGAGATACCAGTCGCCGACCCGGGTGTCGCGGAGCAGCAGACGCAGCGTCACGTTCGGCAGCATGGCCAGCTCGCAGAGGTGGACGATCTGCTCGTGCAGCACCTCGGGTGGGCCGGCCCGGCGGCCGAGGGCGGCCTCCTCCAGCACGGCGGTGTAGCGGGGCGCGTCGGGGGAGCGGGTCAGCAGCGACTGGCGGGCCTGCCGGGCGCGTACCTCGGTGTCCGGGTCCTCGGTGTCCGGGTCGCCGGCCTCCGCCGCCACCTGGGTCGCCGAGAGGATCCGGTGCCGGGCGTACCCCGGGGTCTGCAGCAGCCCGGGCACCAGCACCGGGTTGTACTCGGAGATCTCCGCGCAGCCCGCCTCCAGCTCGGCGAAGCCGCGCTGCTGCTGGGTCATCACCGGGAAGTTCCGCAGCCAGCCGCGCATGTCGCCGGCCTCGTGGGTGATCCCCAGCAGTTCCTCGCGCAGCTCGTCGTCGGCGCCGTAGAGGGCCAGCAGGATGTCGACGTCGTCCGGGTCGGGGCGGCTGCGCCCGTTCTCCAGACGGGACAGCTTGGACGCGGAGGCCCAGCCGATCCGCTCGATGACCTGGTCTCCGGTGAGGCCGGCCTGCTCACGCAGCCGGCGCAACTCGGTGCCGAGCCTGCGACGGCGCAGGATCGGGCCTGGTGCGGCAGGAGGCACGGTGCCCTCTTTCCGTCGACCGTCGCGGGCGCGACGGTAACTGTATGGAATTCGCCCCCCACGGTCAGTATGGACGCCGCGGCCGGTGCCGGAGGTCCCGGCGAGGGCGTGTCTCGAGACAAAAAGAGGACCGTGGAGGTGGTCCGACCGGCCCGGACGAGGACGTCCAAGGCCCGGCACCCGCCCCGTCGCGCCTTCGGGCGCACCCCCGCCGGAGGAACCTGATGCGCACCGTCCTGGGCCGCCCCGACTTCCGCCTGCTCTTCGTCGCCGTGCTGGCCAGCATGGCGGCCGAGTCGATCCTGCTGCTGGCCCTCGCCGTCTGGGTGAAGGACCTGACCGGCTCGGACGGCATGGCCGGCGCGACCATCTTCGCGATCATCGCCCCGATGACGCTGGCGCCGCTGGTCGGCTGGTTCGTCGACCGGTACCGTCGCCGGCCCTTCTTCGTGGCCGCCAACCTGGGCGCGGCGGTGCTGCTCAGCCCGCTCTTCGCGGTCCGGGGCCGGGCCGACGTGTGGGTCATCTACGTGGTGGCGGCGCTCTACGGCCTGTCGTACATCACGTTGACCGCGGTGCTGAGCGGGCTGATCCGGCACCTCGTGCCGAGCGAACTGCTGGCCGACGCGAACGCGGTGCTGCAGACCGTCCGGCAGGGCCTTCGGCTGGTCGGTCCGCTGGCCGGGGCCGGGCTGTACGCCGCGGTCGGCGGCTGGCTGCTGGCCGCGCTCGCCATGGCCGGCTTCCTGACCGCCGCAGCCGTCGTCGGCCTGCTCCGGGTCACCGAGGCCCCGCCCTCCGGGGCCGACCTGCGTTGGCCGGCCGAACTGGGTGCCGGGCTGCGACACCTGGCCGGCGAGCCGGCGCTGCGCCGGGCCCTGCTCGGCTACGGGCTGGGTTCGCTGGTGATGGGCTTCACCGAGTCGCTGATCTTCGCGTACGTGGACCAGGGGCTGCGCCGGGAGGTCGCCTTCGTCGGCGTGCTCGTCACCGTGCAGGGGGTCGGCGGGCTGGTCGGCGCGCTCCTCTCGGCGACCGTGGTACGTCGGACCGGCGAGGTGGGGGCCCTCGCCGCCGGGGTGACCCTCTTCGGGCCGGCCGCGCTGGCGCTGGCGTACCCCCGGCTCTGGCTGGGCGTGGTGGCGCTGCTGCTGGCCGGGTTGTCGCTGCCGCTGACCATGGTCGGGCTCAACACGCTGGTCCAGCGGCGTACCCCGCCGGCCCTGCTCGGCCGGGTCGCCGCCGCCTCGGAGGCGCTGGTCAGCGGCCCGCAGGCGGTCTCCATCGGGGCCGGTGCGCTGCTCGTCGGCGTCCTCGACTACCGCCTGCTCTTCGCCCTGGTCGGGATGATCACCATGGCCGCCGGCGCCTACCTCTGGCGCGCCCGCCACCTCAGCCCACCCCCGCCGTCTGCGCCCGCCCGCATCCCTGCCCCGCGCCGCCCGCCGCCGTCCGTCGATCATGAGGTTGCCGTGGCGACACGCCGATCCCGAGACCGCTAACCTCATGATCATCGACGGCTGGCGCGGACGCGGAAGAGCGGCCGGCCCGGGTGGGCGGCCGCTCTTTCCGGGCGGGTGGGTCAGGCGGAGATGGTGGCGAGGTGCTGCTTGACCTGGGTGATGGAGGGGTTGGTGAGCGCGCTGCCGTCGGCGAAGCGCAGGGTCGGGACGGTCTGGTTGCCGCCGTTGACGCCCATCACGAACTCGGCGGCCTTCGCGTCCTGCTCGATGTCGACCACCTCGTACGCGATGCCCTCCCGGTCGAGCTGCGACTTCAGCCGGTGGCAGTAGCCGCACCACGGGGTGGAATACATCGTCAACATGGTCAACTCCTCCAAGGGGTGGCGCGCCCGGTCCAGTCAGGCCAGGCTAATCGCTGCAACATCGCCGGGGGCTGAGATGATTCCTGGCTGTGGCGGTTCACTCAACGGCGGAACGGGTGCTGGCCGGGCTGGATCCGGAGCAGCGGGCCGCGGTGACCGCCCCGGCCGGCCCGGTCTGCATCCTGGCCGGCGCAGGCACCGGCAAGACCCGCGCAGTGACCTCCCGGATCGCGCACCGCGCGCTCACCGGTGACATCGCCGCCCGGCACGTGCTGGCGGTCACCTTCACCGCCCGCGCCGCCGCCGAGATGCGCAGCCGTCTCGCCGTCCTCGGGGTGCCGGGCGTCCAGGCACGCACCTTCCACGCGGCGGCCCTGCGCCAGGTCCGCTACTTCGCCCCCCGGCTGCTCGAGGGGCGCGCCATGCCGGAGCTGATGGAGAGCAAGGTCCGGGTGGTCACCCTGGCCGCCGCCAAGGTCGGCCTGCGCGCCGACCGGACCGCCGCCCGCGACCTCGCCGGCGAGATCGAGTGGGCCAAGTCGTCGCTGGTCGAGCCGGGCGAGTACGTGGTGGCCGCGGCCAAGGCGCTGCGCGAGACCGCGTACGAGCCGGCGAAGGTGGCCGAGGTCTTCGCCGCGTACGAGCGGCTCAAGCGCGGCACCGGGGTGATCGACTTCGAGGACCTGCTGCGCGCCGCCGTCTGGGGGATCGAGGAGCACGCCGACGTCGCCGAGCAGGTCCGCGGCCAGTACCGGCACTTCGTCGTCGACGAGTACCAGGACGTGAACCCGCTCCAGCAACGGCTGCTCGAGGCGTGGCTCGGCGGCCGGGACGACCTCACCGTGGTCGGCGACGCCAGCCAGACCATCTACTCGTTCACCGGGGCGACCTCGTCGTACCTGGTCGACTTCCCGCGCCTCCACCGGACCGCCACGGTGGTCCGGCTGGTCCGCGACTACCGTTCCACTCCGCAGGTAGTCGGGCTGGCCAACGCGGTGATCTCGCAAGCCCGGGGCACCGAGGCCCGGCTGCGGCTGGAACTGCACGGCCAGCGCCCGCCGGGCCCCGAACCCGACTTGCGGATCTTCACGGACGAGCCGGCCGAGGCCAACGCGGTCGCCGCCCGCTGCCGGGCGCTGATCGCCGGCGGCACTCCGGCCCGGGAGATCGCGGTGCTGTTCCGCACCAACGCGCAGTCCGAGGCGTACGAGAAGGCGCTCACCGAGGCGCAGGTGCCGTACGTGGTGCAGGGGGCCGAGCGGTTCTTCGAGCGGCCCGAGGTCCGGCAGGCGATGGTGGCGCTGCGCGCCGCCACCCGGTCGATCCCGGGGGAGACCCCGCTGCCGGCGGCCGTGATGGAAGGGCTCGCCGCGGTGGGCTGGGCGCCCGACGCACCCCCGGCCGGCGGTGCCGCGCGTGAGCGGTGGGAGGCGCTCGCCGCCCTGGTCCAGCTCGCCGAAGAGTACGCGGCGACCCCCGAGGTGGTGCCGGTCGGCGAGGCCGCCGCCATCGAGCGCCCGGTGACCCTGGCCGATTTCACCGAGGAACTGGCCCGACGGTCGGCCCAGCAGCACGTACCCACCGTGGAGGGGGTGACGCTCGCCTCCCTGCACTCCGCCAAGGGGCTGGAGTGGGACGCGGTCTTCCTGGTCGGGCTCGCCGAGGGCACCCTCCCCACCACGTACGCGAAGACCCCGGAGCAGGTCGAGGAGGAGCGGCGGCTGCTCTACGTCGGGATCACCCGGGCCCGGGAGTGGCTCTGGTTGTCGTACGCCGCGGCTCGCTCGCCGGGCGGTCGGGCCCGGCGGCCCTGCCGGTTCCTGCCGCAGCTCGACCGCTCGGGGGGCACCGAGCGGGCCGGCGCCGGCGCGGCCCGGCGCACCGAGCGGCGGCGCGCCCAGGTGGTCTCCTGCCGGATCTGCGGTGCCACCCTGCTCGCCGGGGCGGACCGCAAGCTGGGCCGCTGCCCCACCTGCCCGTCCGACCTCGACCAGGAACTGTACGAGCGGCTGCGCGAGTGGCGGCAGCGGGTGGCCGAGGCGCAGAAGGTGCCGGCGTACGTCGTCTTCACCGACGCCACGCTCACCGCGCTGGCCGAGCGGAGGCCGGGACGCAGCGAGGAACTGATCGCGATCGCCGGGATCGGCCCCCGCAAACTGGGACTTTACGGCGATACGGTGCTGGCCCTGGTGGGGGGCGCGGCGGTGGACGATGTCTGCCCGCAGAAAAGTTTCGAAATCTAGCCGTAAATCGTTTGCCCTCGCCCCGAGGCGAGGAATAGCCTCAGGACACACCTCGCGAGCGGCGCCATTCCGGCTGCTCACGGGGGGCGAGTCCATAGTCGGCACGAGGAAAGTCAGGGAGGTGGCATCAATGGAGACCTACATCTACGAGCGTCCGCTGGCGATGCCAGTTGCCTGCGCTCCGCTGTCGGCTGTCCGGGTGGCCCTTGCCGCTCGACCGTCGGTCCCGCAGGTGCACCAGGTCCAGGTTCAGGCCGAGCTGAACCTGACCGTTGCGCCGCTGGCGGGGATCGAGGGGACCAGTGGCTTCACGGGCATGGGCATCGATGGCGCCAAGAAGCGCACGGATGTCCGCGGTGTTCCACCTCGAGGTAGACCGGTCTGATCCATCAGACCACCGGCTCACCTCGAGGCCGCGGAACCCGCACAAGGGATCCGCGGCCTCAGTGTTTTTGCACCGCCGAAGTACGTCGGAAATGCGATCCACGAGATCGAAGTGAGAGAGAGGTGACCGGAGGATGAGTCTGGCGTTGGCCCCGCTCGACGTGAGCGTCGAGGTGGAGGCGAACCTGCCCTGCCGGAAGTTCGACCCCGACCTGTGGTTCTCCGACTCGCCCACCGAGCTCGAGCTGGCCAAGTCGCTCTGCGGGGACTGCCCGCTGCGCGTCGAGTGCCTGGCCGGTGCGGTGGAGCGGGCCGAGCCCTGGGGCGTCTGGGGCGGCGAGATCTTCGAGCGTGGCGCGGTCGTCCCGCGTAAGCGGCCCCGTGGCCGTCCGCGCAAGGAGGACCTCGCCCGCGACGCGCAGCTCCGGGTCGAGGCCGAGGCGCGACTGGCGGCCAGTGGGCTGTCCGAGTCGCGTAACGCGGTCCGGCTGGCGGCCTGACACACCCCGTTCCATACGTCCCGCCGGTGAGCCCACCGGCCGCGAGAAAGACGAAACCGATGCTGCACCTGCCGAACGGAACCGAGATGCAACTACTTCACGAAGCGTTGTCCCGGGCTCGAATGCCCCGGCCTCAGGCCGGTCGCACCACCACGAGCACTGAGGCAGCCCGTTCCGCCCGTACCGTCGCGATGAAGAGCCGGCGCCAGTCGGCTCGTGACCTGGGCGTTCTCTAGATCCCTACCCACCTGCACGGGGGCGGCGGCCGGATGGCCGCCGCCCCCGTGGCGTGCCTGTGGACGGCCGCCGCGCTCGGCCCACCGAGGTGGCACAGGCGGGGCCGCGCCTGCGGGCGGCCGCCGCGCTCAGCCCACCGGGGCGAAGCCGGGCAGCCAGCGCTCCAGGATCGCCCGGTAGGGCGCCTTCGCCTCCAACTGGCAGAGCACCCCGATCGAGCCCAGCGTGACCCGGTGGATCATCAGGTACGACGGGGGCAGGTTGAGCTGGCGACTGAGCTGGTAGGCCGGCGAGCGGGGGTTGGCCAGGCGGGCCGCCTCGGACCGCAGCCAGGCCCGGGTGAACCGGAACTCCTCGGCGGCGATCGGCTCCAGCATCGGGCGGAGGAAGTCGAGCACCTCCTCGGCGTCGATCGGCTCGGTCGGGCTGACGAAGCCCTCCTTCCGCAGCCCGGCCACCACCGCCTCGGCGTCGCCGCGCAGCGCCAGCGCGGCGATCCGGCCGATCGGCTCGGGGGTGCCGTCCGGCATCCGGGCCACCGCGCCGAAGTCGATCACGCCGAGCCGGCCGTCCGGGAGCAGCCGGAAGTTGCCCGGGTGCGGGTCGGCGTGCAGCAGCCCGGCCCGCATCGGCGCGGACAGGTGCAGCTCGGCCATCAGCCGCCCCGCCTCGTCGCGCTGCTCCTCGGTGCCCTCCCGGATGATCGCCGCCAGTGGCGTGCCCTCGATCCACTCGGTGATCAGCACCCGGGGTGAGGCGTCCAGCACCCCGGGGATGTAGATGTCCGGATCGTCGGCGTACGCCGCGGCGAAGGCGCGCTGCGACTCGGCCTCCAGCTCGTAGTCCAGCTCCTCGGTGATCCGCTCCCGCAGCTCGACCAGGAGCGGCTTGACGTCCAGCCCCGGCTGGATCGCGCGGAACATGCCGCCCAGCCGGGAGAGCTGCTTCAGGTCGGCGAGCAGGGCGTCGCCGGCGCCCGGGTACTGGATCTTCACGGCCACGTCCCGGTGGTTCGGGGCGCCGTTCGGGCCGTATCCCGGGTCCCGCCAGACCGCGCGGTGCACCTGGCCGATGCTGGCCGCGGCGGCCGGGGTGTCGTTGAATTCCACGAACCGCTCCCGCCAGCCCGGGCCGAGCTGCTCGGCGAGCACCTTGTGCACGGTGGCCGCGGGGAGCGGCGGGGCGGCCTCCTGGAGCTTTGTGAGCGCCTGCCGGTAGGGGCCGGCGATCTCCTCCGGCAGCGCCGCCTCGAAGACCGACAGGGCCTGGCCGAACTTCATCGCCCCGCCCTTGAGCTGCCCGAGCACGCTGAACAGCTGCTCGGCGGTGCGTTGCTGGATCTCGGCGGAGATGACCTCGGACGCGAGCCCGGTGACTCGCTTGCCCATGCCGAGGACGGTCCGGCCGGCGAAGCCGAGTGGCAGGGCGGCGAGCTTGGCGGTCCGGGACACGGCCCGGCGCGGGATGTCGGTCACCCGGTCATTGTTACCGACTCGACGGGCCTGCTGCTGCTACGAAGCCGGTACCGGTGGGGCTGACCCGGATTGGGCGACGCCCGGAACAGCCGCAGGACGGGTGCGGCGGCCACTGGCGGCGGCGGAACCGGCCGGCTCCGGCGATCTCGACGGCGCAGCCGAGGGTCTCCGGGGTGCCGCCGTCGAGGTGGGCCAGCGCCTCCGCGGCCGCGTACGCCACCGCCGCGAGCCGGGTGGTGGCGGCGCAGGCCCGTTCGGTGCCGTCGGCGGCGAGCTGGGCGGCGAGCGTGGGCCAGTCCGGGTCGCGGTCCACCCGGTGCAGGTCGAGGCAGTTCAGGCAGGGACCCGCCGGCGGGCGCACCAGCGGGCCGACCACCGGCACCCCGCCGCGCAGATCGACCAGGAGGTGGGGCTGGCGGCGCTGAGCGTACCCGGTGGCCAGCACGGACGCCGGCCGGTCCGTGCCGAGCTGGACCACCAGGTCGACGCGGCCCCGGCGGAGCGGCCCGGTCTCCGTGCCCCGGGGCGGACCGGCCCAGCGCCGCGCGGACCGTCGCGGCCAGCGGTCGGCCCACCTCCGCGGCGGCCAGGCCCGTCCCGACCAGATCGCCCGGACGGACCGGGCCGGGCAACTCGGGTACGACGTGCCCGACGCCGGCCTGCGCCAGCGCGACTGCGATCGCGGCGCCGAGCCGGCCGGCGCCGGTGACCAGCACGCGCGCCGCCCGGCGGCGGCGCAGCACCTGGGCCGGGGTGCCGGGCAGTGCGGACGTGGCCAGCGCCAGGGCGTCGGCCTCGCTGGCGAGCCGGGCCCGGGCCGGACCGGCAAGGTCCCGGGGGAGCAGGCTCTGCGCCGCTACGACGAGACCGGCGGCCCGGAGCGTGTCGAGCAGGACGCGCGCCTCGTCCGGCGCGACCCGCGCGGTGGCCGCGTACGCGAGGACGGCACGTTCGCTCCGGGTGCCGTCCAGCAGGTCGAGCAGGCGGGCGGCGCGGGGGTTCGCCACCTCCAGCAGGACGGCCCGGCCGGGCTCGACCCCGAGCTGGAGGGTGTGCCGGTCCCGCCAGAGGCGGGCCAGCCCCGGCAGGAGGGTCGGGCGGGCGAGGGGCGTCGGATCGGCCATGCCACGAATCGTGACCGTGTCCGCGCGTTCCGTCGATCGTTGTCCACAGGTGCGCCGGGCTGTGGCCAGGGCTGTCCACAGAAAAAGCCGGCTTTTCCACAACCGGGCGGTAACCGGTGTCACGCAGCCGACAGTAGGGGCCGAACGGACGCGGGGAGGCGTGGCCGGCCGGCCACCCCTCCCCGCGTTGATCCGTACCGGTCAGACCTTGGCCTTGCCCAGGATGCGGTTCACTGTTGTGCCGCACACCGGGCACTTGCCCTTGGCCATGTTCATGCCGGTCTTGGAGACCTCGATACGCCCCTCGAAGTCCCGCTTCTCCTTGCACTTGACGCAGTAACCGTTGTAGGTCTGGGCCTGGTCGGCCACGGTAGCCCCTCCTCGTCTCGTCCGCCGGACACGCCGTCCCGGCGGGTTCCCCGGCGGCGGGCCACGCGGGGCACCGGCGCTGGGTCGTTCTCTGCGGCCACGCTCATGACCGCTGGTTGGCGGACCCTACCCAGGTCTGGGCGGTTCCATGTCAGCTCAGCATCGACACTGTGAGCTAGTCGACGTCGAGAGTGTGCATGCCGAGTCACGTCCGATAAGTCAGTTCCGCAGGGACACGCCGGGCGAATGCCCTCAGATCACCCTTGGGGCCGCCCCCGCGCGACGCCCGTCCGTAGATCACTTAACGTGTGCGGGGGCGGGCAGGTGACGGGCGTGGCCCGGCCCGGGTCGCCACGAAGGGTGACCGAGGACCCTTGTCGGGCTGCCGCAAAGATTTTTTTTGGGACTCCTGCCGACCAACCACCATTTTCCGGACGCGTGTCGTCGTGTTGACTCTTGCGGACCCCTGGTCAGTACGCATTAGCTTGCTGTCGTGACAGTCATCCGAGGCTGCGCGGACCGGTAATGGCCGGGACGCGGAAGCCCGTCGTCGAGGTACGGCGCAGTCAGCGCCGGCGACGTACGGTGTCCGCGTACCGGGACGGCGAACGGGTCGTGGTGCTCATCCCCGATCAGTTCTCCCGCGCCGAGGAGAGCGAGTGGGTCGACCGGATGCTGGCCCGGCTCGCCGCGCGCGAGGGCCGGCTCGCCCGCTCCGACGCCGAGCTGCTCGCCCGGGCCACCCGGCTGATCAACCTCTACCTGCCCGAGCACGGTGCCGCGGCGGCACCGGCCAGCGTCCGCTGGGTCACCAACCAGAACGGCCGCTGGGGCTCCTGCACCCCCGCCGACCGCACCATCCGGATCTCCCACCGGATCCAGGACATGCCCGACTGGGTGATCGACTACGTGCTGCTGCACGAGCTGGCGCACCTGATCGTGCCCAGTCACAACGCCGATTTCTGGGCCCTGGTGGGGCGGTACCCGAAGACCGAGCGGGCCCGGGGCTACCTGGAGGGCGTGGCCGCCACCGCCGGCGTCCCCCTCACCGACTGATTCCCGAGGTCGCCCCGGCGAGCGCACCCGCGGTCGGCCTCCCGCCCGGCGACCTGGAGTGCGGTGGCTCCGAGCCGCGGCCGGCGCGACCGCGCGGGCCGAAGCGCGCTCGTCGCGTCGTGACCCGCTCGACCGGGCGCTGGCCGGGCCCGCCGCGGCTCGGGCGGAGGGCTAGGGTCGGAGCGTGGCTCGACGTGTGGTGGTGGCGTTGCTCGCGCCGGTGGGCTGGACGCCGCCAGGGATCGACCCGACCCGCTGGCGTACGGCGCTCGCCGAGGACGTGGTGGACCTGCTCGCCACCCTCAACGAGGTGGAGACCGCGGTGGCTGTGACGCCCGCGGACCGGTGGCTGGCCGACGCCGTGGTGTGGCCCGGCACCGCCGTCCACGAGGTGCCGGAACCCACCGTCAACGCGGTGTTCGCCGCGCTGGCCGGCACCGACCGGCCCACCGCCGCCGATGCCGGGCGGGCCGGCGCCGGGTACGACCAGGCGGCCGTGGTGGCCGCCGACGCGCCCGACGTGCCCGGGCTCACCCTCGGCAAGCTGCTGCGGCCCCTCTCCAGCCGGCCGGTGGCCGTGGCCCCGGTGGAGGGGAGCGGCCCCGGCCTGCTCGGCGTGGCCGCCCGGCTGCCCGTACCGGCATGGCTGCCGGCGGTCGACCTGGCGACGGCCGCGCCGGCCGAGGTGCGCGCCGCCGCCCCGCGCCCGGGGGACGTGGCCGTCACCGCCGGCTGGCGCCGGCTGCGCGGCCCGGCCGACCTGGCCAGCCTCGACCCGGCCTTTGAGGGCTGGGAGGCCACCCGCGCCCTGCTCTCCGGCCAGCCCGGCTGACCCCCCGGACGAGCAAGATCCGCACAACTTCGGTGAAGTTGTGCGGATCTTGGCGGTGTGCGGTCAGGAGGACTTGTCGTCGCCCTCGGCAGGGGGCTGCTCCTCGGGAGCGCCAGGGGCGGTGAAGTCGAAGCTGGCCAACTCCTCGTCCAGGTCGCTGCTGGTCGCGGCGAACGCCTCCGGGTTGGCGAAGTCGTCGTCGGAGGGGAGCAGGTCGGGGTGACCCCAGACCGCGTCCCGGCCGGCGATGCCCCGCTGCTCGGTGAGCGCCGCCCAGAGCACGGTGGCCTCGCGCAGCCGGCGGGGGCGCAGCTCCAGGCCGACCAGGGCGGCGAAGGTCTGCTCGGCCGGCCCGCCCGCGGCCCGGCGCCGGCGGAACGCCTCGCCGAGGCGTACGACGTTGGGCAGCCGCTCGCCGGCGGCGGTGTCGACCACGTGGCACACCCAGCCCTCGACCAGGGCGAGCACGGTCTCCAGCCGGGCCAGGGACGCCTTCTGCGCCGGAGTGTCCTCCGGGGTGAAGATGCCCTCCAGGGCAATCGCCTGCATCGACTCCGGGTCGGTCGGGTCGACCCGACCCATCGCCTCCTCGATGGCCTCCCGGTTGACCCGGATGCCCGCGGCGTAGTTCTCCACCGCGGTGAGCACGTGCCCGCGCAGCCACGGCACGTGCTGGAAGAGCCGCTGGTGGGCGGCCTCGCGCAGGGCGACGTAGAGGCGTACCTCGTCCTCGGGCAGCTCCAGGCCCTCGCCGTACGCCCGGATGTTGGCCGGGATGAGCGCGGCGGTGCCGGCCGGGCCGAGCGGCAGGCCGATGTCGCCGGCGGAGAGCACCTCAGCGGCGAGCGAGCCGAGCGCCTGGCCGAGCTGGCCGCCGAAGAGCGCGCCACCCAGCGTGGCGACCATCGACTGCATCGGGCCCAGCTGGGCCCGCGCCTCCGGCGGCACCAGGTCACCCATCGCGCCGACCATCCGGCTGGCCACCGGGTCGCAGAGCTTGCGCCAGACGTCCAGGGTCTTGTAGATCCACTCGTTGCGGTTCCAGGCGACCGACGCCCGGATGCCGGAGGGCCACGAGGTGGCCGGCTCCAGCCAGAGGTCGGCGATGCGCAGCGCCTCCTCCACCGCGTTGCGTTCGAACGGCGAGACCGCCGGGTCGCCGGTGGCGGCGAGCTGGCTCGCGGCCACCTGCCGGGCGAGGTCCCAGTTGACCGGTCCGCTGCCCGGCGCCGACAGCAGGTGCTGCAACTGCGCCATGAACTGCTGCATCTGCGCGGGATCGTTGGGGTCTGGTGGTTGCCCACCCGGGAGCGCGAATCCGAACGGAATATCAGGCACGAGGTCTACGGTACGCGTGCCTTGCCGCAGGTCGCGCCCGCTGGCGTTGCGCTGAGGGCGAAGTCCGTTGGTCGCTGCGCCGGACGCCCGCGCCCGGATCGGTACGCTCTGCCGCATGAGACGTCGCGGCGTGACCGTACTCCTCGGTGCACTGCTCACCGCCCTGCTCAGCGTCGGGGTGCTGAGCGTGCCCATCCCGTACGTGGTGCTCGGTCCCGGCCCGACGGTCAACACCCTCGGCGCCGAGGACGGCAAGGAGATCATCCAGGTCACCGGGCGGCCGACGTCCACCTCCGCCGGGCAGTTGCGGCTCACCACGGTCGGGGTGCAGCCCACCGTCCGGCTCCGTTCGGCGTTGGCCGGCTGGTTCTCCAGGGACGAGGCGGTGGTGCCGCGCGAGCTGGTCTATCCGCCGGGCGAGTCGCAGCAGGAGATCGAGAAGCGCAACGTGGAGGACTTCCAGAACTCGCAGACCAGCGCCGAGACGGCGGCCCTGCGCAAGCTGGGCTACCCGATCGAGGTGCTGGTGAAGGGGGTCACGGCCGGTGGGCCGTCGGTCGGCGTGCTCCGGCCCGGCGACGTGCTCACCTCGGTCGACGGCCAGCAGGTGACCAGCGCGGCCAAGCTCACCGAGCTGATCCGGGCCAAGCCGGCCGGCAGCGCGCTGAAGATCGGGTACGTTCGCGACGGGGTGACCGCCACCGCCGCGGTGACCAGCCGGGAGCAGGACGGCCGGCCGCGGATCGGCATCGAGATCGACCAGCAGCAGCCGCACCCGTTCACCCTCAAGATCGACCTCGCGGACATCGGCGGCCCGAGCGCCGGGCTGATGTTCGCCCTGGGCATCGTGGACAAGCTGGAGCCGGCGGACCTGACCGGCGGGAAGATCATCGCCGGCACCGGCACCATCGACGACGAGGGCCGGGTCGGTCCGATCGGCGGCATCGCGCAGAAGCTGGTCGGCGCCAAGGAGGCCGGTGCGAAGGTCTTCCTGGTGCCCGCCGACAACTGCGCGGAGGCGGTCCGCAACCCGCAGCCCGACCTGCCGCTGCTCCGGGTGGCGTCGCTCGACGACGCGCTGAAGGCGCTGGAGACGCTCCGCGCTGGAGGGCAGCCGACCCGCTGCTGACCCGGCTCCGGCGGCCCGCGCGGGGATCGTGGCGTGACCTTGACCCGACGTATTCAGGAACACCCCGTACTCTGGGTGCCTGGTCGGAGCCGATCACATCGAGCGTGCGGAGCCAACAGTGGTCATGCGTAGCAGTCCCCTGCCGAGGATGAGCCGGCGCGGACGCGCCACCATCGGGGTCCTGATCGGGGTGTTCGTGCTCTTCACCCTGCTCGGGTGGGGAGTCAACGCCTGGACGGACTGGCTCTGGTTCGAGGAGGTCCGCTACACCCAGATCTTCACCGGGGTGCTCGGCACCCGGCTGCTGCTCTTCCTGGTGATCGGGCTCGGCATGGCGCTGATCGTCGCCGGCAACCTCTGGCTGGGATACCGGCTGCGGCCCCAGCTGCGCCCGCACTCCGCCGAGCAGGCCACCCTGGAGCGGTACCGGATGCTGCTGAGCCCCCGGCTCGGCACCTGGATCGCGCTGGTCTCCGCCGTCATCGGGCTCTTCGCCGGGCTGTCCGCGCAGAGCCGGTGGAGCCAGTGGCTGCTGTTCCGCAACGGCGGGAGCTTCGGCGTCAAGGACCCGGAGTTCGGCGTCGACATCGGCTTCTACGTCTTCCAGCTGCCGTTCTGGCGCTACCTGCTCGGCGTCGGCTTCACCGCGGTGGTGCTCGCCCTGCTCGGTGCCCTGGCCATGCACTACGTCTTCGGCGGGGTGCGGCTGCAGGGCATCGGCGACCGGATGACCAATGGCGCGCGCGCCCACCTGAGCACGCTGGTCGCGGTCTTCGTCCTGCTCAAGGCGGTCGCGTACGTGCTGGACCGGCGGGCGATGCTGCTGGAGTACAACGAGGGCGCCAAGCTCTACGGCGCCGGCTACGCCGACGTGAACGCGCTGCTCCCGGCGAAGGAGATCCTGGCCTACATCTCGGTCGTGGTGGCCATCGCGATCATCGTGTTCTCCAACGCGGTGATGCGGAACCTGGTCTGGCCCGGCATCTCGCTCGCCCTGCTCGGCGTCTCGGCGGTGGCGATCGGCGGCATCTACCCGTGGGCGGTGCAGACCTTCGAGGTGAAGCCGAGCGCCCGGGACAAGGAGGCGCCCTACATCGAGCGCAGCATCGAGGCGACCCGGGCCGCGTACGGGCTGACCGGGACCAAGTCCGCCGGGTACGCGGCGAGCAACCTCACCCCGCCACCCAGCCTGGCCACCGACACCTCGGTGGTGGGGAACGCCCGGCTGCTCGACCCGCAACTGGTCTCCGAGACGTACACCCAGCTGCAGCAGGTGCGTGGCTTCTACGACTTCGGCCCGAAGCTGGACATCGACCGGTACGCCGTGGACGGCAAGACCTCGGACTACGTGGTCGGCGTCCGAGAGATCAACTATGACGAGCTGACCCCGCAGCAGAGCAACTGGATCAACCGGCACACCGTCTACACCCACGGCTACGGACTGGTGGCCGCCCCGGCCAACCAGGTGGTCTGCGGCGGCCAGCCGTACTTCGTCTCCGGCTTCCTCGGTGACTCCGGCAAGGAGGCCCAGGGCTGTGCGTCCGCGACCGAGCAGATCCAGGCCAAGCAGCCGCGGATCTACTACGGCGAGCGGATGAAGGCGGACGACTACGCCATCGTCGGGCAGACCGGGGAGCGCAACGTCGAGTTCGACCGCCCGACCTCGAGCGGGGGCGAGCAGTACTACACCTACACCGGCGAGGGCGGCGTCAAGATCGGCTCGTTCACCCGCCGGCTGCTCTACGCGATCAAGGAGCAGGAGTCGAACTTCCTCCTCTCCGAGGCGGTGAACCAGGACTCCAAGCTGCTCTACGTCCGCAACCCGCGGGACCGGGTGGAGAAGGTCGCGCCGTTCCTCACCCTGGACGGCGACCCGTACCCGGCGGTGGTGAACGGCCGGGTCCTGTGGATCGTGGACGGCTACACCACGGCCGCGACCTACCCGTACGCGGAGCGGGTCAACCTGCAGGCCGAGACGGCGGACGAGCTGACCGGCCGGGGCACGTTCCAGCTCGCCCGGGAGAACGTCAACTACATCCGCAACTCGGTCAAGGCGACCGTCGACGCGTACGACGGCACGGTCAAGCTCTACGCGTTCGACGAGACCGACCCGGTGCTCAAGGCGTGGAACAAGGCGTTCGGCGGCGAGCTGGTGCTGCCGAAGGGCGACATCCCGGCGGAGTTGGCCGAGCACTTCCGCTACCCGGCGGACCTGTTCAAGGTGCAGCGGAACCTGCTCACCAAGTTCCACGTCACCGATCCGGGCGACTTCTATTCCGGGCAGGACTTCTGGCAGGTGCCGAACGTGCCGGACGCGCCGGACAGTGGGCAGAAGCAGCCGCCGTACTACCTGTTCACCCAGTTCCCGGGGCAGGAGGCGCCGCGGTTCCAGCTCACCTCCGCGGTCACCCCGAACGGCCGGCAGAACCTGGCCGCGCTGATCTCCGGGTCGTACGTCGACGGCCAGCCGAGGCTGGAGATGCTGGAGCTGCCGGACCAGACCCGGATCTCCGGGCCGGTCCAGGTGCACCAGCAGATGAGCAACAACGGCGACATTCGGCAGCAGCTCAACCTGCTCTCCTCCAACCAGGCGCAGGTGCAGTACGGCAACCTGCTCTCGCTGCCCTTCGCCGACGGCATGCTCTACGTCGAGCCGGTCTATGTGAAGAGCAGCAACCAGGACGCGTACCCGCTCCTGCAGAAGGTGCTGCTCTCGTACGGCGACGGCGGCTCGTACGTGGTGCTGGCGAACAACCTCACGGACGGCATCAAGCAGCTCGTCGAGCAGGGCAAACGGGCGCCCGGGGCCACGCCGCCCAGCACCGGCGGCAACCCGCCGACGGGTGGCGGCACCAGCCCGCCGGTGCTCACCGGCGCGCTGGCCGAGGCCGCCGGCAAGGTGCAGAGCGCCATCGCCGAGGTCAAGGCCGCCCAGGCGTCCGGCGACTTCGAGCGGTACGGGCGGGCCCTGAAGGCGCTGGACGAGGCGATGACGGCGTTCCAGGAGGCGCAGGTGGCGGCCAACCCGTCGCCCGCCCCGTCGGCCAGCGGCAGCCCGTCCGCGTCGCCGCCGGCCGCACCCTCGTCCTCACCGTCAGCGAACGGCTGACGCCGGCCCGACCAGCGAGCCCGTGGTCTGGAGATCCCTAGTGGTCTCCGGCCACGGGCTTTGTCGCATACCGGACGGAACGCTCGCAACCCGGCACCCGCTTCGCCCGTCATCAATGCAGGTGGACCGAGGGGAGGCGGGATCTCCAGATGAGGGACACGAACGGTTTCGACGACTTCTACCGGAGCACGTCGGCACGGGCGCTGCGGTACGGCTACGCCGTGGCGCACGATCCCGGCGAGGCCCAGGACCTCGTGCAGGAGGCGTACGCCCGGGCCTGGCGGCAGTGGACGACGCTGGCCGCCCATCCGGCCCCCGAGGCCTGGCTGCGGTTGGTGATCAGCCGGCTGGCCACCGACCGGTGGCGCCGCCTGCGCGGCTGGCGGCTGGCGGCCAGCCGGACCGGCCCGCCGGACGACGTCGGGCCTCCGGGGGAGGACAGCGTGCTGCTGGTCGGCGCACTCCGGCAGCTGCCGGTCCGGCACCGGCAGGCCCTCGCGCTGCACTACCTGTTCGACATGTCGGTGGCGGAGATCGCCGGGGAGGCGGGGGTCCCCGTCGGCACGGTGAAGTCCTGGCTGTCCCGCGGCCGGGCCCGCCTCGCCGAGCTGCTGCCCGGCCTCACCACCGCGGAGCTGGAGGTCGACGATGTCGCGTGAACTGACCCGCCTCTACCGGGCGCTGGCCGCCGACTCCGACCCGCGGGCGCTGCCGGACCCGGACCAGGTGCGCCGCCGGGCCGATCGCCGGGCGCGCTACCAGGCCACGCTGGGCGCGTTGGCCGTCGCCGTGCTGGTCGCCGGCACGGCCGTCGGCGCGCAGCTCGTGCTCGCCGCCGGGCCGGACACCCCGCCCGGGCCACCCGCCGCCACCCCCACCCCCGGGCCGTCGACGCCGGCCAGCTCCGGCCCGCCGTCGCCGAGTCAGAGCGCGCCCACCCCGTCCGGTACGCCCGCAGCCCCGACGACCAGTGCCCGACCTCCGGCCACCACCCCGACCAGCATCCCGGGCCGGGCCTTCTTCACCCTGCCGGCCGCCAACGACGCCGGCACGGGCAGTCAGTTCGTCCCCGGCCCGGTGCTGCCGGACCTCTGCGGCGCAACGCCCGGCGAGGCGCAGATCGCCACCCGCCGGGCGCGGACGCTGGCGTTCAAGCTCGCGGGGGCGCCGGCCGAAGCGGTGCCGGACGGCAGCTACCGGCAGAGCGTCACGGTCTACCGGGCCGGCCGGGCCGACGACGCGCTGCGCGAGCTGCGGCAGGCGGTCCGGGACTGCCCTGAGCAGCCGCTCCCGGACGCGCCGGGCGGGACCGTCACCCAGCGGCTGCTCGCCGGCACCGGGTACGGCGACGAGTCGGTGCTGTTCGAGACCCGTACGCCGTACCGGGACGTCAACGGCGACCCGACCGGCGGCGACGAGGTGCACCTGGTCCGGGCGGTACGGATCGGCGACGTGGTCACCGTGCTCTGGGAGCAGGGCTGGGAGGGCACGTCGACGGATCGGCCGCAGTTCGAGGCAGACAGCCGCCGGGCGACCGAGGCGGTCCGGAGGTGGCTGGGCTGACCCCGTTTTGCGCCTCCTGGGGTCGGTGCGCTACGGTTTACGGACCGACGCGGGGTGGAGCAGCTCGGTAGCTCGCTGGGCTCATAACCCAGAGGTCGCAGGTTCAAATCCTGTCCCCGCTACCACGCCAGAACGGCCCCGAGGATCCGATCCTCGGGGCCGTTCTCTTTCTGCCGCCCAACGGGCGAAACTTCTGCCGCCGGGCGAAACTTCTGCCGTCAACGGGCGAAACGCCGCGATCGGGGACCGGGCTGATCTCCACGGCGGGGATGCGATAGGCTGTACGAGCCGACGCGGGGTGGAGCAGCTCGGTAGCTCGCTGGGCTCATAACCCAGAGGTCGCAGGTTCAAATCCTGTCCCCGCTACTCGTCACGAAAGGCCCCGGAGTCCGCTCCGGGGCCTTTCGTCGTTCTCGGCCCCGCCGTCCTGCCCGGTTGCGCTGCTGGGCGAGGATGGGGGCATGTCTGCTTGGAACAGGTGGTGGGGCCGGCTGGGCGCGGTCCTCGGTGGGGTCGTGCTCGCGGTGTTCGTACCGGTCGCGGCCTGGGCGTCGACGGGTACCGGCGAGCTCGTGGTGGAGGCCGCCCGGCGGCGGTCCCGGGGCGGCTTCGGCTTTCTCGGGCTGCTCTGCTGCCTCGTGGTGGTCGGCGGGATCGTGCTGCTGGTGCTGTTGCTGACGCGCGGCCGGCGGAACCGCCCGCCGCGCTGACCGCCGGCCGCACGCCCCCGGCCCGCTTGCTCGGCCCGCCGTGCCTTGGGGGCGCGCGTCACGCGGCCCGGGCCGGGCGGTCACCCGGCCAGCGCCGCGTTCGCCTGCGCCATGAACCGGGAGGTCGCGGCCCGGGCCCCGGACCGCTTGCCGCGGATGCTCCCCGCCGCGGCGACGAGCAGGGTACGCACCCGCGCGTGACCCCGGGGTGGCGGCGCCGGCGCCGGTCCGGTGACGCTGTCCAGGTCGACGCCGAGGCTCGCCAACTGCTTCGCGGCCGGGTCGGTCAGTCCGTCCACGACCGACTGCCGGACCGGGACGCTCGGGTTCAGCCCGCGTTCGGTGCCGAGGATGCGGCCCGCCTCCGTGTCGGTGGTCAGGAAGTTGATCACGTCGGCCACCACCGCCGGGTGCCGGGTGCCCCGGAACGCGGCCCAGTACATCGACGCCCGGGGCCACTGCGCGGCCGGGCTGCCGGGGAAACTGGTGAGGCCCAGCTCGTCGCGGGTGCGGCTCTGGAGCTCCGGGAACTCGTGTGCCCAGGCGAAGGAGGCGGCCGCCTGCCCGGTCACCACGAGCTGCCGGTCGAGGTCGCCGGTGTCCGCCAGCTCGGTCAACGCGGTGCCCGCGGTGGCGCGGGAGTTGCGCGCCACCTCCCAGAACTCGAACCAGCGGAGCAGCTCGCCGGAGTCGAAGCCGAGCTGCCGTCCCTGGTAGAGCTCGCCGCCCCGGCCACGCAGCCAGAGCCAGAGGGCCCGGTAGTCGCCGGAGGGATCGGTGGTGCCCGCCACCCGGTTGCCCGAGGCGCGGGTGAGCCGGGCGGCCCACTGCACGTACTCCGGCCACGGCATGCCGAGACGCGGCTCGGGCAACCCCAGGCGGCGCAGCAGGTCGCGGTTGTAGACCAGCGCGGCGTAGGTCTGCGCGGCGGGGACGGCCACGGTGTCGCCGTCCACCTGCCCGTACCGGGCCAGGTTCTCCGGCAGGCCGCGCAGGTCGAGCCGCCGCTCCGCGACGTACCCGCTGAGGTCGAGGACGATCTCCCGCCGGGCGTACTCGGTGAGCACGGTGTCGTCGATCTGGAACAGGTCGGGCACGTTTCCCCCGGTGGCCTGGGTGGCCAGCCGGTCGTAGTAGCCGGTGAGACCCTGCCAGGTGCCCCGGAACTGCACCTTCGGATGCCGGGCCGAGTAGAGCCGTAGCGCCCGCTCGGTGGCCTCGGTCCGCGCGGTCCCACCCCACCAGAAGACCGACAGCTCGACCGGCCCGTCGTCGACCGGGTGCTGCTCCTCCGGGCCGCAGCCGACCAGCCCGCCGGCGAGCAGCGGCACCCCCGCCAGCGCGCCGAGGAGCCGCCGCCGGTCGACGCCGCGGCGGGGTACGGACTGCGGAGCGCGCACGGGTTCTCCCTGGGGGACGGGCGGCTGCTGCGGACGGATCATTTACACAGGCCCCACGCGGGAGTGTCAACGCCGGGGCCGTACGCCGTACCGGCGGGGTGGCCGGTGGCCGCGCCGGGCGGGGAATCCGGCGCGTGGTGTACTAGGCGCCGTGGAACTTCTGCACTCGGGCAAGGTCCGGGATGTCTACGCCGACGGCGACGACCTGATCCTGGTCGCCTCCGACCGCATCTCGATCTACGACGTGCCGCTGCCGACCCCGATCCCGGACAAGGGTCGCCTGCTCACGGCCCTGTCGCTGTGGTGGTTCGAGCAGCTCGCCGATCTGGTGCCGAACCACGTGATCTCCGCCACCGACGTGCCCGAGGAGTTCGCCGGCCGGGCGATCCGCTGCCGCCGGCTGGACATGGTCCCGGTCGAGTGCGTGGCCCGCGGCTACCTCACCGGCGGGGGCTTCGCCGAGTATCAGCGCACCGGTGCGGTCTCCGGGGTGGAGCTGCCCCGGGGACTGGTGGAGGCGTCCATCCTGCCCGAGCCGATCTTCACCCCGTCGACCAAGGCCCCGAAGGGCGAGCACGACGAGCCGATCACGTACGCGCAGGTGGTCGACAAGGTCGGCGCGGAGACCGCCGAGCGGCTGCGGCAGATCACCATCGACGTCTACCGGCGTGGCGCGGAGATCGCCGCCGAGCAGGGCGTGCTGATCGCGGACACCAAGATCGAGCTGGGCTGGACGCCGGACGGCACCCTGCTCCTCGCCGACGAGGTGCTCACCTCCGACTCGTCCCGGTTCTGGCCGGCCGAGTCCTACCAGCCGGGCCGTGCCCAGTTCTCCTACGACAAGCAGTACGTCCGGGACTGGGCCACCGAGAGCGGCTGGGACCGGCAGCCGCCGGCGCCGGAGGTGCCGGCCGAGGTGGTCGAGGCGACCCGGGCCCGCTATGTCGAGGTGTACGAGCGGCTGACCGGCAACACCTGGAGCTGACCCGGAAGGTTGATGCGCTCGTCTGCCGGCTGCACCGCCGGCCCATCGGATCGCCGACCCTGAGCCGGCCAGCCCGTACGATCGGCAGTCGTGCGTGACATTGCCGTGTTCAGTGGGACCGCCCACCCCGAGCTCGCCGCCGAGATCTGCGCCCACCTGGGCGTCCCGCTGCATCCGGTGCGGGTGTCCCGATTCGCCAACGACTGCCTCGAGGTGCAGTTGCAGGCGAACTGCCGGGAACGGGACGTCTTCCTGATCCAGCCGCTGGTGCCGCCGGTGCAGGAGCACCTGGTCGAGTTGTTGCTCATGACCGATGCGGCCCGGGGCGCGTCGGCCGGCCGGATCACCGTGGTGCTGCCGCACTACGCGTACGCCCGGTCGGACAAGAAGGACGCCCCGCGCATCTCCATCGGCGGGCGGCTGGTCGCCGACCTGCTCACCTCGGCCGGCGCGGACCGGGTGCTGGCGATGACCCTGCACTCGCCGCAGGTGCACGGCTTCTTCAGCGTCCCGGTGGATCACCTGCACGCGCTGCGCGAACTGGCCGCCCACTTCCGGGGCCACGACCTGAGCAACGCCGTGGTGGTCTCGCCGGACCTGGCAACGCCAAGGAGGCGGCGGCGTTCGCCCGGATGCTCGGCACCCCGGTCGCGGCCGGCGCGAAGCAGCGGTTCAGCGACGACCGGGTCAAGATCAGTACGGTGATCGGCGACGTGGCGGACCGGGACGTCATCGTGCTGGACGACGAGATCGCCAAGGGCAGCACGGTGATCGAGTTGATGGCCCACCTGCGCGAGCGGAACGTCCGCTCGATCCGGCTGGCCTGCACCCACGGTCTCTTCTCCAGCGGGGCGCTCGACCGGCTGAGCGAGCAGGACGGAGTGCTGGAGATCGTCTGCACCAACACCGTGCCGATCCCGGCGGAGAAGCGGGTGCCGAAGCTGGCGGTGCTCTCGGTGGCGCCGGCCCTGGCCGAGGCGATGCGGCGGATCCACAACGGCGAGTCGGTGAGCGCCCTGTTCGCCTGACCGCTGCGTCCGGGTGCGGGCCGTCGGGGCGGCCGCACGTTCCTCCCCGGTCGAGGCGGGCTCAGCCGACGGCGGCGGTGATCCGGACGACGGTGCCGGCCTCGCCGGTCTCGACCGCCATGGTGTCGCTCAGCTCCCGGGCCAGCCACAGACCCCAGCCGCCGGCGATGTCCGGGGCGGGCCGGTTCCGGTCGCTGAGCCGCTGGGAGCTGATCCCATGGCCGTGGTCGGCCACCTCGCAGACCAGCTCCCCGTCCTGGCACCACAGCCGCAGCCGGCCCTGGCCGCCGCCGTGCCGGACGGCGTTGGTGATCAGCTCGTTGACCGCCAGCACGAAGTCGTCCAGCCGCTGGCCGCTCAGTCCCGAGGCGTGCGCGCAGGAGGTGACCGAGTGCCGTAGCTGGGTCACCCGGGCCTGGTCGAAGACCTCGGCGATGAGGAGGGTGGGTTCGATGGGCACAACCGTACGCGGTGCGGGGGTTTCTGCGTTTGTCATGGCCCCGTCCCGGCGGTCGATCTCGGCGATTTTCGCGGCATTTCCACCGTACGTCAGGGTTTCCGGGACCGCACCCGTCACCCTGCCCGCGCCGGACTGTGGCATGGTGTCGCGCATGCCGTCGTCCCCGGGTGGCCTGGAGGTCCCGCTCTGGCGGTCCATCGCGGTGTTCCGGTTCGCCTCGCTGGCGTACGTCGGGTTGCTGGTGCTCCGCGATGCCCACCGGTATGCCCACCCGATCGCCGCGGGTGGCGTACTCCTCGGGATGCTGGCCTGGACCGGGGTGACCGCGGCTGGCTACGCGCGTCCGGCCGGGCGGCGCTGGCCGCTGCTCCTGGCCGACCTCGGGGTGGTGCTGGCGCTCATGCTGGCCACCCCGTGGGTGGTGGGCCGGGCGGCGCTCGCCGCCGGCGTGCCCACCCTGACCGTCGCCTGGCTGGCCGGGCCGGTCCTGGCCTGGGCGGTCTCCGGCGGCCGGCGACGCGGCGCGATAGCCGCGCTGGCGCTCGGCGGGGTCGACCTGGCCACCCGGACCCGGATCAGCCAGTCCTCGCTGACCGGGGTGATCCTGTTGCTGCTCGCCGGGGTGGTGGTCGGGCACGTGGCCCGCCTGGCCGTCACCGCCGAGGAGCGGCTGCAACGGGCGGTGGAGCTGGAGGCCGCCACCCGGGAGCGGGAGCGGCTGGCCCGGGACATCCACGACTCGGTGCTCCAGGTGCTGGCGCTGGTGCAGCGGCGCGGCGCGCACCTGGACGGCGAGGCGGGCGAACTGGCCCGGCTCGCCGGTGAGCAGGAGGCCGCCCTGCGCGCCCTGATCGGCCGCGCCGGGACCCCGCCGGCCGACGAGGGGGACACCCGCGACCTGCGCGATCTGCTCAACGGGTACGCCTCGGCGACGGTCGAGGTCGCCGCGCCGGCCACCCCGGTGCCGCTGCCCGCCAGGATGGCCGCCGAACTGGCCGCCGCGGTCGGGGCGGCACTGGACAACGTGGCCCGGCACGCCGGCGGGCGGGCCTGGTTGCTGATCGAGGACGAAGGGGAGACGGTGACCGTCTCGGTACGTGACGGGGGGCCGGGGATCCCGGAGGGGCGGCTCGCCGAGGCCGCGGCGCAGGGCCGGCTCGGGGTGGCGCAGTCCATCCGCGGCCGGGTGGCCGACCTGGGCGGCGAGGTACGCATCGTGTCCGCCCCCGGGACCGGCACGGAGATCGAGTTGAGCGTGCCGAGGAGCGGCCGATGAGCACCGGCGTACGGGTCATGGTGGTGGACGACCACCCGATGTGGCGGGAGGGGGTGGCCCGCGACCTCACCGAGGCCGGGCACCTGGTGGTGGCGACCAGCGGGGAGGGGCGGCAGGCGGTCCGGGTGGCTGCGGCGGTCCGCCCCGACGTGGTGGTGCTCGACCTGCAACTGCCGGACGTCTCCGGCGTCGAGGTGATCCGCGGGCTGCGCGCCGTGCTGCCGGAGGTACGGGTGCTGATGCTGTCGGCCAGCGGCGAGCCGCAGAGCGTGCTGGACGCGGTCAAGGCGGGTGCCACCGGTTACCTGGTCAAGTCGGCCGCGCCGGCCGAGTTCCTGGACGCGGTGCGCCGCACGGCGGCCGGCGAGCCGGTCTTCACGCCGGGCCTGGCCGGGCTGGTGCTGGGGGAGTACCGGCGGCTGGCCGCCGCCCCGCACGACCCGGCACCCCGGCTCACCGAGCGGGAGACCGAGGTGTTGCGGCTGGTGGCCAAGGGCCTGTCGTACAAGCAGATCGCCGAGCGGCTCGGGCTGTCCCACCGGACGGTGCAGAACCACGTGCAGAACACGCTCGGCAAGCTCCAGCTGCACAACCGGGTCGAGCTGACCCGCTACGCCATCGAGCGGGGCCTGGACGCCTGAGCGGTCGGCCCGGTCACGGGGTCGCCTCGGGCGGGCGCGTCTCGTGCACGGCCAGCTCCTCGGCGGTCGCCCCGCCACCGGCCGCGCCCGCGTCGTACCCGATGTTGTCGGTCTCCTGGTCGGTGTGCGCGCCCTCGTCCGGTTCGACCAGCCGGCCCACCTGGTGGTCGGCGACCGCGCCGAGCTGGCCGTGGTCGTAGATCGAGACCGCCGAGTGCGGGTCGGAGGTCGGGCCCGGGTCGATCACGTCGGCGTCGAACTGGGCCTGCGCGGCCGCCTCGTCGCTGTCCGCCTCCGCGGCGATGTCCGGGTCGACCGGGCCGGCGAGTGGGTCGTCGGCGGGCCGCTCGTACACCTCCCGCTGGAGCTTGTAATCCAGCGACTCGCCGTCGAGCTGTTCCTCGGCGGTGGTCCCGTACCGGTCCACGGCCACCGGGTCGCGGTCGCCCGGGAGCTGGGCGGGCTCGGGGCCGTCCGCCTCCCGCCCGGTCAGCACGTCGTCCTTGGCCGTCGAGTCGTCGTCGGCGGTGTCGGGCAGACCCTCCGCCTCCGGGTCGGACACGGGGGTGGGGTACTCGTCGTCGCGCATGACCGGTCACTACCCGCCGAGCTGACCGCACTAACCGGGTCCGGCGGCGTGGATCGGGAGGAACGGGGAGAAAAGGGCCGACGGCCGGGGTGTCCGGCCCGATCGCCGGTCAACCGCGGAAGGCGGCCTCGTCCTCGGCGCGCAGGACGCACCAGACGACCTTGCCGTCCGGCAGCGGTGTGCTGCCCCAGCGCCGGGCGACCGTGTCGATGAGCAGCAACCCGCGGCCACCGGTCGAGGTGAGCGGGGCCAGCCCGGCGTACGCGGGCAACCGGGCCGAATGGTCGCGGACCGCCAGGTGCAGGGCGCTGACTTGCGGGGCCAACCGGACGGTCATCGGCGTCCCGGCGTGGGCGACCACGTTGTTCACCAGCTCGGTGACCGCGATGCACCCGGGCTCGGCCAGCTCCGGCACACCCCACCGGGCACAGCCGTCGGTGAGCAGCGCCCGGACCTCGCGGGCCGCCCCCACCGCCGGGGGCAGGTCCGTGGCCAGCACGGCCGCGAGCGGCGCGCCGGCCAGCGCCGCCCGCGCCTCGTCCAGGGACGGATAGACCGGGGCGGCCTCACCGGCGCGGCCCGCCGGGTCGAGCACCAGCACGTCGGCGGCCGGCCAGTCGGCCACCGTGCGGTGCACGTCGTCGATGGCGGCGCGGGCCCCAGGGTGGGCGATCCGGACCTCGGACAGGTCGACGATCACCGGCCCCGGCCGCTGCCAGAGCCGGGCGAGCAGCGCCTCCCGGACGGCGTCGACGCCGGCCAGGTCGAGCACGCCGCTCAGCCTGACGACTGCGGAGGATTCGTCCGTCTCCACCAGGCAGCGCACGTCCATCGGCATGATCGTCCCATTGTGCATGCCCGGCCCGGCCCACGCATCCGACCGGTCGGCGCGGTCCATCAGCGGTCCGCCCGTCCGCGCCGGGTCAGGGCGGCCAGGGTGCCCACGGCGGTGCCCGCCGCGGCCAGCCCGAAAGCCGCGGTGATCCGGACCAGCTGCCGGCGCCGGCCGTGCCAGCCGCCGGTCCGCTCGGCCTCCGCGTGCGGGTTGAACAGGTTGCCGGTGCTGTTCAGGCGGAGGCCGGGGCCGAACTGGGTGCGCGCGGTGTACCAGCCGAGCGCGCGCTCGGCCAGCGCCGGCGCGAGCCGCCACTGCAGCCCGACGAGCCTTGCGGCGCCCCCGGCGTACGCCTCGCGGCGCGGCCGGCGCAGCAGTCGCACGATCGTCTCGGCGACCATCTCCGGCGGGTAGACCGGCGGTGGCGGGGTCAGCTCGTGCCGGCTGTGGTTGGCGGCGTGCCGGAAGATCGGGGTGTCGATGCTGGCGGGCAGCACGGTGCAGATGGAGATGTTGGCCCGGCCGGTGACCCGCAGCTCCTGCCGGACCGTGTCGGCCAGCCCGCGGATGCCGTGCTTCGTCGCGTTGTAGGCCGACTGGTAGGGCATCGCCACCTCGGCCAGCACCGACGCGTTGTTGACCAGGACCCCGCCGCCCGCCGCCTCCAGCCAGGGCAGCGCCGCCTTCGTCCCGTACACCGTGCCGAGGAGGTTCACCGCCACCACCCGGCGGAACTCCTCCACCGGGATCTCGTCGAACAGCCCCGCCACGCCCACCGCCGCGTTGTTGATCCAGGCGTCGATCCGGCCGAACTCCGCCGCCGCCCGCGCGGCGAGCCGCTCCACGGCCACCGGATCGGTGACGTCGGTGGGCACGACCAGCGCCTGTCCGCCCAGTCCGCGGCAACGGTCGGCGACCCGGCGCAACGCCTCCTCGGTCCGGGCCGCCAGCACCACGTCGGCGCCCCGCCGGGCCAGCTCGTACGCGGTGGCCGCGCCGATGCCGCTGGACGCGCCGGTGATCACCACCGTGGCGTCGCCGAGGTCGCGGGTGAGCGGCATTCCTCGCCGGTACCCCCGGTCGGGGGCGATCATGCCGCCGGGATCGCCCGGATCACGGGCCGGCCCACCTCGCGCCGGTCCGTCGGTCCGCTCCCGATCTGCCAGGTTTCGGCGCACCAGGGCCGGGTTAATGGGACCCTCTGACCGGAGGACCCACCGTAGAACGCATGGAGGTGCACCATGCGCGTCGGCCTTGTGTGTGCGCACGCCGGCCCGTCCGTCGACGGTCCCACCGTCGGCACCCACCAGCACATCGCGCGGGTGGCGGCCGAGCTCGCCGCACGGGGTCACGACGTCCGGGTCTACGAGCGCCGCGACGAGTCCGGGCAGCCCGAGTGCGTCGAGGTGGACGGCTACCGGCTGGAGCGGGTGCCGGTCGGTCCGCCCAGCCCGCTGCCCACCGTCGAGCTGGTGCCGCACGTGTCCGACTTCGGTCGCTGGCTGGCGCAGCGGTGGCACGGTGACTGGACGCCCGAGGTGGTGCACGGTCACTACTGGGTCGGTGGCCTGGCCGCCGCGCACGCCGTACGGGAGACCGACATACCGGTCGTGCAGACCTTCCATTCGCTCGGCGTCGAGCAGCTGCGCCATCTCGGCCGGCGGTACGACGGGCCGGGGGAGCGGATCCCGCTGGAACGGGCGCTGACCCGGGCGGTGGACATCGCGGTCGCGCAGTGCAACGACGAGGTCGACGAGTTGACCCGGATGGGGCTGCAGCGCACCTCCGTGGCGATGGTGCCGACCGGGGTGGACACCGAGCAGTTCCACCCGGACGGCGAGGCGGCGCCCCGGGACCAGCGCTCCCGCATCCTCTCCGTCGGTGGGCTCTCGCCGGCGCACGGCCACGAGGACCTGATCCGGGCGATGCGGCTGGTCGGCGACGCCGAGCTGGTGATCGCCGGCGGCCCGCCCGCCGAGCGGCTCACCGACCACGCGGAGGCGCGCCGGCTGCGCGAGCTGGCCGAGCAGACCGGGGTGGCCGAGCAGGTGAAGCTGGTGGGCGCGGTACCGCACGACCAGATGGCCACCTGGTACCGCTCCGCCGACGTGGTCGCCTGCACCCCGCACTACTCGTCCGCCGGGCGGGTGTCGCTGGAGGCGATGGCCTGCGGGGTGCCGGTGGTCGGTTACGCGATGGGCGGCATCGCCGACGCGGTGGTCGACGAGGTGACCGGACGGCTCGTCCCGCCCGGCGACGTCCGCGTCCTCGGGGTCACCCTGCGCCGGCTGCTCGCCGACAACGCCGGGCGGTTCGCGTACGGGCACGCCGCCGTGGACCGGGTCCGGTGCAGCTACACCTGGGAGCGGACGGCCGGCGCGCTGGAGCGGCTCTACGAACGGGTGGTGGGCCGGCGCAAGCCGGTGGAGGCGGCCTAGCGGCCTGACTCGGCGGCGGCGCCGGCGCCGATCATCGGGCGCTCCCGGTCGCGGGCGACCGCGTGGTGGTGCTGCGGCTCGGCGTACCGGGTCAGGCCGACCACCGACACCAGCGTGGCCAGGAAGCCGATCCCGGCCAGCCACTCCCGCCCGGGCCAGATCCGGTCGTTGAGCAGCAGCAGGCCGATGATCGCCGCGGGCACCGCCCCGGCGGCGTCCATCGCGGCCACCGCGGCGGTGGTGGAGCCGCGCTGCATCGCCAGGCCGAGCAGCAGCTGCCCGACCACCGAGTGGGCGACCAGCAGATACAGCAGCGGGTCGCGGACGAACGCCTCCGCGGTGTCGGCCGAGGCGAGCGGCCGGGCGGCCACCGCTGCGGCGGAGAACGCCATCCCGGCCAGCGAGCCGAGCGCCACCGAGCCGGGTGCGCCGTGCAGCCGGGCGGCGAAGAAGCCGAGCACGCCGATCAGCCCGAGCGCCCCGGCCAGGCCGATCAGCCCGGCGGTGCCGAGCTGCCGCGACGGCGCCGGCTGGGCGGCCAGCACCAGCGCGGTGATCCCGCCGAAGAGCAGCCCGAGCAGCGCGATCTCGGCGGCCGGCAGGCGCCACTTGAGCACCAGCACGCCGAGCAGGGCGGTCACCCCGAGCCCGGCCGCCACGCTGGCCTGGACCAGGAACAGCGGCAGGTCGCGGCGGGCCAGGAAGGCGAACACGAAGCCGGTGACCTGGCACAGCAGGCCGACCAGGTAGGTGCGGTGGCTGGCCAGCCGGAGCAGCAGCCCGGGGTCGAAGGTGTGGTGCACGGTGGTCCGCGCCGCGGCCACCGACTGGAGCAGGTTGGCGAAGCCGTACGCGACGATCATGGCCGCGAGGAAGCACCAACCGGAGGACACCACCTGGCGAGGATAGAGGCTACCGGCGGGTCAGCGCGCGGCCGGCCGTCCGAGCCGGGCCAGGATGTCGTCGTGCAGCGCGCCGTTCGTCGCGATCGCGCTGTTCTCGCCGCCCGCCGGCGCCGGCCGCCCGGACAGGTCGGTGAACGTCCCGCCCGCCTCGGTGACGATCGGGACCAGCGCCGCGATGTCCCAGAGCGACAGCTCCGGCTCCACCATCACGTCCAGCGCCCCCTCGGCCAGCAGCATGTAGCCGTAGAAGTCGCCGTACGCCCGGCTGCGCCAGACGTCCCGCATGAGCTGGAGCATGGCGTTCAGCCGGTCCGCCTCCTCCCAGCCGGTCAGCGACGAGTAGCAGAAGCTGGCGTCGGCGAGCTCACCGACGGCGGAGACCCGGATCGGCGTGCCGGCGGCCAGGTCGGGGCCGGCGTACGCGCCCGCCCCGAGCGCGGCCCACCAGCGCCGGCCCAGCGCCGGGGCAGAGACCAGGCCGAGGACCGGGCGGTCCCCCTCCAGCAGGGCGATTAGGGTGCCCCAGACCGGTACGCCCCGGACGAAGTTCTTGGTGCCATCGATCGGGTCGATCACCCAGCGTCGCCCGTCCGGGCCGGTGGCGGGCTGCTCGCCGTACTCCTCGCCGAGCAGGCCGTCGCCCGGCCGGTGCTCGGCCAGCAGGGCCCGGATGCTCCGCTCCACGGCGGTGTCCGCGTCGGAGACCGGGGTGAGGTCGGGCTTCGCCTCGACCCGCAGGTCGAGGGCGCGGAACCGGGCCGTGGAGACCGCGTCGGCGGCGTCCGCGAGCAGGTGGGCGAGGGTGAGGTCGTCGGCGTACCCGGTCATGCCGGACACGCTATCGGTCGCCGGACCGGCAGCCATAATTTGCCCGGCTCACTCCTCGGCGGGGCCCCGCCGGTTCGGCTCCCGGGGGTCGACCTCGCCGCTGCGGGAGGCCAGCAGGCGGCGGTACGAGGCCAGCCGGCGCGGGTCGGCCTTGCCGGCGGCCACCCAGGCGTCCAGCGCGCAGTCCGCCTCGTCGGCGGTGTGTGGGCAGTTCGCCGGGCAGTCGACAGTCGCCTCCACCAGGTCGGGGAAGCCGTGCAGCAGGCTCTCCGCGGAGACGTGCGCCAGCCCGAAGCTGCGTACCCCGGGGGTGTCGATGATCCAGCCCTCGGCGGCATCCGGCAGCCGCAACGCCACGGCGCTGGTCGAGGTGTGCCGGCCCCGGCCGATCGCGCTGACCGTGCCGACCGCCCGGTCGGCCTCCGGCACCAGGCGGTTGACCAGCGTCGACTTGCCCACCCCGGAGTGCCCGACCAGCACCGAGACCCGCCCGGCGAGCAGCGCGCGCAGCGCGTCCAGCGGGGAGTCCGGCCGGATCAGTACGTACGGCAGTTCCAGCTCGGTGTAGTAGTCGAGGACCGCCTCGGGTCCGGCCAGGTCGGCCTTGGTGAGGCAGAGCAGCGGCTCGATGTCGGCGTCGTACGCGGCCACCAGGCAGCGGTCGATGAACCCGGTACGCGGTGGCGGGTCGGCCAGCGCGCTGACGATCACGAGCTGGTCGGCGTTGGCCACCACGACCCGCTCCAGCCGCCCCTCGGCGGTGGTCGCGTCGTCCTCGGCGGTACGCCGCAGCACGGAGGTGCGCTCGGCGATCCGGACGATCCGGGCCAGCGCGCCGGGCGCGCCCGAGGTGTCGCCGACCAGCCCGACCCGGTCACCCACCACCACCGACTTGCGGCCCAGCTCGCGGGCGCGCATCGCGGTGACGGTCGGGGCGTCCGGCTCGGCGTCGGGGAGCACGCAGGTGTACCGCCCCCGGTCGACGGCGATCACGAACCCGTCGACCGCGTTCTCGTGCCGGGGCCGGGTCCGGGTACGCGGGCGCGAGGACTTCCCGGGCCGGACCCGGACGTCGTCCTCGTCGTACTCCCGTCGCCTGCTCGCCAGGACATCCCCCCGTCGGGTCAGCTCTTGCCGGTCACCATCCCTGACCATAGTGCCGGGAACTCGGGCATGGTCTTCGAGGTGCACGTCACGTCGTCCACCTCGATGCCGGGGACGGCCAGCCCGGCGACCGCCGCGGCGTGCGCCATCCGGTGGTCGGCGTACGTCCGGAAGGTCCCGCCACGCAGCGGGCGGGGCCGGATCTCCAGCCCGTCTACGGACTCGGTGATGTCCGCGCCCAGCGAGGCGAACTCCTTGGCCAAGGCGGCGATCCGGTCGGTCTCGTGCCCCCGGATGTGCCCGATCCCGGTCAGCCGGGACGGCGAGTCGGCGAGCATCGCCAGCGCGGTCAGCGCCGGGGTCAGCTCGCTGACGTCGGAGAGGTCGGCGTCCAGGCCGTGCACGCTGCCGGTGCCCCGGACGGTCAGCCCGGCGGTGGTCAACGTCACCTCGCCGCCCATCCGGGTCAGCAGCGTGCGGAGCTGCTCGACCGGCTGCATGCTGCTGCGCGGCCAGCCCTGGAGGGTCACCTCGCCACCGGTGACCAGCGCGGCGGCGAAGAACGGCACGGCACCGGACAGGTCCGGCTCGATCTCCCAGCCGCGCCCGGTCAGCGGGCCGGGCTCGACCACCCAGACGTCCGGGACGGCGTCGTCGACCGCGGCCCCGGCGGCCCGGAGCATCTGCACGGTCATCCGCAGGTGTGGCGCGGAGGGGACCGGCGGCCCCTCGTGCCGGACCACCACGCCCCGGTCGAAGCGGGGCGCGGCCAGCAGCAGCCCGGAGACGAGCTGGCTGGAGGCGGAGGCGTCGATGACCACCTCGCCACCGGCGACCCGGCCGGCGCCGAGGACCGCCAGCGGCAGGCTGCCCGCCGCCGGCGCGTCGATGCGTACGCCGAGCGTGCGCAGCGCCCCGATCAGCGGGCCGAGCGGGCGGACCCGGGCCTGCGGGTCGCCGTCGAAGGTGACCCGGCCCTCGGCGAGCCCGGCCACCGGGGGCAGGAAGCGCATCACCGTGCCGGCCAGGCCGACGTCGACGTGGGCCGGGCCGACCAGCCGGTGCGGCCGGACCAGCCAGCTCTCGTCGTCGGAGGTCGACACGTGCGCGCCCAGCTCGCGCAGCGCGCCGGCCATCAGCTCGGTGTCCCGGGCGCGTAGCGGCCGGTCGAGCGTCGACGGGCCGCTGGCCAGCGCGCTGAGCACCAGCGCCCGAGCGGTCATGGACTTGGAGCCCGGCAGGCGCAGCGTGGCGCCGACCGGGTCGGTGGCGGTCGGTGCGGTCCACGGCTGCGGCGGCCGGGTCGCGGTCAGGTTCCCCACGCTCACATTCTGCCAAGTCCCGGGACCGGTGGAGCCGCCCGTTCTGCCTGCTCCCGGTTGGCGGGACAGCCGGAACCCGGGCGGCGGGTTAGCGTGTGCGCCATGTGCGGGAGGTACGCGACGAGCCGGAGCGCGGGCGACCTGAGCGCGCTGTTCGAGTCGTCCGACGAGACCGGTGCCGGGGTCGGCCCGGACTTCAACGTCGCCCCCACCGACCCGGTGCCGCTGGTCCGGCTGACGCCGGAGGGGCACCGGGTGCTCTCCGTCGGCCGCTGGGGGCTGATCCCGCACTGGTCCCGCACCGCCGCCGGCGCCGCCCGCATGATCAACGCACGGGCGGAGACCGTCGCCACCAGCCGGGCGTACGCTCCGTCCTTCGCCCGCCGGCGCTGCCTGGTCCCGGCCGACGGCTGGTACGAGTGGGTGCGCGAGCCGGGTGGCCGCCGGCAGCCGTACTACATGACCCCGACCGACGGCTCGGTACTGGCCTTCGCCGGCATCTGGTCGGTCTGGGAGTCGGCGGGGCACGACCTGCTCACCTTCAGCGTGCTGACCACCGCGGCGGTCGGCGAGCTGGCCGAGGTGCACGACCGGATGCCGTTGCTGCTGGCCCGGGAGCGCTGGGCGTCCTGGCTCGCTCCGGGCGGCGAGACCGGGGCGCTGCTCGCCCCGCCCGCCCCGGAGTGGCTCGCCGGGCTGGAGGTCCGCCCGGTCTCGCCGGCGGTCGGCGACGTGCGCAACGACGGTCCCGAACTCACTGCCCGGGTGCCGCTGCGCCGAGAGGAGATCGGCTCGGAAATGACCTTGTTCTGATGATCGTCAGCACATTGTCGTGTGCTGATTTGCCGGGGTTGCGCCTGAAACGTCGCCCGGTTGTTTAGCCGTGTTTACGGCAGAGTCTTGTCCCCGTGTCCGAAAGTGCGATAAAACACAGCGCCGGTGTTGGGCGTCTGTTCGCACGGGGCGGATGACACCCATCGATCCACCATGATCATTTGCCGGTCCCACGGGGGAGGTGGGTGTATTGACACGGGCGCGTATGCCCCGCCCGCACGAAGTCGCCGCCGCACGACGAGATCCGCGACTGCTGCGGGCTCTGCACGAGCGGCGACAGGACGACGCGTGGCGGACCAGAGGAACCTGCCAGAGTGTGGACCCGGAAACCTTCTTTCCGGCACCCAACGAACCGGCCGACGCGGCCGTTGCGCTCTGCCGCAGTTGTGACGTCCAGGGGTCCTGCCTGGCCTGGGCGCTGGAGGTGGGCGACTGCCACGGCGTCTGGGGTGGCACGACCCCGCGCGAGCGGCGGGCGATGCTCGTCGCCTGGCGCAGCGAGGTGCAGCCGGATCCGGACGCGGCCGACGAGGCCGGCCCGCCGGTCCGGGATCAACTGCTCACCCTGGTGCCGTCCCGCTGACGCCGTGCACCGCCGCCCGCGCTCCCCGCATCGGGGCGCGGGCGGCGGCGTGAGCCGTGGCCCACGGCCACGGACCCGCCGGGCAGGGTGCTGCCGACCCGCTACACCCTCGACGGTGGTGACTGCCGGCGCGCGCGGGTAGAACGTGCCCGCGGTGCGGCGAAACCCGCTGCGGCGAACCGCCGCGGGTCGGACCGGACCGGCGAAGAACGCGCCGGGTGGGGCGGGCGGCGTCGGCCGCGCGGAGAATGGGCGGGTGCGGCACAGCGACGAGATCGAGACGCCCCGTGGGCCGGCCCGCGCCGACACCGACGTGCCGGCCGGCCCGGTGGACACCCTGCTGGTGCTCGGGCACGGCGCGGGCGGTGACGTCGACGCCCCCGACCTGGTGGCGGTCCGCGACGCGGTGACCGAGGCCGGGGTGGGCGTCATCCGGGTGACCCAGCCGTACCGGGTCGCCGGGCGGCGTGCTCCGGCCCCGGCCGGCCACCTCGACGAGGCGTGGACGGTCGTGCTGGCCGCCCTCCGGGCCCGGCATCCCGATGTGGCCCGCTGGGTGGTGGGTGGCCGTTCCAGCGGCGCCCGGGTCGCTTGCCGGACGGCCGGTGCCGTCGGGGCGGCCGGGATCGTCGCGCTGGCGTTTCCGCTGCACCCGCCGGGGCGCCCGGAGCGCTCGCGCGCCGACGAGCTGCGTACCGGTCTGCCCACCCTGGTGGTCAACGGCGACCGGGACCCGTTCGGCGTGCCCACCCCGGCGCGCGGCGTCGACGTGGTGGTCCGCCCAGGGGAGCGGCACGACCTGCGGGTCGATCCGGCGGGCACCGCCGCGGTGGTCCGCGACTGGCTGCGCGCCCGAGGCTGGACGCCCGCCTGACGTCGCCCGCCACCCGGATCCGGCCCGAGCATGGCCTCCCCGTCCGATTGGGGGACTACTTCCCGGATTGGCGGGGTCTGCGGGGGCGTGACCGTCGGTGGCAGCGGGTCGTTGCATCGGATGGTGTCGGACGCCCGCGGTTCGGGCGTCGGAGGCCATCCTCCCAGGCCCTTCCTGGTCCCAGCGTCGGTCGCGGTCGACGCCGGGGCCAGGAACGGCGGGTGGCGGAATGTGGCGACCCACGGCGCGCGTTACTACCCCCGGACGCCATTTCCAGCCGAGGGGGGTGACCGGTGCCGACCGAGACGCGGAGCCGGGAGCGGGACGAACGGGACGCGCGGCAGCTCAGGCAGCTGCTCGACGCGCCGGAGTGGCCCGCGGAAGTGCCGGCGGTGGTGAGTGCCAGCACACCGGCCGGAAGTGAATCTGTGGGCAGGCGGGTACGCGTATCCTCGGCGGGGAAGCATCCGACGCGAGGGGACGTGCGGTTGACCACCGAGAAGACGGACGAGCGCAGGGCCCGCTTCGAGCGGGACGCGATGCCCTTCGTCGATCAGCTCTACGCTGCCGGGCTGCGGATGACGCGGAACCCGGCGGATGCCGAAGATCTGGTTCAGGAGACGTACCTGAAGGCGTACGCCGCCTTCCACCAGTTCGAGCAGGGCACCAACCTGAAGGCCTGGCTCTACCGGATCCTGACCAACACCTACATCAACTCCTATCGGAAGCGGCAGCGCCAGCCCGTCCAGGCGCCCACCGACGAGATCACCGACTGGCAGCTCGCCGAGGCCGAGTCGCACACCTCCAGCGGGCTGCGCTCGGCGGAGACCGAGGCGCTCGACCGGCTGCCGGACAGCGACGTCAAGGAGGCCCTCCAGCAGCTGCCGGAGGAGTTCCGCCTGGCGGTCTACCTGACCGACGTCGAGGGCTTCTCCTACAAGGAGGTCGCCGACATCATGGGCACCCCGATCGGCACCGTGATGTCGCGGCTGCACCGCGGCCGTCGTAATCTGCGCAAGCTGCTCGAGCAGTACGCGGCGGAGCGTGGGTTCAGCGCAGCGCCGAAGGGTTCGACCGCCGCCGCCAGCCGGGAGGTGTGACCGTGAGCTGTGGAAATCCGCACGAGACGGACTGCCGGGAAGTGCTTGCGGAGGTCTACCTCTACCTGGACCTGGAGTGCGCCGAGGAGCGGCGCCTGCTGATCCGGCACCACCTGGACGAGTGCGGGCCGTGCCTGCGCGAGTACGGCATCGAGCAGGAGGTGAAGGCGCTGGTCGCCCGCTGCTGCGGCAACGAGACCGCGCCTGAGCAGTTGCGCGAGCGACTGCGGGTCCGCCTGACCGAGCTGGTGGTCTTCGAGACCACCGAGTCCCGCGAACTCGCCGACTGAGCGATCGCGACCAGCTGAAGACACCGGTGGCCCGGGTCCGATCGGACCCGGGCCTTCGGTCTGTCCGGCCACCGGCCGGCACGGTCGCTGATCCGGCGTACGCCGACGATCAGGAGTTGGGGCGCTTGCCGTGGTTCGCGCCGCTCTTCTTGCGGGCCTTCTTCTTGCGGGCCTTCTTCGCCATGCTCTGCCTCCTTGTGCTGGTCACGGTCCGGCCGCGGGGAGCGCGGCGGAGGTCGCGTACCGGTGCTCCGGGCGCCGGAGACCGACCCGCTGATGCTAGTGCCGGTGGCGGTCGCCAGGGTCCGGTGGGGGCGGAATCGACGGGTCGCCCCGCTCTCGGGCCCGGTCATGATTGGATACCGTTCGCAGAAGCCGGTGGAGAGGGAGGGCCTGGAGATGGCCGAGGAGATCCGCGCCGAGATGGTGGCGAACGTCTGGAAGGTCGTCGCGTCGGCCGGGGACACCGTGTCCGAAGGGGACACGCTGGTGATCCTGGAGTCGATGAAGATGGAGATCCCGGTGGTCGCCGAGTCCGACGGCGTCGTGCAGCAGATCGCGGTCAACGAGGGTGACGTGGTGCAGGACGGCGACCTGATCGCGGTGATCGGTTGAGCGGCCTCTTGGTCCGCCGGGCGGAGCCGGCCGACCATCCGGCGGTGGCGCGCCTGACGGTCGCCGCCTACGAGGCGGACGGCCAGCTCAAGGGCGAGAACGGCTACGGCGTGGTGCTCGCCGACGTGGCCACCCGGGCGGAGACCGGCGAGGTGCTGGTCGCCGTCGACGAGGCCACTGGTGAGGTGCTCGGCTCGGTGACGTTCGTGCTGCCCGGCTCCCCGTACGCGGAGCTCTCCGGGCCCGGTGAGGCCGAGTTCCGGATGCTCGCGGTCGATCCGGCCGCGCAGGGGCGCGGGGCCGGGGCGGCCCTGGTCCGGGCCTGCGTGGCGCGGGCCACCGAGCTTGGCTGCACGGCCGTGGTGATCTGCGTACGCAGCGGCATGGCCGCCACCGCACACCGGCTCTACGAGCGGCTGGGCTTCGTCCGGGTGCCGGAGAAGGACTGGTCGCCGCTGCCCGGCGTGCAGCTGCTGGGCCTGCGGCTGGACCTCACCGCACGCGACTGACCGGGGTCGCAGCCGGTCAGTCGCCGTCGGCGATCCGCGCCAGCAGTTCGTCGGCCACCTCGAGGGAGATCTTCCGGCGTTCGGCGTCGGTGATGCACGGCGTGCGTACCGCGAACCAGCTGCTGTGCACCGCGAACAGGGTCAGCGCGGCCCGGAGCTGGGCGGCCGGCGATTCGTCGCCCCGGCACAGCTCGTTGGCCAGCCGCATCATCCGCTCCCGCATCTGTTGGCCGGCGGCGAGGCTCTTCAGCACGGTCTGGTTCTGCTCGAAGAAGCGCATGACCGCCGGTAGTTCGCCGGCGAACATGGTGTCCGCGTAGCGGGCGATCAGGACGCGGCGGGTGGCCAGGGTGGCGGGCTGGCTCTGCGCCCACTCGATCAGCTCGTCCATCCGGCGTAGCCGGTCCTCGACGAAGCTGTTGACGATCTCGTCCTTGCTCTTGAAGTGGTAGTAGAGGGCAGCCTTCGTCACCCCGAGCCGCTCGGCGATCTCCCGCAGCGAGGTCTTCTCGTACCCTTGCTCGGTGAAGAGCTCCAGCGCGACGGCCTGGATGCGTTCCCGCGTGCCGCCTGTGCTCTCCCTCACCCTGACCACCTATCTCGCTTGACGACTTTCCGACACCAACTTACCGTGCGGCTAGTAAGGTAACTAGCCGGGCGGCAAGTAAGTCGGTCACAAATCTTCGGGGGAGCTTACCCATGAGTCAATCAGCCGAGGCGATAGCGCGACCCAATGTGCGGGTCGTGCTGTTCGGCCTGATGATCGCGATGATGCTCGCGATGCTCGACAACATGATCGTCAGCACCGCGCTGCCGCGGATCGTCTTCGAGTTCGGCGGGGCCGACCACTTCACCTGGGTGGTCACCGCGTACGTGCTCGGCACCACGGTCTCCACCCCGATCTGGGGCAAGCTCGGCGACCTCTACGGCCGCAAGGCCGTCTTCCTGACCTCCGTGGTCATCTTCCTGATCGGCTCGGCGCTGTGCGGCATGTCCGGCTCGAGCATCCTCGGCGGCGTCGACGACGGCATGATCGAGCTGATCGCGTTCCGGGCCGTCCAGGGTCTCGGCGCCGGTGGCCTGATGGTCGGCGTGATGGCGATCATCGGTGACCTGGTGCCGCCCCGGGAGCGGGGCCGCTACCAGGGCATGATCGCCGGCATCATGGCCATCGCCATGGTGGCCGGCCCGCTGGTCGGCGGCTTCATCACCGACCACCTCTCCTGGCGCTGGGCGTTCTACGTCAACCTGCCGCTCGGCGGCGTGGCGTTGCTGCTGCTGGCCACCACGATGCACCTGCCGAAGTACCGCACCGAGCACAAGATCGACTGGCTGGGCGCGGCGCTGCTCTCCGTCGGCATCACCGCGATCGTCCTCGTCACCACCTGGGGCGGCAACGAGTACGACTGGACCTCCCCGCAGATCCTCGGCCTCGCCGCGCTGGCCGCGGTGACCCTGGCGATCTTCGGCCTCGTCGAGCGGCGGGCGCCCGAGCCGATCCTGCCGCTGGGGCTCTTCGCCAACCGGAACTTCGCCGTCATCTCGGTGATCGGCTTCCTGCTCGGCTTCGCGATGTTCGGCTCGATGAACTTCCTGCCGCTCTACCAGCAGACCGTGCAGGGCGCCTCGGCCACCAACAGCGGCCTGCTGCTGCTCCCGCTGATGTTCGGCATGCTCGTGGTCTCGCTGGTGGTCGGCCGGGTCATCACCAAGACCGGTCGCTACCGCGCCTTCCCGATCATCGGTGGCGTGGTGATGGCCGCCGGCATGGGCCTGCTGACCCTGCTGGACGTCGGCACCAGCAAGGTCGAGTCCTCGCTCTACATGATCGTGCTCGGCGTCGGCATGGGCTTCCTCATGCAGACGACGATGCTGATCGCGCAGAACAGCGTGGAGCAGAAGGACCTGGGTGCGGCGAGCGGCGCGGCGACCTTCTTCCGCTCGATCGGCGGCTCGTTCGGCGTCGCGCTGTTCGGCGCGATCTTCGCGAACCGGCTCGCCGACTCGGCCGCCGGTCCCGCGTTCGCCGGCGGACAGGGTGGCGAGGGCGGCGCCATGGACCTGGAGAAGCTCAAGCAGCTCACCGGGCCGATGCGGGAGCTCGTCCTCGGCGGGCTCTCCGACGCCATCTCGCACGTCTTCGTCTGGGCGGTGTTCCTCACCGTCGCGGTGCCGGTGCTCGCCTGGTTCATCAAGGAGGTCCCGCTCCGCTCGACGAACGACGTCCGGCCGGCGGACGGCACCCCCGAGGACCAGGCCGAGGCCGCCCTCGGCAAGGCCCCCGTCGCCTGACGCACGCGCCGCGGCCACGCCGGCCCCTTCCCGGGGTACGGCGTGGCCGCGCCGCGTACCGGCCCCTTGATCGACTCCGGGTCGCCGAGGTGGGGGTGTCGTGGGCGAGTTGATCGTGCCGGGCCGGCGAGGTGGTGGATCTTGCCGGCGGACGGGCGGGCGAGTCGAGCGGGCGAGCCAGGTGGCGGGTCAGGCGCGGCCGAAGAGGGTGGCGAGGAGGCGGCGGAGACGCGCAAAAACACCTGGCCGGGATGGGGCGTCGGCGGGGCCGCGGATCAGCTCGCGGGCCAGGTCGCGGGTCGCCGGGTCGAGGTCCGGGGTGGCCAGCGCCAGGTGGGCCAGCGAGGTGGCGATCGGCACCCGGCGTTCGCGGGCCACGGCCGCCACGTCGGCGATCCGCTCGGCCACCACCGCGGCCACGTCGGAGCGTACGGCGGGGTCGACCCAGGCGGCGGTGACCAGGGCGAACAGTGCCGCCTCGGTGATCCAGTCCTCCACCCCCCAGACCAGCTCCACCAGCACCCGGCGGCGGGTCGACTCCGCCCACGGTTCGTCGGTGCGGTGGTGCAGCAGCCCGAGGCAGGTCCAGACCTGCACACAGCGCACCCAGAGCGACGGGTCCTGACCGGCGAGCACCCGGCCCAGCGCGGTGACCGGCGGCTCGGGTGGATGCACCAGCAGGCCGAGCAGGTCGGCCAGCTCCAGGGTGGCCAGCCCGACCGCGCCGTCGTACGCGGCCGGCGGGTGGGGCCAGGCCGGGTGGGCGAGTTGCCGGATCCGTTCCGCCGCCTCCGGCGACGGGCTGGGCAGGGTGGGCGCGGCGATCGTGCCCTCGTACCGCCACAGCTGGCAGGTGGTGGCCCGGCGGGGTTCCCGCGGGTCCGGGTCGGCGACGGCGAGCACCTCCACGTCCAGCCCCGGCACGGCCGCCGTTGCGGTACGCATGGCGCTCGGCGGTTCCAGCGCGTCGAGGCGTACGGCGACCCGGGCGGCGCCCTCGGCGGCGAGGGCCTGCCGCAGCGCGTCCAGCACCGGCCCGCCGGCCGGGGTCACCTGCCCGAGCCAGGGGCGGCTGCGGCAGCACTCGGCCAGGTCGCCGTGCTCGTGGGTGTCGTCGGGGTGGTCGCGGACGAAGTCGGCGAGGGCGACCAGGTGGGCGACGTCCCCGTCGCGCTGGAAGCGCAGCCGGTGCGCGGTGTGCACCGCGCAGTCGAACGTGGGGTCCTTGGCGAGTGCCCGGTCGATCCAGTCCAGCGCCTCGTCGAGCCGGCCGTGGTCCGCCAGGGTGCCGGCGATGTCGGCGTACACCGCGAGGTCGTCGGGGTCGAGTGCGACCGCCCGGCCGAGCGCGGCGAGCGCGTCCCGGGTCCGGCCGGCGCTGCGGTACGCGTACCCGAGCCACACCTCGCCGAGTTTGGTCGGCTGCGCGCGTACCCCGCGGGCCGCCCAGGTGACGGCGAGGGCGACCTCGCCGAGGCGCCGGGCCAGCGCGGACGCCGCGCCCAGCAGCAGCGCGTGCCCGGGGTGCGCGGTGACCGCGTTGCGGGCCAGCACGAGGTACGGCCGCAGCGGGTCGCGGAGGCGGCGGGGGACCGGGTCGGGCACCGCCGCGCAGATCTGCATGAGGATCCGGGCGGTGCGTTCGGGGTCGAGCCGTTCGGGCAGGTCAGGTGCGGTCACCCAGGGCACCCCGGCCCAGTCGGCACCGGGCGCGTAGCCGGTCGCGGCGGCCAGCAGGTCGAGCCCCTCGGCGGGGTGCCCGGCGGCGGCGAGCAGGTGGGCGCGGGCCACCACCGCGCCGACGAAGGCGTGGTGCCCGAGCGGGAAGAGCTCCAGGTCACCGCCGCTGGCCGCGGCCACCCGGGCGAGTGTCTCGTGCACCTCGGGCAGCGTCGGGGCCCGGACGAGAGCGGCGGCGACGTGGTCCGCGGCGTGCGGGAGGTTTCCGTCGGCCAGCGCCAGCCGGGCCAGCGTCAGCTCCTCCTGCGCGGCGAGCGCGGGGTCGTCCTCGGGCACGTCGTCCTCTCGGTGGTCGGTCCGCCAGCCGGGCAAGCCTAGGCGATCACTGGTCCGAGTGGTGATCTACTGCGCACTACTGCGCGTTCCATTGCTCGTCACGGCCGAAAGGTGCAAGACTGAGCACGGATCGCGCGGCAATCGCGCAGAAGGGGGCCTTCCGTGACGCGTCCAGGGGCCGGTATGGCCGCCGACATCGAGGAGCAGCCGGCCGGCTACGACCGCCTGCTCTCCGCCGAGCACGCCGCGGCGATCGCCCGGGTCGCGGCGGTGATCGCCGAGCGCCGGCCCCGTCACGTGGTCTTCACCGCCCGGGGCACCTCCGACCACGCGGCGCTGTACGCCGCGTACCTGAGCGAGATCCGGCTCGGTCTGCCCGCCGGTCTCGCCTCACCGAGCGCGATCACCGTCTTCGGCGCCCGGCCGGACCTGTCCGACGCCCTCGTGGTCGGCGTGAGCCAGAGCGGCGGCTCGCCGGACCTGGCCGAGGTGCTGCGGGTGGCCCGCGCCTCGGGCGCGCTCACCCTCGCCGTCACCAACAACCCCGACTCGCCGCTGGCCGGCACGGCCGAGCTGAGCGTGGACATCGCCGCCGGGCACGAGCGGGCGGTCGCGGCGACCAAGACGTACACGGCCGAGCTGCTCGCGCTGCTCATGCTGATCGAGGGGGTACGCGCCGGCGACGGGGTGCTCCCCGCCGAGGAGCGGGCCGCCCTCGCCCGCCTGCCCGAGCTGGCCGAACGCACCCTGTCCGACGCCACCCCGGTGCAGCTCGCCCCGCGCTACCGGTTCGCCGCCCAGCTCGTCACCACCGGCCGGGGGTACGCGTACCCGACGGCCCGGGAGGCGGCGCTCAAGCTGATGGAGACGTCGTACCTGCCGGCGCTCGCCTTCTCCGGCGCGGACCTGCTGCACGGACCGCTCGCCATGACCGACCCGGACGTGCCGGTGCTCGCCGTGGTCGGTTCCGGCCCCGGCGGCGAGTCGATGCGCGAGGTGCTGCCCCGGCTCGGGGAGCGCCGCGCCGACGTGGTGGTGGTCGGCTCCGCCGATGTCGAGGTGACCGCCCGGATGGCCGTGCCCGAGGTCGACGAGCGGTACGCCCCGCTGCTGGACATCCTGCCGCTGCAGCGGCTGGCGCTGGCGCTGGCCCTGGCCCGGGGCGAGGACCCGGACGCTCCGCGCGGGTTGAAAAAGGTCACCGCGACGATGTGACGCCCGGCGTGGCACGCTGGTCAGCGTGTCCACCCTGCGCGACCTTGCCGAGGAGCACACCCAGCTCCGGCCGAGCGACATCGACCACCTGCACCGGATCGCCGGCGACTGGCAGCTGCTGTCCGACCTGTCCTTCGCCGACCTGCTGCTCTGGGTGCCGGTGGACGGCGACGGCACGTTTCTCTGCGTGGCCCAGGTCCGGCCCACGACCGCGCCGACCGCGTACCTCGACGACCAGGTCGGGCGGATCGTCGGCGGGCCGGAGGTGGCGCACCTGGACGTGGCCCACGGGCAGGGCCGGATCTGGCGGGAGGGCGACCCGGTCTGGTACGGCGACGTGCCCGCCCGGCACGAGGCGATCCCGGTGCGGCTGCGGACCGCCGACGGGGAGGCCGGCGAGGTCATCGCCGTGGTCGGCCGGGACACCAACCTGTCCACCGCGCGTACGCCCAGCCAGCTCGAACTGAACTACCTGACTACGGCCGACGACCTGGCCCAGATGATCGCCGACGGCACCTTCCCGCCGCCCCGGCACCCGGGCGAGACCACCTCGGCGCCCCGGGTCGGCGACGGGCTGGTCCGGCTCGACGCCAACGGCAAGGTCACCTACGCCAGCCCGAACGCGCAGTCCGCGTACCGCCGGCTGGGCTACGCCTCCCATCTGGTGGGGGAGGACCTGGCCAAGCTGCACCGCCGGCTGGCCGGCGACCCCCTCGAAGGCACCGACGCGGGCAACGCGGTGCTGGCCGCGCTGCGCGGTGAGGCCCCGCCCCGGCGGGAGATCGACGCCCGCGGCGCCACCATGCTCACCCGCGCCCTGCCCCTGATGCCGGCCGGCGTGCCGATCGGCGCGCTGGTGCTGGTCCGCGACATCACCGAGGTACGCCGCCGGGACCGCGCCCTGATCACCAAGGACGCCACCATCCGGGAGATCCACCACCGGGTGAAGAACAATCTGCAGACCGTCGCCGCGCTGCTCCGCCTCCAGGCCCGCCGGGTCGCCATGCCCGAGGCCCGGGTCGCCCTGGAGGAGTCGGTACGCCGGGTCGCCTCGATCGCCCTGGTCCACGAGACCCTCTCCATGTCCAGCGACGAGGCGGTCGAGTTCGACGGGATCGTGGACCGGGTGGCCAGCGCGGCCACCGAGGTCGCCGCCACCGAGTTGACCGTCGGCATGCGCCGGCAGGGCAGCTTCGGCGTGCTGCCGGCCGAGATCGCCACCTCGCTGGTGATGATCCTCAACGAGCTGCTGCTCAACGCCGTCGAGCACGGCTTCCCGGCCGGCGAGGAGGGGGCCGCCGGCCCGCGGGACGGGGCGGAGCCCGCGGTGGTGGTCTCCGCGCACCGGTTCCGCAAGCAGCTGCACGTCTCCGTCACCGACAACGGGCGCGGCCTGCCCGAGCAGTTCGACGCCGAGCGCGGCGGCAACCTCGGCCTGCAGATCGTCCGGGCCCTGGTCACCGGCGAGTTGCGCGGCACCATCGAACTGCGCAACGGCGCCACCGGCGGCACCGAGGCCGTGCTGGTCGTCCCGCTCGCCCGCGGCACCACCGACCGCCTCACCACCTGACGTCCCGCCGCTTCTCGCCCCCGCGCGTCTCGCCCCCGCCTCGTCTCGCCCCTGCTCGCTTCGCGCAAGGTCCGCACTAGTTCTCGGAAAGAGTGCCTCCTGGCGCGTCGAGGGCACCCTTTCGGGGAAGTTGTGAGGATCTTCGCGAGGACGAGGGCTTCAGCGGGTGAGGAGGGCGACGGTGATGCCGGGGCGGGGCCAGACCTGTTGCACGGTGAAACCGTCGCGCAGCGCCCCTCCCTTGGGGCCCGGCACTGCGGCCACCGGATCGGTCCGCCGCCCGGACACCACCAGCCAGAGCCGCTCCACCCCGGCCAGGCATTCCGCCGGCCGGTCGCACTCGCTGGCCCAGAGGTCCGCGCGCTGCCGCTGGTCGCTGACCACCAGCACGTCGCGGGGCCGCCGTGCCCCCAGGTGGTACGCCATGCCCAGGTCGAGGAAGAGCCAACTCTCCCGGGGCGAGTAGGCGATCGCGTCGCCCGGCTGCTGGTGCTCGGCGATGATCCGGGCCGCGCCCCGGTAGTCGACGGGTGCGGTGCGCGGCCATTCGTGCGTACGGCGCAGCGCCGCCTGGTCGGGCAGGCCGAGCACCCCGGCCAGGGCCACCACGGCGAGCGCCGGCGGCAGCCGTATTCCGGCCAACGCCGCACCGGCCAGCAGACAGGCGAACGGCACGGTGAAGACGAGGTACCGGGTCACCCAGAGCGGCACGAGCGTCCCGGCGGCGAAGAGCAGCAGTACGGGCAGTAGGACGGCGGCGCCGGGGAGCAGCGCCCGGCGGCCGAGCCGCCCCGCGCCGAGCGCGGCGAGGCCGACCAGCAGCCCGCCCACCACCCCGGTCTGCGCCAACCCGCCGGGCAGCGCTGTCAGGTCGGCGGGGCGGGCCAGGTGCACCCAGTCGAGCTGTCGGGACCGCTGCCCGCCGGCGATCAGCACCAGCGGGGTGACCAGCAGTGCCGTCGGCAGCAACGCGACCACCCACCACCCCAGCGGCTCACGCCACCTGCCCGCCGGTGCGTCGCTGACCGGCTGTTCGCCCGCCGCCCGCTCCCCGTTCGTCCGGCCGCCCTCACCGCAGCGCTGGTCTCGACTGGGATCGCCGCCACCGGCGCCGCCACCGGCGCCGCCGCCGGCGCGGTTGCCGGTTGTGCCCCGGGCGGCGCCGCGATCGCCCGCCAGGTCGCGGGTCGCGCGGTTGCTCCCCCGGTCGCCGGCCCCGCGGTTGGTCGCCCGGTTGCTGGCTCCGCGGTTGCTTGCCAGGTCGCGGGTCGCGCGGTCGCTCCCCCGGTCGCCGGCCCCGCGGTTGGTCGCCCGGTTGCTGGCTCTGCGGTTGCCTGCCCGGTCGCGGGTCGCGCCGCTGCCGGCCGCATCGGAGGTCGGCGCGCCGGGGCCGGCTGCCGCCGGGCCGCGCCAGGCGGCGAGCAGCACCACGAGCCCGTGCGCGGCGAGCAGGGTGAGGGCGATCAGATGGGTCAGGCCGAGGGCGGCGACGGCCAGGGCGTACCCGGTCCAGCGTCGCCCCGCCGGCCGGCGCAGCGCGCCGACCAGCAGCAGCGTGGCGAGCACGGCGAGGAAGGTGGCGAGGGCGTACGGGCGGGCCTCCTGGCCGTACCGGGCGGTGCTCGGAAGGGCGGCGAAGAGCAGCCCGGCGATCAACCCGACCCGGGCGGTGACCAGCCGTTCGCCGAGCCGGGCGGTGAGCGCGGCGGCCCCGGCCATGGCGAGCGCGGACGGCAGCCGCAGCGCGGTCGGCGAGGTCCCGGCCAGCGTCGTCCAGCCATGCATGGCCAGGTAGTACGGCCCGGTCGCGGCGTCGATGGTGCCGGCCAGCCGGATCAGATCGCCCACCGGGCGGGTGGCGGCGCTCCAGGTGGCCAGTTCGTCCCGCCACGGCTGCGCGTGCCCGATCCCGGCGAGGGTGACCACCAGCGTGAGCAGCGCCGGCGCCGCCGCGACCCACCACCTCGGGCGGTCGTCCATCGCCCCGGCCGGTGTGGGCGACGCAGGAGTGCTCACCTGTCGCAGCGTCACACAGGTCCGGCGCGCGGGTCGGCCGATTCGCGGCGCCGGCCACAACGTGAGCGGCGCGGTGCTCGGCCGTAGTGGATCATCGTCAATGCCCGTGATGTGGGATCACACACTCGGCCGTTGGCCGGCCACCGTGGGTTGTGGGAGCATATGGCGCATGACCGCCGCTGTCGTCCGCCGCTTCGTGGCCCGCCGCCACGTCGACTACGGCCGCGTGCGCAGCGCGATCTGTCCGGCCCACTGACGACGCCCGACCCATCCGTCTCGGGCGCGCTACCGCGCCGGCCGTCATCGACATCGCCGTCCACGGCCCTTGGCAGGGCCGGCCGCCGCGTTTGCGTACCCAGGCACAGCAGACAACGGAGGACGCCGCGATGGCGGTCAGCAGCACCCCCACCCGCGCCGACAACCAGCCCGCCGCGCGGGCGCCCCGCCGCGCCCGTGGCGAGGGGCAGTGGGCCGTCGGGCACCGCGAGCCGCTCAACGCGAACGAGCGGATCAAGAAGGACGACGACCCGCTGAACGTGCGGGCCCGGATCGAGAACATCTACGCCCACCGGGGCTTCGCCGCCATCGACCCGCAGGACCTGCGCGGCCGGTTCCGCTGGTGGGGGCTCTACACCCAGCGCAAGGCGGGCATCGACGGCGGGCGTACGGCCGTGCTGGAGCCGCACGAGCTGGAGGACGAGTTCTTCATGCTCCGGGTCCGGGTGGACGGCGGCGAGCTCAACCTGGCGCAGCTGCGGGTCATCGCCGACATCTCCCGGGAGTTCGCCCGGGACACGGCCGACATCACCGACCGGCAGAACATCCAGTTCCACTGGATCCGGGTGGAGGACGTGCCGGAGATCTGGCGCCGCCTGGAGGAGGTGGGCCTGCAGACCACCGAGGCGTGCGGCGACTGCCCCCGTGTCGTGCTGGGCAGCCCGGTCGCCGGGGTGGCTCGGGACGAGGTGGTCGACCCGACGCCGGCGCTCGACGAGATCGTCCGCCGGTACGTCGGCGACAAGCAGTTCTCCAACCTGCCCCGCAAGTTCAAGACCTCGATCTCCTGGTTGGTCGACACGCCGTACGAGGCGAACGACATCGCCTTCCTCGGCGTGCAGCACCCGGAGCATGGTCCCGGCTTCGACCTCTGGGTCGGCGGTGGCCTCTCCACCAACCCGATGCTGGCCAAGCGCCTGGGCGTCTGGGTGCCGCTGGCCGAGGTGCCGGACGTCTGGGCCGGCGTGGTCGGCATCTTCCGCGACTACGGCTACCGCCGGCTGCGTAGCCGGGCCCGGCTGAAGTTCCTGGTCGCCGACTGGGGTGTGGAGAAGTTCCGCGAGGTGCTGGAGAAGGAGTACCTGGGCCGGACGCTGCTCGACGGCCCGGCCGCGGAGCTGCCGGACAAGCCGATCGACCACATCGGCGTGCACCCGCAGCGCGACGGCCGCCACTACGTCGGCGCGGCCCCGATGGTGGGTCGCGTCTCCGGGCCGCAGCTGGCCCGGCTCGCCGACGTGGTCGAGGCGCACGGCAGCGACCGGGTGCGGCTCACCCCGTACCAGAAGCTGCTGGTGCTGGACGTGGCGCCGGAGCGGACCGACTCGCTGGTGGCGGAGCTGCGCCGGATCGGCCTGGAGCCCCGGCCGTCCGCCTGGCGGCGCGGCACCATGGCCTGCACCGGCATCGAGTTCTGCAAGCTCGCCATCGTCGAGACCAAGCGGCGCGGCGAGGAGCTGGTGGCCCGGCTGGAGGAGCGGCTGCGCGACTTCGACGCCGACATCTCGATCCACCTCAACGGCTGCCCGAACGCCTGCGCCCGCACGCAGGTCGCCGACATCGGGCTCAAGGGCCAGTTGGTGGTCGGCCCGGACGGCCGGCAGGTGGAGGGCTTCCAGGTGCACCTCGGCGGCGGCCTCGGCATGGCGCAGGGGCAGACCGCCGGCTTCGGCCGCAAGCTGCGCGGCCTGAAGACCACCGCCGAGGAACTTCCGGAGTACGTGGAACGGCTGGCCCGCCGCTACCTGGCTGGCCGGGCGGCGGGCGAGACCTTCGCCAACTGGGTGATCAGGGTCGACGAGGAGGAACTCCGATGAGCGAGCGTAGCGAGCGAATCAAGCACCTCGGTGCAACTCATCGTGGCGCCGGGCGAAGCGAGGTGGCGCGATGAGCGATGCTCGATCTGCGCCTCTCTACTGCCCCTACTGCGGGGAGGAGGACCTGCGGCCGAGCGAGGCCGGGCACGGCGCCTGGGAGTGCCACGCGTGTGCGCGGGTCTTCACCGTGAAGTTCACCGGCCTGCTCACTCGGGCGGTGACCCGGTGAGCGGGCTGCGCTCTGCCGCCGGCATGGGCCTGGTCGGGATCGGCGGGCCGGTCCCGGCCGATCCGCTCCGGCGCGACCCCGAGGAGCTGCGCGCGCTGGCCGAGGCGGCCGGCCGGGAGCTGGCGGATGCCCCCGCGCTGGAGATCGCCCGCTGGGCCGCCGAGACGTTCGGCGACCGGTTCTGCGTGACCAGCTCGATGGCCGACGGGGTGCTGGCCCACCTGGTCTCCCGGGTCGCCCCCGGCGTCGACGTGGTCTTCCTGGACACCGGTCTGCACTTCCCGGAGACGCTCCGGGTCCGCGACGAGGTGGCCCGGCGGCTGCCGGTGAACGTCCGGTCGATCCGGCCGCGGATGACCGTCGGGCAGCAGGACGGCCAGTACGGGCCACGGTTGTTCAATCGGTCCCCGGACGACTGCTGCCAGCTGCGCAAGGTCGAGCCCCTGGAGCGGGCGCTGACCGGGTATGACGCCTGGGCCGCCGGGCTGCGCCGGGACGAGTCGCCGACCCGGGCCAACACCCCGGTGGTGGCCTTCGACGCCCGGCGCGGCAAGGTCAAGGTGAACCCGATCGCCGCCTGGACGCAGCGCGACGTGGACGCCTACATCGCCCGGTACGACATCCCGGTCAACGAGCTGTTCGGTCGCGGCTACGGCTCGATCGGCTGCTGGCCCTGCACCCGCCGGACGACGGCGGGGGAGGATCCGCGGGCGGGTCGGTGGGCCATGTTCGAGAAGACCGAGTGCGGCCTGCACACCTGACGCCCGACCCGCCGGTGGTGCTGGTCGCGCACGGCAGTCGTGACCCGCGGGCGGCCGAGGCGACCCGGGCACTGGCCCGGGCCGTGGCGGCCGCCCGCCCCGGCGTCACGGTGCTGCCGAGCTGGCTGGACCACACCGAGCCCGGGCCGGCCGCCGTGCTGCGGGAGCTCGCCGCCGCCGGTCACTCCCGCGCGGTGCTGGTGCCGTTGCTGCTGACCGCCGCGTACCACCAGAAGGTCGACATCCCGGCGGCCGTCGCCGCCGCGCGCGCGGACGGGCCACCGATCGAGGTACGGGTCGCCGACGTGCTGGGGCCGGCCGACGGGCGGGTGGACGCCGGGCTGCTGGCCGGGCTGTGCCGCCGGCTGGCCGAGGCGGAGCCGGGCGGGTACGACGCCCTGGTGCTGGCCGCGGCTGGCACCCGGGATCCCCGCGCGCGCGGCTCGGTGGGCCGGGTCGCCGCGGCGCTCGGTGCCGAGCTGGGTGTCCCGTGTCGCGTGTCGTACGCCTCGGCGGCGCCTCCGGCGGCCGGCGCCGCGGTGGCGAAGCTGCGGGCGGGCGGGGCCCGCCGGGTCGCGGTGGCGGCCTACTTCCTGGCACCGGGCCTGTTCCACGACGCCGTGCGCGGTGCCGCCCGGGACGCCGGCGCGGCAGCGGTCGCCGCGCCGCTCACCGATGTCCCCGACCTGGCCGACCTGGTCCTCCGCCGCGCCGCCGCCCAGCTCGGCTGACGCCGCCCCGGCTTGCCGGACGCCGCCCAGCTCAGGTGATCATGAGGTTGCCGGCGCTCGGCGCGGTCCGGGCCGCGGTCAACCTCATGATCGCCGGGGACGGAGCCGGGGGCTGGACAGCAAGACGCCCCGGCGGGTGGACCCGGCCGGGGCGTGCTGTGCGGTGCGATCAGGCGGAGTGAGCGCGCAGCACCCGGAGACCGCCGCGGCGCTTCACCGCGCGGCGCTCCTCCTCGCTCATCCCGCCCCAGACGCCGGCGTCCTGACCGGACTCCAGCGCCCACTGCAGGCACTGGTCGGTCACCGGGCAGCGCCGGCAGACGGCCTTGGCCTGCTCCACCTGCAGGAGGGCCGGACCGGACGTCCCGATCGGGAAGAACAGCTCCGGGTCCTCGTCGCGGCAGACGGCATCGTGGCGCCAGTCCATGGCGGCAACACTCCTCATTCTTAAGTGGGGGCCAGATAACGCTTCGTTGCTTTTCCTATATGCATCCGCATTGCCGATTGGTGACGGTCAGCATCCATCAATTCGGCGCTGCGTGAGCAGGCTGCGGGCCCGGAGACCTGCTGGAACGGCTCAACCTGCCGAGCATATCCAGGCAATGTCCCGGTAACACGACTTCGCTTGTGAATACTTTCACGAACTGCTGCGATGTCAAGGGTGCCGCTCGGAAAAACTCCGAACAGTGAGCGGGCTCACCACCCTTTTGTCCGGGTTTCAGAGCGCTCTGGTCACCCGGTGTGCCACAGTCGAGGATCAATATAGTACAGTCTGCGTGACATTGCTGACATTTCCGGCACCCTTTCGTCGGCGTGGCTCCGACAAACTCCAGTTCGGCTTCGGCGCGTCTGACCGCCGCGCCGCGACCTGAAGCCGTCGCCCACCGCGGGGGGAGCGGTGGGTCACCGTGTCAACGGACGGGAGTACCCGAGGCCTAGCAGATTACTCTCAGTGCGGCCGGAATGGATGCGAATCTAACTTTCTCCCGCTCGCCCAGGTAGTCCCCGTCGAGCTGGAAGGCCAGCGGACGGGCCGAGAGCAGGGTGAACTCCGACACGTCGTGCAGCCGGAGCGCCTGCCGGCCGTGCGGGTCGGGCTGCTGGGTGAAGAACTGCGTCACGGTACGTGCCGTGCTGGCGACTCGCAGCTGCCGCATCGCCAGCACGTCCAGCCCGAGGTCGAAGGACGCCCCCGGGTTCGGGTTGATCTCCCGCTCGCCCAGATACGTCCAGGGCGCGGTGTTCTGCACGATGACGGTGGCCAGCTCGGCCTCCGCGGTCTCGCCCGGCCGCTCCAGGGTGATGCTGGGGTGGCGCCGGTCGGACGCCAGGAAGTACTGGCTGACCGTCGACCGGAGGTAGAGCGCCGGCGTGGAGACCCGGCCCTGCCGGCGGGCCCGCTCCACCCGGTGGATCACCGCCGCGTCGATGCCGAAGCCGGCGCAGAAGGTGAAGTAGCGGTCGTCCGCCCGGCCCAGGCCGATCGTCCGGGACCGGCCCAGGCGCAGCCCCTCCAGGATCATGCTGGTCCCGTCGGGCCACTCCCGGGGCAGGCCGAGCGCGCGGGCGAAGACGTTGGTCGAACCGCCGGGCACGGTGGCCAGCGCCGGCAGCCGCTCCGCCGACGTGTCCCCGGTACGGAAGGTCGGCGGCTCGGCGCTCATCAGGCCGTTCACCACCTCGTTGACCGTGCCGTCGCCACCCAGCGTGACCACCAGGTCGACGCCCTCCTCGGCGGCCTCCCGGGCCAGGTCCACGGCGTGCCCCCGCCGGCGGGTGTACCGCACCGACAGGTCGACTTCGCTGCGCAGCGCCCGGACCAGGACGTCACGGCTGCGTTCGCTGGTGGTGGTGGCCTTCGGATTGACCACCAGGACGGCCCGCATGGGCGGCACTGTACCGCGCCTACCCACGGGTATCGTGGCGCCGTGACGATCGACTCCGACCCGGTCCCCGCCCCGCTCCGCTGGGCGGTGCACCTGCTACGGGCCGAGGCGGTGGCGCTCGGCCTGGTCGCCGCCTGGCTGGTCTGGTCCGACCTGACCGCGCCCACCACCGACCTGACCTCGGCGCTGCTGGTGACGGTGTTCGCGATCGGTGGAGCCGCGGCGCTCTGGGCCCTCGGCGGCGCCCTGGTACGTCGGAAGGCCGGTGCCCGGGCACCCGCCATCGTGCTCCAGCTCATGCTGCTACCGGTCGGCTGGTACATGATCCAGGGCGGGCTGGGCTGGCTGGGGCTGCCGCTGATGGCGCTGGGTGTCGGGGTCACCGGGCTGCTGGTCAGCTCGCCGACCAACCGGGCCCTCGGCGTCGGCTGACGCCGGAGTCCGCCCCCTGAACGCAGTCCCGCGCGAGCGGCGCGGTCAGTAGCCGGAGGCGCGGCGGGTGAGCAGGGAGATGGTGGCCCGGCCGTCGCCGGCCTGGGCGGACGCCGCGGTGGTCAGCGCGGTGAGCACCTTCCAGGCGAAGGACGACTCGGCGGGCAGCGTCGCGCCCCGGACCGTCGGCACGGTCACCTCGACGGTGAGCGCGTCCTCGGTCACCGCGAACCGGCACTCCAGCTCGGCGTTGCGGGTGGCGATGGCGAGCAGCATGGCGCAGGCCTCGTCGACCGCGATGCGCAGGTCCTCGATCTCGTCGAGGGCGAACTGGAGCCGGGCCGCGAGCCCGGCCGTGGCCGTGCGGAGCACGCCGAGATACCCGCCGTCGGCGGGCACGGTGAGGTGCACGACGTCGTCGCTCGTCGGCTGGCCGGTCAGTTGAGTCACCCTCATCCCCCTGGTGCGGGACTCTACCCGGTCAGGCGTCGGGGGATGTGACGGCCGTCGCCTGCGCGGCGAGTTGGTGCAACGCCGTGCCGGCGAGGCGGTAGGGGACCCACTCGTCCATCGGGCTCGCCCCGATGGACGCGTAGAACCGGGCCGCCGGGTTCCAGTTGATCATCCACCACTCCAGCCGCCGGTAGCCGCGCTCGACACAGATCGCGGCCAGGGTGGCGAGCAGTTGGCGACCCGCGCCGGTGCCCCGGGCGGCCGGCCGGACGTACAGGTCCTCCAGGTAGATGCCGTGCACGCCCGCCCAGGTGGAGAAGTTGAGGAACCAGAGGGCGAAGCCGATGGGCTGGTCGGCCCGATCCACCGCGACGTGGCCGAAGAGCGCGGGCGCGGGGGCGAAAAGAGCGGCGGTGAGCTGCTTTTCGGTGAGGTGGCACTGCTCGGGCGCCCGCTCGTAGTCGGCGAGTTCGTGCACCATCGCGACGACGGCCGGCACGTCCTCGGGACGCGCCGGCCGGATCGTCGGTGCCGGAGGCGGCGGGGTCACGCCTGCTTGGTCTCCCAGAAGATCTTCGAGATCTCGTCGATCTTCGACAGCAGCTCGTCGGCCTTGGCCGGGTCGGTGGCGCCCTTGGCGCCGGCGGCGCCCGCCATCTTGGTGGCCTCGTTGAAGAGCTGGTGCAGGTGCGGGTACTTCTCGAAGTGCGCCGGCTTGAAGTAGTCGGTCCAGAGCACCCACAGGTGGTGCTTGACCAGCTCGGCCCGCTGCTCCTTGATGATGATCGCCCGAGTGCGGAACTCCGGGTCGGTGTTGGCCTGGTACTTCTCGCAGATCATTTTGACCGACTCGGCCTCGATCCGGGCCTGCGCCGGGTCGTAAACGCCGCAGGGCAGGTCGCAGTGGGCGCTGGCGGTCACCCGGGGCGTGAGGATGCGGGGAAGGCGCATCAGGGTCCTCCATGGGATGTTTGCGATGATCCGAGACGACATTACTCCTGGACATGCTCCCCGGCGGGCGGGAGGTGAAACCCGATGCGAGCGGTGAACAGATCCCACCCGACCGTGCTGCGCGGCCCACTGGCGGCGGTGCTGGTCACCGGCCCGTCCATGGCCCCGACCCTGCGGCACGGCGACGCGGTGCTGGTGCGTACCGGCGGCCGGCCGGTCCGCCCCGGCGATGTGGTGGTCGCGGTCTTCCGGAGCCGCCCCGACCTGCTCGTGGTCAAGCGCGCGGTCCGCCCGCAGGACGGCGGATGGTGGCTACGCGGCGACAACGACCTGGTCACCGACGACTCCCGGGCGTACGGGGTGGCGGACGTCCGGGGTCGGGTGGTGGTCCGTTACTGGCCGCATCCCGGGCTGGTCAAAGGTCGGCAGGAATGGATATGACCCCGCTCACACCCCGGTGACGGGTGCGCCACTATGCTCGGAAAGTGCCCGGGTGACCCCCGCACCGCCGCCCCGCTGGCCGCTGACCACCGCGCGCCGAGCCGGCCGGTCCGTCTGCTCGACAGATCCAGGAGTCACCATGTCTTCCGCCCCTCCGGACCCCGCCGATCCCGTCTTCCGGCTGCACGCCGGCGGCAAGATGGCCGTCACCTCGACCGTCCCGCTCACCAGCCGGGAGGATCTCTCCCTGGCGTACACCCCGGGGGTGGCCCGGGTGTGCGAGGCGATCGCCGCCGACCCCGAACTGGTCGACGACTACACCTGGGTGTCGCACACCGTCGCCGTGGTCACCGACGGCTCCGCCGTACTGGGTCTGGGCAACATCGGCCCGCGCGCGGCGCTGCCGGTGATGGAGGGCAAGGCGGTGCTGTTCAAGCAGTTCGGGGGCGTGGACGCGGTGCCGATCTGCCTGGACACCCAGGACGTCGACGAGATCGTGGCGACGGTCCGGGCGCTCGCCCCGTCGTTCGGCGGGATCAACCTGGAGGACATCAGCGCCCCACGCTGCTTCGAGGTGGAACGCCGGCTGGACGAGGCGCTACCGATCCCGGTCTTCCACGACGACCAGCACGGCACCGCGATCGTGGTGCTGGCCGCGCTGCGCAACGCGGCCACCCTGCTCAACCGCAAGCTCGGCGACCTGCGGGTGGCGGTCAGCGGGGCCGGTGCGGCCGGCGTCGCGGTGACCAGGATGCTGATCGCCGGCGGAGTGAACCCGGACCAGGTGGTGGTCTGCGACTCCAAGGGCATCCTCGGCCGGCACCGCGAGCTGACCGGGACCAAGGCCGAGCTGGCCGAGACCACCAACGCGGACGGCCGGCAGGGCGACATTACCGAGGCGCTGCGCGACGCGGACGTGCTGATCGGCGTCTCGGGCGGGCAGATCCCCGAGGCGGCGGTGGCCGGGATGGCCCCGGGCGGCATCGTCTTCGCGCTGGCCAACCCCACGCCCGAGGTGCACCCCGAGGTGGCGGCCCGGCACGTCGCGGTGGTCGCCACGGGGCGCAGCGACTACCCCAACCAGATCAACAACGTGCTCGCCTTCCCGGGGGTGTTCCGGGGCGCGTTGGACGCCGGGGCCACCCGGATCACCGACGGGATGAAGGTGGCCGCCGCCGACGCCATCGCCGGGGTGGTCGCCGAGTCGCTGACTCCGGAGGCGATCGTGCCGTCTCCGCTGGACCCGCGGGTCGCCCCGGCGGTCGCCGAGGCCGTCGCCGAGGCGGCCCGCCGGGACGGGGTGGCCCGCCGCTGAGTCCACGGAAGGGCCCTTCTTATTGCATTTCGCACAGGAAGGGCCCCTTCTTAACGGGCGCTCAGCTTGTTACCGTGCCGATCATGCGTGCCGCCTATGCCTCGGCCTTCGACGCCGACAGCCCGCTCGCCGCGCTCACCGTCGGCGACCGTCCCGAGCCGACCCGACCCGAGCCGGACTGGGTCACCGTGCAGGTACGGGCCAGCTCGCTCAACCATCACGACCTCTGGTCCCTGCGCGGGGTGGGCCTCAGCGGTGACCAGCTCCCGATGATCCTGGGCTGCGACGCGGTCGGCACCGACCCGGACGGCAACGAGGTGGTCATCTACCCGGTGGTGCCCACCCCGGGTGACCCGCGCGGGGTCTCCATCCTCTCCGAGCACTTCCCCGGCACGTTCGCCGAGCGGGTGGCCGTACCCCGGATGAACCTGCTGGCGCTGCCGGTGGGCCTGTCGGCGACCGACGCGGCCTGCCTGCCCACGGCCTGGCTCACCGCGTGGCGGATGCTCACCACCAAGGGGCGGGTCGACGAGGGCGAGTCGGTGCTGGTCCAGGGGGCCGGCGGCGGGGTGGCCAGCGCGGCCGTCGCACTCGGCGTCGCGCTCGGCAAGCGGGTGTACGCGACCAGCCGCGACGCCGCCAAGCGGGAACGGATCACCGAGCTGGGGGCGACCGCGCTGGAGCCCGGCGCCCGGCTGCCCGAGCGGGTCGACGTGGTGATCGAGACGGTCGGCGCGGCCACCTTCGACCACTCGCTGAAGTCCGCCGCGCCGATGGCCCGGATCGTGGTCTCCGGCGCCACCGCCGGGCACGAGCCCAAGGTCAACCTGCGCCGGGTCTTCGCCATGCAGTTGGAGATCCTCGGCACCTCGATGGGCACCCCGGACGAGCTCACCGAACTGCTGTCGTTCTGCGCCGAGCACGAGGTGCGACCGGTGGTCGACTGCGTGGTGCCGTTCAGCCGGATCGAGGACGGCTTCGCCCGTCTCGCCTCCGGCGACGTCTTCGGCAAGGTGGTCATCGACCACACCGCCTGACGGGGCGCGGCGCGGATGCGTCAGAGGTGGTCGTCGAGGGTGGCGAGGCCGCCGCGGGTGGCGTCGGCGGGGAGGCGCTGCTTCGCCGCCGCGTCGCCGTAGAGCGTCCAGCGCAGGAACTCGACGGTGGTGTCGGCGACCACCCGCAGCGCCGCGCCGTCGGTGAGCAGAGCTCGGCCATGGTCGCCTTTCGGCAGGCTGAGCAGCGCCTTCGGCCAGGGCACCGCGTCGTAGGCGGCCTTGCCGGAGGCGTAGCTCACCACCTCGTCGGCCTCGCCGTGCACGAACAGCTGCGGGGCGGCCGCACCGGCGAAGGCGGTGCCGACGCCGAGCGCCGTACCGGCGAAGACGATGCCCGCGTCGAGCCGGTCGTCCCGGCCCGCCGTGAACAGCCCGATCGTGGTCACCCCGCCCGCGCTGTGCCCCGCCGCGGCCACCCGTTCGGTGTCCAGCCGGCCGTGCAGCGGGTCGTCCGCCTTCGCGTCGAGGGCGAGCACCTGGGTCAGCGCGTACGACACGTCGGCCGGCTGGTTGAGCACGTCGAGCACGTTGCCGTCGCCGCCCGCCCCGGTGTGCGGGAACCGCGGCGCGGCCACCACGAACCCGGCCGCCGCCCAGCGGCCAAGCAGCAGCTGGTAGTCCTCCGGCCGGGCACCCAGCCCGTGGCTGAACATCACCACCGGAAACCGCCCGGCCGCCGCCGCGGCCGAGCGCTCGGGCGCGCCGCCGGCCGCGCCCCGGGCCGGGTACCAGACGGTCACCGGCAGGGCGCGGTCGCCGTCGCGGTTCAGCTTGAGCTGGCGTACGCCGACGGCGAAGCTCTCGGTGGGGGCGTGCCCGGTGGGTGCCCGCGGCGCCGGCGTGGTCGCCGTGGGCGACGGGGCCGGTGCGGCTCGCTCGGGCAGTACGGTCCCGCCGGAGCAGCCGGCCAGACCCGCGCTGAGCACGGCGGCGGCGACCAGGGCGGCACGGCGACGGAGCATGAAGACGATTCTGCCTCGCGATCCGGCCCGATCGGCCGGCATCTGGTCGAGCTGGCCGTCACCCGCCGCCGTCGGATCGGCTGCTCCGGAGGCGGGCCAGGTCGGCGGCGTCCTTGGCGCGGCGGGGCCGGGCGGGCATCCAGACCGGGAACATCTCCTTGAACTCGATCTGCGCGGCGGCACTGATGATCGGCGCGGCCAGCGGGCCGATGCGGCCCGGCCGGGCGTCCAGCATCCCTTCGGGCAGCGGGGTGCCGGCCCACGGCCCGGCGCCGACCACCACCTGGCCCTCGGCGTCCCGGTCCAGGTACGCGAAGCTCAGCTCGACGTCGTCCCGGCCCACGTCGAGCTGGGTGGTGGCCGGCATCCGCGGGTCGGGTCGCCAGCCCGCCCCGGCGAGCAGGGCCGACAGTGCGTCGGCGTCGTGCCGCCAGCAGTACCAGTCGACGTCCACGTGCGGCCGGGTCACCACGCCGAGGTGGAAGTCCATCGCCCAGCCGCCGCGTAGCCACACCGCGATGCCGGCCCGTCCGGCCAGCGCCGTCACCTCGCGGATCGCGTCGAGTTGCCGTCCCGCCAGCCCGTCCCCGTCCACGCGGTGACGCTACCGCCCAGCGGCGGACCGCGCCCGCTCAGCCCGCGCCCGCTCGGCCTGGTCATGCTCGACGTCAGGTCGGCGATGTGGCGGGGGCCGGGGCCGGTCGACACCACGATGTCGCCGAGCCGGCGTGGGCCGAGGGCCTTACCCACCCGGCGAGCGGCCCAGTCAGCCGGGGAGGCGGCTGGTCAGGGTGGTGACGCCAGGGAGGCGGGCATCGGTGGGGAGGCGGCGTAGGGCGGCCCGGTCGTCGTAGAGGGTCCACCGGAGGAAGTCGATGGTGGTGGCGAGGACCTGCGGGAAGCCGGGGTTTCCCGGGATCAGGTACTCGCCGTGGCCCTGACCGCGAAGGCTCAGGAAGGCGGCCGGCCCGACCGCGCGGGCATACGCGGCCCGGCCGACCGACTCGGGCACGATCGGGTCGGCGGCCCCGTGCACGAACAGCAGCGGCGCCACCGGACCGGCGAAGCTGCCGGCCAGCCCGCCGCCGGCGAGCACGATCCCGGAGCGCAGCCGGGCCGGATGCCCCGAGGTGAACATGCCGGCCGTGGTGAAGCCGCCCGCCGAGTGTCCGGCCGCGGCGATCCGGTTGACGGCGAGGTGCCCGGCGAGCGGGTCGCCGCGGCGGGCGTCGAGGCGTACCAGGTGGCGGATCAGCCGCCAGCCGTCGGCGGGCTGGTTGCGGACGTCCGCCCGGGTGAAGTCCCGCGCCCGCAGGTTGGTACGCGGGAAGGTCGGCGCCGCGACCACGAAGCCGGCGGCGGCCCAGCGGGTGGTCAGCGGGGCGTGCAGCTCGGGAAGGCTGCGCAGCCCGTGGCTGTAGATCACCACCGGGAACCGTCCGGCGGCCACCGGCGCCCCGGCCCGTACGCTCGGCCCGGTCTCCGCCCCCGGGGCGCTAGGCGCGGCGGTGCGGGTCGACGGGGGGATGGTCGAGGTCGGCGGCAGGGCGGTGGGGGTCGACAGCGGGCCGGTCGATGCCGGGTACCAGACGGTGACCGGCAGCGGCCGGGGACCGCCCGCGTCGACGACGAACTGCCGCACGCCGACCGGGTAGGTCGGCTCGGGGGCGGCTGGGATGGCGGGTGCGGCCGCACCGCGGGTCGTCGCGGTGGCCGGACCACATCCCGCGAGCAGCGCCGTCACCAGCGCGGCGACCAGCCGCTGCACCCTCACCACTTCACGGTAGGCGGCCGGGTGGCCGGTGCGGCCCGGACGTCCGGACCGAGCACAGTCACCACCTGGCCGACGCGCCTCCACCGGCCGGACCGTGTTGTGGTCGCCAGCCCGGCGGAACAGCCTCCGGCTGGACGAGCTTCGCTAGGGTCACGCGCATGGCTGAGAACTACACCGACCCGAGCGGCAACACCGCGCAGTTCCGTGCCTTCGTCGAGTCGCCCGACACGGCAGCGGCGGCGGAGGCGCCGTCCCGGCTGCCGCTGATCGCTGGCATCGGCGTCGCCGTGGTGGTGGTCGCCGTGGTGGCCTGGCTCGCGCTCAGCTGAGCCCTCGCCGGCGATCGTGGCAGCAGCCGTCCGACATTCCGCGCCCGACGAGACGGCCGGGATCCCCGCATCGATCGCGCCCTGGCCAGCGAAAAGACGGGCAGCCAGCCGGCCGCCTCAGCCGCGCGAGCCGAGCACGTCCCGGGTCTCCCGGGCGATCTCCCGCTCCTCGTCCGTCCGGATCACGCAGACGGTGACCTCGGCCCCGTCGGGGGAGATCACCCGGTCGCCGGTGCCGTCGTTGCGGGCCGGCTCGACGGCGATCCCCAGCCGGTCCAGCCCGGCCAGCGCGGCGGCGCGGACCGGCGAGGCGTGCTCGCCGACCCCCGCGGTGAAGGTGACCGCGTCCACCCGTCCGAGCAGCGCGTAGTACGCGCCGACGTACCCGGTGATCCGGCGGCAGTAGACGTCGAAGGCGAGGGCGGCGGCGGGATCCCCGGCGTCTCGGCGGGCCAGCACCTCGCGCATGTCGTTGGCCCCGGCCAGGCCGAGCAGGCCGCTGCGGTGGTTGAGCAGGTCGTCGATCTCGTCCACACCCATCCCCGCTTCGCGGCGCAGGTGGAAGATGACCGTCGGGTCGAGGTCCCCGCTGCGGGTACCCATGACCAGGCCCTCCAGCGGTGACAGGCCCATCGAGGTGGCCACGCTCCGCCCGCCCCGGACGGCGCAGGCGCTCGCCCCGTTGCCCAGGTGCAGGGTGATCGTGTTCAGCTCCGCGTAGGGCCGGTCCAGCAGTTCGGCGGTGCGCCGGGAGACGTACGAGTGCGAGGTGCCGTGGAAGCCGTACCGGCGGACGCCGTACCGCTCGGCGGTGTCCCGGTCGATCGCGTAGGTGGCGGCGGCGTCCGGCAGCGTGTGGTGGAACGCGGTGTCGAAGACGGCGACCTGCGGGGTGTCCGGCAGCACCTCCCGGGCCACCCGGATGCCGGCCAGGTTGACCGGGTTGTGCAGCGGGGCGAGCGGCACCAGGTCCTCGATGGCGGCGAGGACCGGGTCGTCGATCAGCGTCGGCTCGCTGAACCGCCGGCCGCCGTGCACCACCCGGTGCCCGACCGCGGCCAGCCCGTCGAGGTCGAGCCGGTCGATGATCTCCCGTACCGCGCTCGCGTGGTCGGGCGGCCCGCCGCCCGGCTCACCCACCCGCTCGATCTTGCCCTTGTCCCGGACCTCCTCGCCGTCGTACAGCCGGTACTTGACCGACGAGGACCCACAGTTGAGCACCAGCACCCGATCGGTCACGCGACCCCCTCCGACGACGCGGCGGCCTGGATGGCGGTGATGGCCACGGTGTTGACGATGTCCGGCACGGTGGCACCCCGGGACAGGTCGTTCACCGGCCGCCGCAGGCCCTGCATGACCGGGCCGACCGCCACCGCTCCGGCCGAGCGCTGCACCGCCTTGTACGTGTTGTTGCCGGTGTTCAGGTCCGGGAAGACGAACACGGTCGCCCGGCCCGCCACCGGGCTGTCCGGCAGCTTGGTGGCCGCGACCTGCGGGTCGATGGCCGCGTCGTACTGGATCGGGCCCGCGACCAGCAGCTCCGGCCGGCGCTCCCGGACCAGCTTGGTGGCCGCCGCGACCTTCTCCACGTCCGCCCCGAAGCCGGAGTCGCCGGTCGAGTACGACAGCATCGCCACCCGGGGCTCGATGCCGAACCGGGCCGCCGTGTCGGCCGAGGAGATGGCGATGTCGGCGAGCTGGATGGCGTCCGGATCCGGGTTGACCGCGCAGTCGCCGTACACCAGCACCCGGTCGGCCAGCAGCATGAAGAAGACGCTGGAGGCGACGGAGACGCCCGGCACGGTCCGGATGATCTCGAAGACCGGCCGGATGGTCGCCGCGGTGGTGTGGGTGGCGCCGGAGACCATGCCGTCGGCACGCCCGGAGTGCACCATCATCGTGCCGAAGTAGTTGGGCTGCGCCACGATGTCCTGGGCCAGCTCGGGCGTGACGCCCCGGTGCGTGCGGAGCCGCGCGTACTCGGCGGCGAACTCGTCCCGCCACTCGCTGGCGACCGGGTCGACCACCTGCGCGCCGCCGATGTCGACGCCCAGCTCGCGGGTGCGCCGGGCGACCTCCGCCGGCCGGCCGAGCAGGGTCAGGTCGGCGACGCCCCGGTGCAGCAGGATCTCCGCCGCGCGCAGGATGCGCTCCTCGGTGCCCTCCGGCAGCACCAGCCGCCGGCGTTGCCCCCGGGCCCGGTCGATCAGGTCGTTCTCGAACATCAGCGGGGTGACCCGCGTGGAGCGGCTGACCCGGAGCCGTCGGGCCAGGTCGACCGTGTCCACGCAGCGTTCGAAGGCGCCGAGCGCCGCCTCCACCTTGCGGGGGTTGGCCACGCTGGGCCGGCCCTCGATCCGGCTGGACGCCTCGACCGTGGCGTAGCTGTCGCTGGGCACCGACAGCACGGCCAGCCCGGTGTTCAGCCGCTCGACCAGCCGCATCGCCCGCGGGTCGGGCTGCTCGCCGAGGGTGAGCACCAGCCCGGCCAGCGAGACCTGCCCGGCCACGTGCGCGGCGCCCGCCGCCACCAGCAGGTCGGCCCGGTCGCCGGGGGTGATCACCAGCGCGCCGTCGGTCAGGTGGTCCAGCAGGATGGGCACGTGCGCCGCGCCCACCACGTAGTCGAGCACGTCGCGGTCCAGCGCGGCGTCGTCCCCGGCGAGCAGGGTGGCGCCGAGCGCCGCCGCCACCTCGGCCACCGTCGGCGCCGACACGGCCGGCACCTCCGGGATCGCGTACGCGGGGACGGGCAGGTCGGGCAGGGTCATCGGCCCGGGCACCCGGTTGGCGACCACCGCCAGCACGGTCGCCCCCAGGTCCACCAGGTCGTGGTACGCCCCGCGTACCGCCGCCGCGACCGCCTCGGGCGGCTGGCCGAACCCGTCGACCACGGGCACCACGACGCTGCCGAACTCGGTGGCCAGCCGGGCGTTGAACGCCAGCTCGCGCGGGCCGGCGCCGTCCCCGTCGGCGAAGTCGCTGCCCACCACGACGACTGCGGGGCAGCGCCGCTCCACCGCACGGTAGCGGGCGACGATCCGGGAGATCAGCTCCTCCCGCCGGCCGTCCGCGACCAGCGCGGTGGCCTCGGCGTACGTCGAGCCGTGCAGCGCGTCGATCGGCAGCTCCACCCGGTAGCGCTCGGTGAGCAGGGCCAGGATCTGGTCGGGGCTCTGGCCCGCGACCAGCGGCCGGAACGCGCCGATCCGCTCGACCTGCCGGGACAGCAGCTCCGCCAGCCCGAGCGCGACGGTCGACTTGCCCCCGCCCGAGCCCACGCTGGTCAGGTACACGCTGCGTGCCACGACCTCACGCTACAAGATCGTGGTGGCCCCCGCCCGGGTCCTTGTGCCCGGGGCCGACGGCCCCTTCCCGCTCAGGACGAGGTTGGCGCGGCCGGCTGGGGGTCCTGGCGGACGTCGCTCTCGTCGATGGACTCCGCGGCCCGGAACAGCGCGTCGCTCTTCGCCACCCAGGCGGCCCCGAAGGCGAACACGGCGACCGTCTCGCACCACAGCACCGGCTTGAGCGTGTGCCGCAGGTCCGCGGGCAGTCGGGTGCTCGCCAGCGCGAACGTGATCGCCAGCAGGATGAGCCCGCCGCAGAGGCGGTGGAACCGGACGGCCGACCGGGACGGCGGGACCCCGACCCGGTCCGGGCGGGTGAACAGGAAGAGACAGAAGACCGCGAGGAGCAGAAAGAGCCCGGCGGCGGCGATCTGGTGCACCACGCCGACCGTTCGATCGCTGTGGCTGGTGGTGCCGGCCGGCGCACCCACGGTGGTGGGAAAGAGCGCCACCGCGATCGCCAGGACCCCGGCGACGCTGCCCAGCGCGTCGTCCGGCCGGCGGTACCGGTAGGCGATCAGGAACACCCCGACGGCGCACAACGAGCCGACGAAGACGTCGCGCATCTCGGTGTGGTAGTAGGCGCTGAGCGAGTCGAGCAGGGTGAGCCGGCGGGCCACGACCAGGTGACCGACCACCAGCACGACTGGCAGTGCGATGCCGACGGATCCGATGCCGAGACGCAGGTGGCGTACGGTCACCGCGTCCTGCGGCGGTTTGCGGAGTTCGGGATCCATCTCCGCCTCCCTGGCGTCGGGCGGGGCGTGGGTCCTCGGCGGACCCTGCGCGCTGCTCTCCAGTGGACGCCAGGGAACGGCCCACCGTCAATGCGTCACGGTCAGTCCTCGTCCTCGTCGTCCAGCCGGGCCAGCCAGGTGGCGAAGCGCTCGATCGGGGTCTCGAACTCCGGGTTCAGGTCGACGAAGTCGCGCAGCCGTTCGCCCAGCCACTCCATGCTGACCTGCTCGTCGCCCCGGCGCTCGACCAGTTCCTCGATGCCGCGGTCGGTGAAGTACATGATCCGTCCTCTCACAAGAAAAGGGTCGCCACGCGACCGGGGCAGCGGCCGTCGTACGGTCGCTGCCCCGGTGCTGGCGGTGCGGTCAGGTCACGGGCGGGGGAGGGCCGCCTCGATCAGCGCGCCCTGCTCCACCTCGTGCATCTTCGCCGAGCCGACCGCCGGGGCGGCGGCGGCCGGGCGGGAGATGCGGCGCAGCCGGACGCCGTCCAGGTGCTCCAGCAGGTTGAGCGCGACGAACGACCAGGCACCCTGGTTGGCCGGCTCCTCCTGGACCCAGGCGAAGTCCTCGGCGTTCGGGTACTGCGCCAGCGCGGCCCGGATCTCCTCGACCGGCAGCGGGTAGAGCTGCTCCATCCGGATGATCGCGGTGTCCGTGACGCCCCGCTCCTGCCGGGCCTGGAACAGGTCGTAGTAGACCTTGCCCGAGCAGAGCAGCACCCGCTTCACCTGCTCGGGCGCCGGGGCGGCGGTGTCCCGCAGGACCGGCTGGAAGGTGCCCGTGGTGAAGTCCTCCACCGGCGACACGCAGAGCTTGTGCCGCAGCAGCGACTTCGGCGTGAACACCACGAGCGGCTTCCGCTTCGGCGAGAGGGCCTGGCGGCGCAGCAGGTGGAAGTAGCTCGCCGGGGTGCTCGGGATGGCCACCCGCATGTTGTCCTCGGCGCACAGCTGGAGGAACCGCTCCGGGCGGCCGGAGGTGTGGTCCGGGCCCTGGCCCTCGTGGCCGTGCGGCAGCAGCAGGGTCACTGCGGAGCGCTGGCCCCACTTCACCTCGCCGGAGGAGACGAACTCGTCGATCACCGACTGGGCGCCGTTGACGAAGTCACCGAACTGGGCCTCCCAGCAGACCAGCGCGTTGACGTTCTCCACCGAGTAGCCGTACTCGAAGCCCATCGCGGCGTACTCGGACAGCAGCGAGTCGTGCACGAAGAAGCGGGACCGCTCGCCGTCGCCGGTGAGCGACTTCAGCGGCAGGTAGTCGTCGCCGGTCTTCGAGTCGACGATCGAGGCGTGCCGCTGGACGAAGGTGCCGCGGCGCGAGTCCTGCCCGGCGAGCCGGACGGTGACCCCGTCGTGCAGCAGCGAGCCGAACGCGATGATCTCGCCGAAGCCCCAGTCGATGCCACCCTCGACCGCCATCCGGGCCCGCCGGTCCAGCAGCTGCTGGATCCGCTTGTGCGGGGTGAAGCCCTCCGGCAGGTTGACGTGCGCCTCGCCGATCGCCTTGACGACGGCCGCGCCGGTCGCGGTCTCGACCTGCGGCTCCGGCTCCACCAGCCGGGGCGGCCGACTGAGCTGCCGCGGCGTGGTGGCGGCGTCGCGGGTGGCCTTGAAGACCCGCTCCAGCTGCGCCTGGTAGTCGCGCAGCAGTTCCTCCGCGTCCTCCACGGTGATGTCACCCCGCCCGATGAGCTCCTCGGTGTAGAGCTTCCGGACCGACCGCTTCGAGTCGATGATCTGGTACATCTGCGGGTTGGACATCGACGGGTCGTCGCCCTCGTTGTGCCCGCGCCGGCGGTAGCAGACCATGTCGATCACGACGTCCTTGTTGAACGCCTGGCGGTATTCGAAGGCGAGCCGGGCCACCCGGACGACGGCCTCGGGGTCGTCGCCGTTGACGTGGAAGATCGGCGCCTGGATCATCCGGGCCACGTCGGTGCTGTAGAGGCTGGACCGGCTGTATTCCGGGGCGGTGGTGAAGCCGACCTGGTTGTTCACCACCACGTGCACGGTGCCGCCGGTGCGGTAGCCGCGCAGCTGGGACAGGTTCAGCGTCTCGGCGACGACGCCCTGACCGGCGAACGCGGCGTCACCGTGCACCGCCAGCGGCAGCACGGTGTAGCCCTCCAGCTTGAGGTCTATCCGGTCCTGCTTGGCCCGGACGATGCCCTCCAGCACCGGGTCCACGGCCTCCAGGTGCGACGGGTTCGCCACCACCGAGACCTTGACCGCGTGCCCGCCGTCCGGGGTGGTGAACTTGCCGTTCTGGCCGAGGTGGTACTTCACGTCGCCCGAGCCCTGCGTGGAGCGCGGGTCGAGGTGCCCCTCGAACTCGGAGAAGATCTTCTCGTACGGCTTGCCGACGATGTTGGCCAGCACGTTGAGCCGGCCGCGGTGGGCCATGCCGATGACGACCTCGTCCAGCCCGGCCTCGGCGGAGCACTCCAGCACCTCGCCGAGGAGCGGGATCAGCGACTCGCCGCCCTCCAGCGAGAAGCGCTTCTGGCCGACGTACTTGGTCTGCAGGAAGGTCTCGAACGCCTCGGCCGCGTTGAGCCGGTTGAGCACGTGCTTCTGCTCGTCCGGGGTCGGCTTCTCGTACTTGCGCTCGACCCGCTCCTGGAGCCAGCGCCGCTCCTCCGGGTCCTGGATGTGCATGTACTCGATGCCGAGCCGGCGGCAGTACGAGTCGCGCAGCACGCCGAGGATCGAGCGCAGCTTCATCCGCTGCTTGCCGGCGAACCCGTTGACCGGGAACACCCGGTCGAGGTCCCACAGGGTCAGCCCGTGCTGGAGGACGTCCAGGTCCGGGTGCTTGCGGATCTTGAACTCCAGCGGGTCGGTGTCGGCCATCAGGTGGCCGCGCACCCGGTACGCGTGGATCAGCTCGTGCACCCGCGCGGTCTTGTTGATCTGGCCCTCGCTGTCGACGGCCACGTCCCGCACCCAGCGCACCGGCTCGTACGGGATGCGCAGCGAGGTGAAGATCTCGTCGTAGAAGCCGAGCTCGCCGAGCAGCAGCTCGTGCATCACCTTGAGGAACTCGCCGGACTGGGCGCCCTGGATGATCCGGTGGTCATAGGTGCTGGTCAGCGTGATGATCTTGCTGACCGCCAGCTCGGCCAGGGTCGCCTCGCTCATGCCCTGGTAGGGCGCCGGGTATTCCATGGCGCCGACGCCGATGATGGCGCTCTGCCCCTGCATCAGGCGCGGGATCGAGTGGACCGTGCCGATGCCGCCCGGGTTGGTCAGCGAGATGGTCGTGCCGGCGTAGTCCTCCATGGTCAGCTCGTTGCGGCGGGCGCGCCGGACCACGTCCTCGTACGCCTGCCAGAACTGACGGAAGTCCATCTGCTCGCAGGCCTTGATGGAGGGCACCACCAGGTTGCGGGAGCCGTCCGGCTTGGCCAGGTCGATGGCGATGCCGAGGTTGACGTGCTCCGGTCGGACCATCGCCGGCTTGCCGTCGACCTCGGCGTAGGAGTTGTTCATCTCCGGGTGCTCGATCAGCGCCCGGACCAGCGCGTACCCGATCAGGTGGGTGAAGCTCACCTTGCCGCCGCGGCCGCGGGCCAGGTGGTTGTTGATCACGATGCGGTTGTCGACCAGCAGCTTCGCCGGGACCGCGCGCACGCTGGTGGCGGTCGGCACGGCCAGCGAGGCGTCCATGTTCTGCACGATCTTGGCGGCCACCCCGCGCAGCGGGGTGGTGCCGGCGGCGCTCACGGTCGGGGCCTTGGCGGCCGGCTTGGCCGGGGCGGCCTTGGCGGCCGGCGCGGGCTTGGCGGCGGCAGGCTTGGCGGGGGCCGGGGCGGCCTTGGCCGCGGCGGCCGGCTTCGCGGCGGGCCGCTCGGCGGCCGGCCGCTGGGTCACCGTGGCCACCGCCTCCTGCTGCTCGGCGGGTTCCGGCGTCGCGGCCGGCTTGGCCTGGCCGTCGGGGCGCGCAGTGGCGGCGCCGGGGGCCGGCTTGTAGTCGGCGAAGAAGTCGTGCCAGGCCGAGTCCACGCTCGAGGGGTCGGAGAGGTAGCGCTGGTACATCTCCTCGACGATCCACTCATTCGGGCCGAAACCCGCCAGTGGGTTCTCCTGCGAAGTCTGCTGGGTCGACACGGCCGCTGATCGCCTCTTTCACGCGGGTTCGTAAGGTCACGCGGTGTCATCCCGGGCCCGAATCCGGGCACGGAAGACGGCTCCCAGGCTACGCCGTACGAATGGCGTAGGCATTCTCGCCTCCGGCTGGTGTTCCGTTTCACAGAAGATGCCAGAAGTTTGGCAAACGCTGCGTATCCCACCGACTCCTGATATGCGACGAACGGCCCCGGTCGGTGACGCCTGGTCACCCACCGGGGCCGTTCCCCGGATCCGGCTCAGGCGATGTCCCGCCGCCGGGTGATCAGGACGCCGCTGACCCCGCTGACCAGGGCGTAGCCGACCAGCACCAGGGCACCCACCCACCATGCGGGAGTGAACTGGCTGGGTTGCCCGCTGATCATCACCTGGGAGGCGACGGCCGGCCAGACGACCTGCCACTTGATCACGGCCTCGTTGTCGAGCCAGTTGGAGACCAGGAAGAAGAGCAGCTGCACGATCTGGGTGCCGACCAGGTAGAGCACCGCTGCGGTGATCACCGCGCCGAGCTGGTTGGGGATCAGCGTCCCGATGCCCACCCCGAGGCTGGTCCAGATCGCGTACGCCAGCAGGTTGAGCAGCAGAGCGCGCTGCACCTCCCACTCGCCGAGCTGGGTGCCGTGGCCGTCCAGGGACAGGAAGGTCGCCCCGGCGAGCAGGTCGAGCACCGTGGTGGCCAGCCAGAAGCCGAAGCCGAGCAGCGACGCCGCGCCGAGCTTGGCGAGGATCACCGAGGTGCGGCGTGGCGTGGTGAGGAACGTGGTGGTCGCCGTCTGGTGGAAGAACTCGTTGGTGACCATCAGGATGCCGATGAGCATCACGAAGAGCAGTCCGAGGTACTGGCCGGAGGTGTAGACGTTTGCCGCCTGCGCCGCTGCGGTCGCCTGTTCGCCGGTGACCCCGATCTCCTCGCCCCGGCCGCTCAGCGTGGTGTGCGCGAGCCAGGCGTTCACCGCGAAGGCCACCGCGGTGGCGAGAAACGCCCCGATCCCCAGCAACCACCAGGTGCTGGTCGTACGGATCTTGAGCAGCTCGGATCGGACCAGGTTCATCGGATCTCCGCCTTTCCGGCCGTCAGTTCGAGGAAGACCCCCTCCAGGTCGGGGCGCTCGGTGGTCAGCTCGTGCAGCTCCACCTTGGCGGCCAGGGCCACCCGGCCCACGGTCGGCGCGTCCACCCCGGTGACCAGCAGTCCGCCCTGGCCGTCGGCGTCCACCGTGGCCGACTGCTCGCGCAGCGCCGCGGTCAGCTCCTCGGCCTGCGGGGTGCGTACCCGCACCCGCGCGCCGTGGGTCATCGAGCCGATCACCTGATCCACCGGCCCCTGTCGGATGAGCCGGCCGGCCGCGATGATCACCACGTCGTCGGCGAGCAGCTGCATCTCGGAGAGCAGGTGGCTGGAGACCAGCACGGTCCGGCCCTCGGCGGCCAGCCCCTTAAGGAAGCCGCGCATCCAGCGGATCCCCTCCGGGTCGAGGCCGTTGGCTGGCTCGTCGAGGATCAGCACCTGTGGGTTGCCGAGCATCGCGGCGGCGATCCCGAGTCGCTGCTTCATGCCCAGCGAGTAGCCCTTGAACTTGCGTTTCGCCGCCGGGGTGAGTCCGACCAGCGCGAGCGCCTCGTCGGCCCGGTGCCGGGGCAGGCCGGCCGCGGCGCAGATCACCCGCAGGTGGTTGATCCCGGTGCGGCCCTTGTGCGCGCTGGACGCTTCCAGCACCGCGCCCACCGAGCGCAGCGGGTCGGCCAGGTTGGCGTACCGCTGGCCGCCGATGGTGGCCTCGCCGGCGGTCGGCGTGACCAGGTTGAGCAGCATGCGCAGGGTGGTCGTCTTGCCGGCGCCGTTCGGGCCGAGGAAGCCGGTCACCCGCCCCGGCTCGACGGTGAAGGACAGATTGTCGACCGCCCGGACGTTCTTGTACTGCTTCGTCAGTCCGGACACCACGATCTGGCCGGTCCCGGTGCTGGGGCTCCACTGCCCGTCGGACATCGTTCTCCTCTCCTGGCACGGCGCGCGGGCGCGCCGGTGGGGACGCCGTTGCGGGGGCGCCGTGGCACAGCCTGGCAACCCCGTGCAAGCCGGTCAATCAGGCGCGATGCGTACGGCCTCCTCCCTCGGGGGCAGGAGGCGATCATCCCCAGGGATGAGTCAGGCCGGTGGCAGGGCGATCCAGGTGGCGCGGGCGTACCCGAGCAGGGCGCCGTCCGGGCCGTAGAGGCTGGAGTGGACTTCGGCCTTGCGGCCCTCCCCGCCGACCATCGCCCCGGTCACCACGCATTCGTCGCCGGGACGCGGCAGCGCCGCGACCACCGCCGCGATCCGCCCCAGGACGTACGGGCGGCCCGGCGCGATCACCGCCCAGCCGCCGGGGCAGTCCAGCGCTGCCCAGACCGTCGCGGGCACCACCTCGGCCGGGGCCCGGAACGGCGCCGCGGTCCGGCCGTCCGGCAACCGGCCGGGGAAGATCCGGAGCCCGTCCTGGTTCTCCGGGCCGCAGACGTAGCAGCCGGGGAAGGGGTGCTCCACCAACCCCGGGTACGCCTTCGCGGCGGCCGCCGCGGTGGGCCGGTCCACCGGCGGGACCACGGCGGTGAACTCCTCGACCCGGCGTACCTGCGCGATCACCTGGCCGTCCGGGGCGCGTACCTCGCCGTCCACCGCGGCCAGCGGGGTCTCCAGCGGAGGTGGCTTGCGCAGGGTGACCTCCACCGGCCCCCGGTCGTCGACCGCCGCCGCGAAGACCCCGGCACTCCAGCCGCCGTTGCCCGAACCGGCCGGCCCGTGGAAGCGGGACTCAATGATCATCCAATTCCTCCAACCCTGCCCCAGCCCCCGCCCGCAGGCCCCTGGCCCACCCCGCCCCGGCCAGCCTCCCACGCCGCCCCACCCGCCCCACCGCCACATCCCGTCGATCATGAGGTTGGCGGTCACGAACCGGACGAAACGTGCGGCCAACGCCATGATCGGTGCGGCTGGTGGCAGGCGGTGGGCTGGCGTTCACCGGATCGACACCCTTCGTCCCCGGGGGTGGCAACCCGGGCCCCTTACACAGGTAGCCATGGCTGTTCTGCACGCCGCTGGCGCACCCCTCACGACCAGCGGATACACCCTGCTGATCGCCGACGACCCGGCGCTGGTCGCGGCCGCCCAACGCCTCCGTCACGAGGTGTTCGCCACCGAACTCGGCGCGACCCTGCAGCCGGGGGCCGCCGGACTCGACACCGACGAGTACGACGCCCACTGCGACCACCTGGTCGTGCTGCGGGAGGGCACCGACGAGGTGATCGGCACGTACCGCCTGCTGCCGCCCGGCCGCACGGACCGCCGGTACGCCGAGGGCGAGTTCGACCTGACCGCGCTCGCCCCGCTCCGGGACGACCTGGTCGAGGCGGGCCGCTCCTGCGTACACCCGGACCACCGCTCCGGCGCCGTGATCAACCTGATGTGGGCCGGCATCGCCCGCTACCTGCACCTGCGCGGGTCGCGCTGGCTCGGCGGCTGCGCCTCGGTGCCGGTGGCCGACGGCGGTACGGCGGTCGCCGAGGTCTGGGCCCAGGCCACCGCCCGCCACCTCGCCCCGCCGCCGCTGCGGGTCGCGCCCCGCCGTCCGTGGTTCGCCGAGGCGCCGGCCGCCGTCGACCCGGCCACCCTGACGGCCGAGGGCTCCAGGTCGCAGCGCGGCGACAGGCGCGCCGAGCTGGAGTTGTCGCCGGCCGAGCGCCACGCGCTGGTCCCGCCGCTGCTCCGCGGATACCTGCGGCTCGGCGCCTGGATCTGCGGCGAGCCGGCGTACGACCCGGACTTCGACTGCGCCGACTTCTACGTACTGCTCTCGCTGGACCGGATGAACCCCCGCTACCTGCGCCACTTCCTGGGCGGGGGGATCTCGTGACCGCCGCGGAGCTGTGGCGGCCGACCTCGGGCTGCGGGTCGTGGTGCCTGCCCGCCGCCACCGGGTCCACCGTGTCGCGCCCGCGCCGGGTGGCCCGGCTGTTCGGCGTGGTCGGGATGCTCCTGGCCGGGGTCGGGCTGGCCGTGCTGCTGCCGGTGCTGCCCGCCCGGGATCGCCAGGCCGCGCTGCGCGGCTGGGCCCGGGGGACGCTGCGCGCCCTCGGCGTGCGGCTGGTGGTCCGCGGCCGGGCGCCGCGCCGGCCGGCTCTGCTGGTCGCCAACCACGTCTCCTGGCTGGACATCCTCGCGGTGCTCGCGGTGGCCCCGGCCCGGATGCTCGCCAAGCGGGAGGTCCGGGACTGGCCGGTGGTGGGCCCGCTGGCCGCCGCGGCCGGCGCGGTCTTCGTGGACCGGTCGCGACCGCGCGACCTGCCCGCCACCGTCGGCCGGGTGGCCGCCGCGCTGCGCGCCGGGACTCCGGTGGCGGTCTTCCCCGAGGGCACGACCTGGTGCGGCGAGGCCGCCGACTGCCGGCCGCGGGGCGGGTTCCGGCCGGCCATGTTCCAGGCCGCCGTGGACGCCGACGCGCCGATCGTCCCGCTCCGCATCGACTACCGGTACGCCGGCGACCCGACCACCCTGGCCGCGTTCCTCGGCGAGGAGACGCTCTGGGCCTCGGTGTGCCGGGTGCTCGCCGCCCGGGACCTGACCGTGTCGGTGGTGGTGGCCGCCGCGTTGCACCCAGCCCAGGACGCGGACCGGCGGCTGCTGGCCCGCGCCGCCGAGTCGGTGGTCCACCTGACGCCGGCCCGGCCGGTGGCCCTCGGCCGGCCCGCCCCGTTGGGTGGCCTCCTGCCGGCGCCCGTCGGAGCGGCGGCGCTGCCCGGCCGCGGTCTCGCGGTGCCGGCCGGACCCGGTCTCGCCGCCCGGGCCGGGGCGGCCGTGGTGGCGGCCGGCGCGGGGCTCGACGCCCGGGAGGTGGCGCTGGACCGGGCTGCCTGACACAGTCGCGACACTATCTTGTTCAGTCGCGATGTATCGCGTTATGCTCCTCCTGTCGCTCGACGTGCCGCGGGTCGGCACGTCACCGAGGGGAGGACACCATGGCCAGCTGGACGGTCGACAGCCCGCAGCGGCTCACCCTGGACGGGCCGGTCACCCGGCTCGACGTACGGCTGGTCACCGGCCGGCTCAACGTGGTCGCCACCGACGGTCCGGCCCGGATCGACGTCACCCGGGTCAGCCGCCGGCCGGTCATCGTGGAGCACCGCGACGGTCGGCTGTTCGTCGGGCACGAGCGACACCCGCGTTGGCCCGGGTTCCTCTGGTGGCTCGGCCAGCTCGGCCGCCGGTTCCGGGCCGAGGTCTCCGTCGCCGTACCGGCCGACGTGCTGGCCGACCTGCGGCTGGTGGACGGCTCGCTGGTCGCCTCCGGCCTGCGCCGGGACACCCAGGTCGACGTCACCTCCGGCCAGATCACCCTGATGGGGCTGCGTGGCCGGACCACCGCCAAGGTCACCTCCGGCCCGGTGGAGGCGCTCGGCGTCGCCGGCGACCTCTCCCTGGAGACGGTCTCCGGCGAGGTGATCCTCGCCGAGAGCGCACCCGGCCGGGTGCACGCGCACACCGTCTCCGGCTCGATCACCTGCGACCTGGACAACCCCCGGGGCAGCGAGATCCGGCTCAGCGCGATCTCCGGCAGCATCACCGTCCGGGTCCGCGAGGACAGCGACCTCACCGTCGACCTGCACACCGTCTCCGGCCGGATCACCAGTGGCTTCCCGCAGGTGCGCGGCCGCGGCGGGCTCGGCGCGATGAAGGACAGCCACGGGGTGCTGGGCACGGGCGGCGGTAAGCTCTGGGCGTCCGCGACCTCCGGCAGCATCGCCCTGCTCGCCCGGCCCGTCGAGGACGCCGACGACCTGGAGGAGCTGCCGTGACCGCCGTGTTCAGTCACGGGCGGCTCCGGCTCTACCTGCTCAAGCTCCTCGACGACGGCCCGAAGCACGGCTACGAGCTGATCCGCCTGCTGGAGGACCGCTTCCTCGGCCTCTACGCGCCCAGCGCCGGCACCATCTACCCCCGCCTGCAACGGCTGGAGGTCGAAGGGCTGGTCACCCACACCGCCGCGGGCGGCCGGAAGGTGTACGAGATCACCGAGGCGGGTCGCGCCGAGCTGCGGCAGCGCGCCGACGAGCTGGCCGCCCTGGAATCGGACATCAGCGCCTCCGTCGAGGACCTCTCCGCCCTGGCCGGCGAGATCCGCACCGAGGTGCGCGGCTCGGTGCGCGACCTCAAGCGGGAGCTGCGCGAGGCGACCCGGCAGACCCGGCGCACGCACTGGGAGCCGCCGCCCACCCGGCCCGCCGCCGACGGTGGCCCGCGCGCGCCCGGCGAGTCGCCGCTGCTCGCCGAGTTCGACCAGCGGCTGGCGGAGTTCACCGTCGAGGTCGGCGCGCTGGTCCGCGCCGGGCGGCTCACCGACACCCAGCTGCGGACGGCGATCCGGCTGCTCGACGGTGCACTGGACGGGCTGCGCCGGCTGCTCCGCTGAGCCGTCACCGGGGCGGGTCGGCTCACAGGTTGTTTCCAGCATCCACCCAGCACCGCCGCAGGCAGAGCGCGGATGATGGGGGCATGGTGGCTACCCAGACCGAGGCCCGACTGCTGGTCGTCGAGGATGATCCCAACATCCTCGAACTGCTCTCCGCGAGCCTGCGCTTCGCGGGCTTCGACGTCGCCACCGCGACCAGCGGCAGCGCTGCGCTGAACGCCGCCAAGGACCACCGGCCCGACCTGGTCGTGCTCGACGTGATGCTGCCCGACCTGGACGGCTTCGAGGTGATCCGGATGCTCCGCGAGGGCGGCACGCGTACCCCGGTGGTCTTCCTGACCGCCCGGGACGCGACCGACGACAAGATCCGGGGGCTGACTCTGGGCGGCGACGACTACGTCACCAAGCCGTTCAGCCTGGAGGAGCTGACCGCCCGGATCCGGGCCGTGCTGCGGCGTACCGCCACGGGCGAGCACGCCCCCTCCCGGCTCACCTTCGCCGACCTGGAGTTGGACGAGGAGACCCACGAGGTGCACCGGGCCGGCCAGCGGGTGCAGCTCTCGCCGACCGAGTTCAAGCTGCTGCGCTACCTGATGCTCAACGCCAACCGGGTGCTCTCCAAGGCGCAGATCCTCGACCACGTCTGGAACTACGACTTCCGGGGCGACGACAACATCGTCGAGTCCTACATCTCCTACCTGCGGCGCAAGGTCGACAACACCGAGCCCCGGCTCATCCACACCCTGCGCGGGGTCGGCTACGTGCTGCGTAAGCCGGCGGCGTGAACCTCGTCCACGACGCGAAGGGCCAGCTTCGGGCCGTCCCGTTGCGGGTCAAGCTGGTCGCCGCGGTCCTGGCCCTGGTCGCCGCCGCGCTTCTCGTGATCAGCTCGCTCACCGCCTACTTCCTCCGCGACTACCTCATCGGGCAGGTGGACGACCAGCTCAGCGGCGGCGCGGCCGGCGTGGCCCAGGCGCTGGAACGGGCCGGCGGGAACCCGGTGAAAGTCGGCATCCCCTCGGATTATGTGGCTTCCAGGGCCATTCCCGGGGAAGTTCTGGCCGAACCCGTGCGCTATGACGGGCTTAGCCCGGAGGAGCTGCCGTCCTTCCCCACGGACTACGCCGGCTTTCAGGCCAAGGTAGGTGACCCGTTCACCGTCCGCTCGATCGATGGCCGGACGCGCTGGCGGATGCTCTACACGGATGTCGGCGACGGTCAGGTCATTGCCTTCGGGCAGCACCTCACGGCCGTCGACCGGGCCGTCAAGCAGCTGATCTGGATCGACCTGCTGGTCGGTGGATCGGTGCTGATCATTCTGGCGTCGGTGGGTGCGGGGATCGTGCGTACCAGTCTCAAGCCGCTCGTGGAGATCGAGCGGACCGCGGCGGCCATCGCCGGCGGTGACCTGACCCGACGGGTGCCGGACCCGGAGGAGGGCCGGGCCGTGCCGACCTCGGAGCTGGGCCGGCTGTCCCGGGCGCTGAACGCGATGCTCGCTCAGATCGAGGCCGCCTTCACGGCCCGGGCCGCGTCCGAGGCGGCGGCGCGCAGTGCCGAGGTGAGCGCCCGGGACGCCGCCGCGGCGGCGCAGGCGTCCGAGGCGCGGGCCCGCCGCTCCGAGGAGCGGATGCGGCAGTTCATCGCGGACGCCTCGCACGAGCTGCGTACCCCGCTGACCACCATCCGGGGCTTCGCCGAGCTGTACCGGCAGGGCGCGGCCCGCCAGCCCGAGGAGACGGCCGGCCTGCTGCGCCGGATCGAGGACGAGGCGGCCCGGATGGGGCTGCTGGTGGAGGACCTGCTGCTGCTCGCCCGGATGGACCGGGAGCGGCCGATCGCCCTCGCCCCGGTCGAGCTGCCGGTGCTGGCCTCCGACGCGGTGCAGGCGGCCCGGGCGGTGGACCCGGAGCGCCGGATCGAGCTGGAGATCGAGCCCGGTGCCGGCCCGCTCGTGGTGCTGGGCGACGACGCCCGGCTGCGGCAGGTGATCGGCAACCTGATGACCAACGCGCTCACCCACACCCCGACGGACGCCTCGGTGACGCTGCGGCTGCGCGTCGAGCCGGGCAACCTGGCCGTGGCGGAGGTGGCGGACACCGGTCCGGGGCTCACCCCGGAGCAGGCCGAGCGGGTGTTCGAGCGGTTCTACCGGGTGGACGCGGCGCGGACCCGCCGGGCCGGCGGGCCGATCAGCACCGGGCTCGGGCTGGCCATCGTCGCCGCGCTGGTGGCGGCGCACCACGGCACGGTCGAGGTGGCCGAGACGCCGGGCGGCGGGGCCACCTTCCGGGTGAAGCTGCCGCTGCTGCCGCAGTCACCCGAGTCCGGCGAGTGACTTTCAGAGAACATTCAGGCACGTTCCAGGCTGGTCGCAGTGCCAGGGGGGAAGGTGGATCCATGACCGACCACGAGACCGATCCGCAGCGGTCGCCGGCTCCCGCCGACGCCGAGCCGTCGCACCCCACCGCCGAGCTGCCCCGTGCCGAGAGCGGGCACCCGGACTCCACCGTCACCCCGGCCGCCGCGCCGGTTCCGGCCGACTCCCCGGCCGCCGGAACCCTGGCCGCCGCCGACGCCGGTCGCTCCGACGCGCCGGCCGCCGACGCCGGTCGCTCTGACGGGCCGACCGTCGACGCCGGTCGTCTCGGCGCACCGGCTGCCGACGCTGGTCGTTTTGACGCGTCGGCCGCCGACGCCGGTCGCTTCGAGGCGCCGGCCGCCCCCGCCAGCCCGTACGCGCCGTCGTACCCCACCTCCGGGCAGCCGCAGCAGCCCAGCCCGTGGGCCGGGGGGCAGCAGCAGGTCGGCTGGTCCGCCGGGGCGCACCAGGGCGGCCCGGCCTACCCGCCGCACATGACCGGGCCGGTTCCCCCATATCAGCAGCACCAGCCGTACCCGGGTGCGCAGCCGCACCAGGCCGGCCAGCCGGGCCTGCCGTGGGGCGCGCCCCAGCCGGCGCCGCGACCGAGCCGGGCCGGGAAGTTCATCGGTGCCGCCGCCCTGGGCCTGGCGCTGATGCTCGGCTCCGGGGTGGCCGGCGGGGCGCTCGCGCTCGCCCTGAATGACGGGAACACGATCACCCGTACCTACTCGGCCGCGCCCGTGATCAACAGCGCCGACCTGCCGAAGATCGCGGCCTCCGTCCAGGACAGTATCGTCACGATCATGACGGGCAGCGGTGAGGGCTCCGGGGTGATCCTCAGCGCCGACGGGTACGTGCTGACCAACAACCACGTGGTCGCCTCCGCCAGTGGCGACACGGTGAAGGTGGTCTTCGCCGACGGCAAGAACGCACAGGCGAAGATCGTCGGCACCGACCCGAAGACCGACCTCGCGGTGGTCAAGGCCAGCGGAGTCAGCGACCTGAAGGCGGCCAAGTTCGGCGACAGCGACGCCATGCAGGTCGGTGACCAGGTGCTCGCCCTGGGCAGCCCCCTCGGCCTCCAGGGTTCGGTGACCGCCGGCATCCTGAGCGCCCGCGACCGCACCATCCAGGCCGGCGAGGGCGGCCAGCAGATGGACCCGCGGCAGGGCGCCAGCTCGATCTCCGGCCTGCTGCAGACCGACGCCCCGATCAACCCGGGCAACTCCGGCGGCGCGCTGGTCAACACCCGGGGCGAGGTGATCGGCATCAACACCGCCATCGCCACCGCCGGGCAGGGCAGCAACGGCAACATCGGTGTCGGCTTCGCCATCCCGAGCAACAAGGCCAAGGATGTCGCCGAGAAGCTCCAGCGCGGCGAGAAGGTCAGCCACCCGTCGCTCGGCGTCAGCGTGAACGCCGCCGAGGCCGGTGGCGCGATGGTCGCCTCGGTCACCCCGGGCAGCGCGGCCGAGAAGGCCGGGATCCAGCGGGGTGACGTGATCACCAAGTTCGGCGACAAGGTGATCAACGACTCGAACGACCTGGTCGGCGCCGTCCAGGCGGGCAAGGTCGGCGACCGCGTCCAGGTGGAGTTCAAGCGCAACGGTTCGACGCAGAACGCAACCGTGACGCTCGCCGAGTCGTCCTAACCAACAGACCTGCCTCCTCTGCGGGCGGCGGGTGCCGGAGTCAAGGGGGTTGGCTCCGTCACCCGCCGCCCATTTTCCTGCGCTCACCCGCCCCGGGTGAGCCGGGCTCACCCCGTCCGGCGGCACCCTCGACGCACCGGGAACCGCACGGGAGGGGACGTCATGACGACCACCACCGCCGTCCGTACCGACCAGGAGATCCAGCGGGACGTGCTCGCGGAGCTGGACTGGGACGCGCAGACCCAGCCGACCGAGATCGGCGTGACCGTCGCTGACGGGGTGGTGACGCTCACCGGTCAGGTGGACAGCTACGCCCGGCGCTGGGCGGCGGAGCGCTGCGCGCACCGGGTACGCGGGGTCCGGGCGGTCGCCAGCGACCTCGAGGTACGGCTGCCCGCCGCGGAGGAGCGTACCGACGCCGACATCGCCATCGCGGCCAGCCGGGCGCTGGAGTGGGACAGCTTCGTCCCCGCCGACCGGCTGGACGTGACCGTCGCCAACGGCTGGGTCATGCTCCGTGGCGAGGTGGAGTACGGCTTCCAGCGGCGCACCGCCGAGCGGGAACTGCGCCGGCTGCGTGGCGTACGCGGGGTCACCAACCTGATCGAGGTCCGTCCGCCGGCCCCGTCCAGCGACGAGCAGAACCGGCGGGACCTGCAACGGGTGCTGCTCCGACGGACCGGCACGGAACGGATCAGGGTCGGGGTCACCGGGGACACCGTGGTGCTCGACGGGGTGGTCCGCTCCTGGTGGCAGCGGGAGGAGGCGGAACGCGCGGCGTGGACCATGCCCGGCGTACGCGAGGTGCACGACCGGATCGTGGTGGCCGCCTGAGCCCGTTTGCCGCCGATCGGGGTGGGAAAGCGACGCCGATCACGGATGCCAGGGACCATCGGGAGGACTCGTGGCCGTGAATCATCAGCCGGACCTGGCCCGGGGGCGGCCGTTGCGGATCGCGATGGTGGTGCCGCCGTGGCTGTCGCTGCCGCCACCCGGCTACGGCGGCGTGGAGCAGGTGGTGACCGGGCTGGTGAACGGCCTGGTCGACCAGGGGCACCGGGTCACCGTCTTCGGCGCCGGCCGGGACCACGGCACCGCCGCCGAGTTCGTCTCCACCTGCGAGGACCTCCAGTACGACCGGCTGGGCGAGTCGCTGCCCGAACTGGCCCACCTCGCTCAGGTCAACCGCCTGGTGGACCCGGCGGACTTCGACGTCGTCCACGACCACACCACGATCGGCCCGCTGGTCGCCGGCCGGCGGTCGGTGCCCACTGTGGCCACCGTGCACGGCAACCCGGTGGGGGAGTTCGGCACCATGCTCGGCATCGTCGACGAGGGGGTGGGCCTGGTGGCGATCTCGCACGCGCAGCGCCGGGCGAACCCGGGACTGCCCTGGGTGGGCACGGTGCACAACGCGATGCCGCTGCGGGACTTCCCGCGCAAGCGGACCCCGGGCGAGGGGCCGGTGCTGTGGCTGGCCCGGTTCAGCCCGGACAAGGGGCCCGACGTGGCGATTCGCGCCTGCCGGACGGCCGGGCTGCCGCTCACCCTGGCCGGCAAGTGCAACGAGCCGGCCGAACGCCGCTACTTCGAGCAGGTGGTGGAGCCGCTGCTGGACGACGACATCAGTCTGGTGCTGAACGCCGACCGGGAGGCCACCCTGCAACTGCTGCTGGACGCCCGCTGCCTGATCATGCCGATCCAGTGGGAGGAGCCGTTCGGCATGGCCATGCTGGAGGCGATGGCGACCGGTACGCCGGTGGTGGCGCTGCGCCGGGGCGCGGTGCCGGAACTGGTCCGGCCCGGGCTGACCGGGCTGCTCTGCGAACACCCCGACGAGCTGCCGGCGGCGCTGCGCGACTCGATCCGGCTGGACCCGACCGACTGTGTGGCGCACGTCGCGGAGAACTTCTCGGCGGAGCGGATGGCGCTCGGCTACGAGTCGGTGTACCGCCGGTTCATCGCCGCCGCCGGGCGGACCGGCCAGCCGGAGGCCGCTCGGGTCGCCGCGGGATGACCGGTCGGTCGGCGGCGAGCGGCCCCGCACCCGCCCCGGCCGGCGGGCTCGCCGTCAGGTGCGGGCCGCGACCAGCTCCGCCGCGGCGGCGTCGAGCTGGCGGGCGTACCCCGGGCTGATGCTGCCCTCGCGCTGACGCTCGCCGATCTTCGCGCGGAGCCGGTCCACCGCGGCGGTCAACGCGCCCTCGCCGCTGGCGGCGGTGGCGTTGCGCAGCAGGTTCCGCAGGTCGACGCCGACGTCGTCGCGGATCTGCCCGGCCACCAGCCCGGCCTCGATCAGCCCGTCCACCCGGCCCGCGACGTCGACCAGGCCGCCGACCGGTGGCAGCACGGGCACGGTGCTGGTCGCGGGGGCTGGCCTTGTCGGGCTCGGGGGTGCTGGAGTTTCCGCCGTGCCGCGGGTCGACGGCGCCGCGGGCACCACCGGCCCGGCGCTCGGCAGTACCCGGGGCATGGGTTCCCGGTCCGGGACCAGGGCGGGCGCCAGCAGCGCGGCACCGCCGAGGACCACCCCGCCAGCCGCCAGGAGCCTTCTCGACCGGCGACGGTCGACCGCCCGGCGGGGCGCGGCCGGGTCGCTGGCGTTCGCGTCCCCGGCGGGGCCCGGGTCGGGCCGCGGCTGCGCCGGGGTGGGGAGCGCCATGGTCGGGGCCAGCACGGCGGCGGCCTGCGGGCCGGGGGGCCGGAGCTGGTCCCGCAGCGCGGCCGCCACCTGGTGCGCGGTGGGCCGCCGGCGCGGGTCGTGGGCCAGGCACCGCAGGCAGATCTCCGCGACCGGGGACGGCAGACCGGGTACGTCCAGCGCCGGCGGGCCGTCCTCGGCCAGCGCCGCGCCGAGCTGCTCCCAGGTGTCCGCCGGGTACGGCACCTGGCCGCTCAGCGTCTCGAAGAGCAGCACGCCCAGCGAGTAGACGTCGGTGGCCGGTTGGGCCGGGGCGCCGTCCAGCCGCTCCGGTGCCACGTACGCGGGGGTGCCGAAGGTGCCGCCGTCCTCGTCCTCGTCCGGCGCGCCGATCCGGGTGGCGATGCCGAAGTCGAGCACCTTCGCGCCGACCTGGGTCAGCATCACGTTCGCCGGGGTGATGTCCCGGTGGACGATGCCGAGCCGGTGCGCCGCCGCCAGCGCCTCGGCCACCTGGGCGCCGACCTCCACCGCCGCGGTCCAGGGCAGCGGGCCTGCGGTGAGCCGGTGCTCCAGCCCCTCGCCGCCGAGCAGCTCCATCACCACGAACGAGGTGATGGCACCGTCGGGTGCCACCGTCTCGCCGTAGTCGTGCACGGCGGTGACGTGCGGGTGCACGAGCTGGGCGGCGGACCGGGCCTCCTCGCGGACCAGGCCCCGGAACCGGGCGTCGGCGGCGAGCGCCGGGGCGAGCACCTTCACCGCGACGATCCGGTCGAGCACCTCGTCCCGGGCCCGCCAGATCACCGACATGCCACCGGCCCCGATCTGGTCGATGAGCCGATACCTGCGGGCCAGCATCGTGCCGGCGTGCAGTGACGCCTTCACCTCGCACCTGCCTGGGCTTGGGAGCGCTATCAGGTTGCGGGAATGTGTCCGGCGTGTCAACGGCTGTCCGGTCCCGGGTCGCGCGGCGCGCGGCCCTTCTGACGCCGGGTGACCGCGCGGGTCACGCGGGGCGGCTCCGGCCGGCCGCCTTTCCGCCTCGTGCCAGGATGAACGCCATGGCAGGGGGTCCGGTGGCGTTCGTGCTCGGCGGTGGCGGAGTGCTCGGCGCGGTCGAGGTCGGCATGCTGCGCGCGCTGTTCCGTGCCCGGATCCGGCCCGACCTGGTGCTCGGCACCTCGATCGGCGCGGTCAACGGCGCCCTGGTCGCCGCCGACCCGAGCGAGGCCGTCACCGACCGGCTGGTCCGGCTCTGGGCCTCGCCCGAGGCCAGCGAGGTGTACGGGGACTCGGTCGCCCGGCAACTGCGCCGCTTCGCCGCCCGTCGGCACCTGCACTCACCCCGGCCGTTGCGCCGGCTGCTGGAGAGCGAACTCGGCGAGGACACCACCTTCGCCGACCTCAAGGTCCCCTTCCGCTGCTGCGCGGCGAACATCGAGCGGGCCGCCGAGCACTGGTTCCACAGCGGGCCGGTGGTGCCGGCGGTGCTCGCCTCCGCCTCGGTGCCCGGGCTGCTGCCGCCGAAGGAGATCGACGGCCAGCACTACATCGACGGCGGGGTGGTGAACTCCATCCCGGTCGGGGAGGCGGTCGCCCTCGGCGCGAAGCAGATCTTCGTGCTCCAGGTGGGCCGGATCGAGCGGGCGCTCAGCCCGCCCCGACGGCCCTGGGAGATCGCTCAGGTGGCCTTCGAGATCGCCCGCCGGCACCGGTTCGCCCGGGAGATGGCGGCGCTGCCCGAAGGGGTGGAGGTGCACGTGCTGCCCACCGGCGGGCTGGAGCCGCGCGACGACACCCCGTGGGCGTACCGGGACATGGCGGCGGTGGGGCGGCGGATCAGCCGCGCGTACACCGCCTCCCGTCGCTACCTGGACACCCGACTGGAGCGCTGATGCCGCTGCCCCCGCGGTGGGTACGCCGGTTGCTGCTGGCCCCCGGCGTGGTGCTGCTCGCGGTCACGGTGCTGACCACGCTGCCGGCCTGGGCGTTGCTGGCGCTGGCCGCCTCGCCGCTGGTGCCGGGGCGGCTGCGACCGCTGCGGCTGCTCTGGATCGTCACCGTCTACCTGGTCTGGGACGCGGCCGCGCTGCTCGCCCTGTTCGTGCTCTGGGTGGCCGCCGGCTTCGGGGCGCGCAAGCGCTCGCCGGCCTTCCAGCGGGCGCACTACCTGCTCGCCGGCCACTTCCTGCGGGTGCTGTTCTGGCAGGCCCGCTGGGCGCTGCGGCTGCGCATCGACGTGGTCGGCGCCGACCCGGACACCGCCCTGCCCGGCCGCCCCGAGCTGGTGCTCTGCCGGCACGCCGGGCCCGGCGACTCGTTCATCCTGATCCACGCGCTGGTGAACTGGTTCCACCGGGAGCCCCGGATCGTGCTCAAGGCGACCCTCCAGTGGGACCCGGCGATCGACGTCCTGCTCAACCGGCTGCCCAACCGGTTCATCGCGCCCGGGGCGGACGGCCGGGAGACGATGCTCGAGCAGATCGGCCACCTCGCCGCCGACCTGGACGACGACGACGCGTTCGTGATCTTCCCGGAGGGCGGCAACTTCACCCCGAGCCGGCGGCTGCGGGCCATCTCCCGGCTGCGGGCGCTCGGACTGGACCGGATGGCGTCGCGCGCCGAACGGATGCAGCACGTGCTCGCCCCGCAGCCGGGCGGGCTGCTCGCCGCCCTGGACGCCGCCCCGGACGCCGGGGTCGTCTTCGTCGCGCACACCGGGCTGGACCGGATGCTCACGGTGACCGACGTGTGGCGGGAACTGCCGATGGACAAGCGGATCGTGATGCGGTTCTGGTCGGTGCCGCCGGAGGACATCCCGGTGGGGCGGCAGGAACGTATCGACTGGCTCTTCGACTGGTGGTCGCGGATCGACCGGTGGATCGCGGCCAACCGGGACGGGGTGGCGGGCGCACCAGACCCTCGATGACGCGGGCGGCACGTATGGTGCGCTCGTGGAGCAGATCTGCGTGGTGACGACGGTGGTGGACGCGCGGGCGGTCGCGGACGTCCTGGCGGCCGCGGCCGTCGCCGGACGCCTGGCGGCGTGCGCCCAGGTGAGCGGACAGGTGGACAGCACCTACTGGTGGCAGTCCGCGATCCAGACCACCGCCGAGTGGTCGGTGCAGCTCAAGACCGCCCCGGACCGGGTGGACGCGCTGATCGACCAGCTCCGCGCCAACCACCCGTACGAGGTGCCGGAGATCCTGGTGACCCGGGTGGAGAGCGGCAACCCGGACTACACGGCCTGGGTGCACCAACACACCCGTCCCTGAGTACGCCTACTCTGTCCGGCCGGCCCGCCGGTCATGATGCTGGCCGGGTGGAGAACACCGGCTACCCCTGCCCCGGCTGCGGCGCCCCCGCCGATCTCGTCTCCGGCTGCCCCGGCTGCGGTCGTCCGCCGTACCCGCCGGCCGCCGAGGTGGTGCGGCTGGACCGGGAGATCGCCGCGCTGACGCCGCAGGTGGAGCGGGCCCGGGTCGCGTACCAGGAGCTGGCGGCCCGGCTCGGCGCCGCCCGGCAGCACCGGGCGGAGCTGGCCGCCCGGATCCGTCGGGAGATCCCGCCACCGCGCCCGGTCGGGCCGGTGCCACCGGTGCCCGCGCCGCCGGCCGTCCCGGTACGACCCGGTGGGGCGGAGACCTCCACCCGGACCGTGCAGGGCCTGCTGTTCGTCCTCGGTGGACTGCTGCTCGGCACCGCGGCGGTGGTGTTCACGGCGGTCGCCTGGGCCGCGTTCGGGGTCGCCGGGCGGGCGGTGATCCTCCTCGGCTGCACCGCGCTCGCCCTCGCTGCCCCGCTGGTGGCCCGGTGGCGCGGGTTGCGCGGCACCGCCGAGACGTTCGCCGCGGTGGGGCTGCTGCTGGTGCTCCTCGACGGGTACGCCGCCTGGTCGGTGGACCTGTTCGGGGTGGCGGGCTGGCCCGGAAGCCGCTACGCGGCGCTGGTCGGGGGGATCGGCGCGGCGGTCGCGGCCGGGTACGCGCGGCTCAGTCGGCTCACCGTGCCGTGGTTCGCGGCGCTGCTGACCGCGCAGCCCGTGCTGCCGCTGGCCGCGGTGGCCGCCGAGCCGTCCGCCGCCGGCTGGGCGCTGGTGTTCACCGGGGTGGCGTTGGGCGATCTCGTGGTGGTGATCGCCCTGCGGAACCGGGTCCCGCGGGCCCACGTCGCGCTGCCGTCAGGGGTGGACGGCGTGACGTCGGCCAGTGGCGGTGACCCGGGGCGGGGCGGGGTGGCCGGCGGGGGGCCGGTCCACTTCGGCCCGCACGGGGAAGCGGCGGCCGGCGGGGGGCCGGCCGCCGCGCCCACCGGCGTCGTCGCCCCGGGAGCCGTTCCGCCCGGCCCGGCGCCGGCCGGTCCCCTGGTGGGCCCGCGTTCCGTGCCGGTGCCCGCCGGTGGCTCGGCGGCGGTGGCGGCCGGCTGGGTGCTGGGCTGGATCGGGCACGGGGTCGCGCTGGCCGTCGCGGCCGGCTGCGCGCTGGTCCTTCTCGGGCTGGGGCGGGTGGCCGGCACTCCGCTGCTGGCCGGTGGTCCGTTGCTGGTGGTGGCGCTCGCCCTGCTGACCGGCGCGCTGGCGGCCGGTGGCCGGACGTACCGGGCGATCGCCGCCGGGCTGCTGGTGCCGGTGCTGGGCACCGCACTGATCCGGCCGGTCGCCGCGCTGCACCCGGGGCTGCTGCTGGTGGCGGCCGGGCTGGTGGCGGCCGGGCTGGCCGGGGCCGTGCGGGCGGTACCGCAGCGGCTGCGTACCGGGCCGCGGGTGGGCGCGTTGGTGGTGGCGGCCGGGGCGGGGCAGGTCGCCACGATCCTCACCGGGCTCGTCGCCGGGGCCGGCGTGCTCGCCGCGTTCCCGGCCTGGCAGGGTGCCGAGCCGGTCCCGGCCCCGTCGTGGGGCTGGCAGTTGCCGGTGGCCGTGCTGCTCACCGCCGGGGCGGTGGCGCTGCTGGTGCCCCCGTCCGCGCGGCCGGTGGTGGGGGCCGTCGGCGGCGCGCTGGCCGTGCTCGCCGGGCCGGCCGCCGTGGCCACCTCCTGGCCGCTGGTGGTGGCCCTCGATCTGGCGGCGGCCACCGCGCTGCTGCTCGGCGCGGTGTACCGGCCGCGCCGCCGGTACCCGACGGTGCTGGTCCCCGCCCTGGCGGCGGCGGTCCTCCTCGGCCACGCCCTGCTGGTCGGCTGCGCCGATCCGGCCGGCGCGGGAACGGTCTTCGCGGTCCTGGCGATCGTCGGCGTGGCGGTCGCGGCGCGGGGCCGCCGGGGCGAGGGGGCCCAGCCGACCGTCGCCGGGGTGGCGCTGGGCGGTGCGCTGCTCGCCGGACCGGCGGCGGTGGCGGTCGCGCTGCTCGGCTTCGGCGCGGCGCCCTGGTGGCGGCTGCGCGGTGCGTCCGGCGCCGTCGTGCTGCTGGTGGTGGCCGTCCTCGCGGTCCGCCGACACTGGCCCGACCTGCACGGGTACGCCTCGACCGGCTTCGCCGTCGCGCTCGCCTCGGTCGGGGTCGCGCCGCTGGTCGTACCGGGCACCGAGCGGGTGTCGCTCTACGCCGCGGCGGGCGTGCTGCTGGCGGTGGCCGCCGGTGGGGCGGCCCGGCCGGCGGTCGCCCCGCGGGTGGTCGGCGCCGGACTGGCCGGCCTGGCGCTGCTCGCGGCCGCCCCGGTGGTCCTGCGGGTGCTCCTGGAGTTGCCGGTCCGGCCCTGGTCCGGAGTGCCCGCCGGCGGGCCGGTGCCCGGCGCGGTGCCCGCCGGCCTGGCGCTGCTGCTGCTCGGCACGGCCGCCGCCGCGTACGCCCGCCTCGCGACGGCTCCGGATCGCGGCGCCGCCTCGGAGGCGCCGAGCCGGATTTCGACTGGCGGGCGGCGGCTGCCCACGCTGGCCGCGCTCCCGTTCGGCGCGGTCGCCCTGCCGGTACTGCTGGCGGCGATCGGCGCGCCCTGGCCGGTGGTCCCCGCGCTGACGTTCGGGGCGGGGCTGGCCGCGCTGCTGGTGGCCGCGCTCGCCGGGCCGCGCTGGGCGCTGCTGCCGATCACCGTGCCGCTCGGGCTGGCGCTCACCGTGCCCGGGCTGGGCGGGCTGCTCGCCACCCGGGCCGGGACGCTCGCCGGGCTGGGCGCGCTGGTCGTGGCGGCGGCGGTCGTGGGCGCGGTCGGCCGGGAGGACGGGATCCGGCTCGCCGGCCGGCTGTCGGCCCTGGCGGCGGCCACCGGGTTCGCGGTGACCGCGTCGCTGGCCGGCGGGCTGCCGCTGCGTACCGCCGCCTTCGCGGTCCTGGCCGTGGCGGCGGCGGCCCTGCACGCCGGCCCGCTGCTCCGCCCCGCGACGGCGACCCCAGGGGCCGCGCTTGCGGTAGCGGCGGCGGCGCACGCGGTGGCCCTGCTGGCGCTGCTGCTCACCAACGGTGCGCTGCGGCACGCGGCGGCGGTCTGCGCGCTGTGGGGCGCGGTCGTGGCGGTACGCGTGCTCCGGCGGGACGAGCCGGCCGGCCGGCGCTGGGTCCTCGCCGGTGTCGCGGGCGGCAGCGAGTTGCTCGGCGGCTGGCTGCTGCTCGCCGCCGGCGGGGTGGCGGTGCTGGAGGCGTACACCGTGCCGGCGGCGGCGCTGGCCCTCGGCGCGGGCCTGGTGGCGCTGCGCACCCGGCCGGGCCTGAACAGCTGGCTGGCGCTCGGCCCGGGGCTGGCGGCGGCGCTGCTGCCCAGCCTGGTGTCGGTGCTGGCCGCGCCGGACCCGCAGCCGTGGCGCCGGCTGGCGCTCGGCGTCGTCGCGCTCGGCGTGGTGCTCGGCGGGGCGGCCCGGCGCTGGCAGGCGCCCGTCGTGCTCGGCGCGGTGACCCTGGTCCCGCTGGCGCTGCACGAGCTGGCGCGGGGCTGGGACCTGCTGCCCCGGTGGATCTACCTGGGCCTGGGCGGTCTGGCGCTGATCGCCCTCGCCGCGACGTACGAGCGCCGCCGGCGCGACCTGGCCCGGCTGCGGGCCGCGGTGGGCCGGATGGGGTAGGGATAGCACCACCCGCGGCTGGGGGGTTGGCTGGATTACCCAGCGCAGTCGATCAAGGCATGCTTGGTTACGGAGAGTCGCGCCGCCCGGTGTGACGTACCGACCGAGGAGCGGGGATCGGCATGACCTCAGCAGTGACGGCACCACCGGCCCGGCGGGGCAGCGAATACGCGCGGCTGTCCCGGCGGGTCGCCGAGGCGGGCCTGTTCGATCGCCGACCGGCCTGGTACGCGGCCCGGATCGGGCTCACCCTGGGTGCCTTCGTGGCCGGTTGGGTCGTGGTGGCCGCGGTCGGCGACTCCTGGGTGCAGCTGCTGCTGGCGGTCGGGATGGCGGTGGCCACCACCCAGGTGGCGTTCCTCGGGCACGACGCCGGCCACCGGCAGATGTTCCGCCGGCGCGGCCCGAGCGAGTTCGCCGGCCTCATCGCCGGCAACCTCGCGGTCGGGCTGAGCTACGGCTGGTGGGTGGACAAGCACAACCGCCACCACGCCAACCCGAACCACGAGGACGAGGACCCGGACGTCGGGGCGGGCGCGCTGGTCTGGACGTACGAGCAGGCGGCGGCGACCCGGGGGCTGGGTCGGTGGCTGGCCCGGCGGCAGGCGTGGCTGTTCTTCCCGCTGCTGCTGCTGGAAGGGCTGGCGCTGCACGTGGCGAGCGTCCAGGCGCTGGTCGGCCGGGAGCCGGACGGCCGGTGGCGCACCCCGGTGCGGCACCGCGCGGTCGAGGGCCTGCTGCTCGTCGCGCACGCCGTCGGCTACCTCGGCCTGCTGTTCGCGGTGATGTCGCCGGGCAAGACGCTGCTCTTCGTCGCCGTTCACCAGGGGCTCTGGGGGCTCTACATGGGCTGCGCGTTCGCCCCGAACCACAAGGGCATGCCGATGCCCACCGCCGACGACGACCTCGACTTCCTGCGCAAGCAGGTGCTCACCTCGCGCAATGTGCGGGGCGGCCGGTTCGTGGACGTGGCGCTGGGGGCGCTCAACTACCAGATCGAGCACCACCTCTTCCCGAACATGCCCCGGGCCAACCTGCGGCGGGCCCAGCCGATCGTCCGGGCGTACTGCGCCGAGCAGGGCATCCCGTATGTCGAGACCGGGCTGATCGAGTCGTACCGGCAGGCCCTGGGTCACCTGCACGAAGTCGGCCGCCCGCTGCGGGCCGGCTGAGCGGGACCGCGCCGGGCGGAGGCGGCGGCCCCGCCCGGTACCCGCTCAAGAACCGCCGGTGAAGGCGGCCCAGCGCCCCGCCGCCGACCGGCGAAGGTCGATTTCCGCCGTGCGTGGATCGGCCTCGATCAGCGCTGCCGGTAGGGTCGGGTCATGACAGACGTGCGCACCGCGGCGGCGGCGCGGAACGAGCCGGGCGGGCGGGTGCCAACCCGGCGGATCGACGGCACCGTCCGGAGCGCGGCATGAGATTCGAGATCAGCAAGGTGCTCGACGCCATCGAGGGGCGGGTCTGCACCGACCCCGCACTGGCCCGGGCCGTGGTGGACCTGGCCGAGGTGATCCGCTGGCAGAACCTGGACGGCGGCCGACCGGCCAGCCTGCTGCGGCTCGGCATGGTGATCGACGCCCTGGCTCAGCAGTTGGGGGAGGACAGCGTCCCGGTCTACGCCATCGTGCACCGGGCCCTGCTCTCCGACGCGGACCTGACCTCCAACGAGCGGATGGTGGTCCGGCGCTGGGCGGACGACGGTCTGGTGGAGGTGCTGGACCACCCCGGCGACCGGGTGCTGGAGGTGGCCGACCTGCTCGGGCTGCCCGTGCTCAGCCGGGGCCGCTTCGACGGCCTGAGCGGCCGCTACCCGTGGCTCGGGCAGGCCGGAAGGGTGCTCGCGCCGGTGCCCGGCGCCGGTGGCCCGGTGTTCATCGCGCACGTCGGCGGCGGGCAGAGCCCGGCTTCCGGCAGCCGCTCACCGGTGGGCGCGAAGTTGCTGGCCCGGCAGTGGCGCTGCCCCGAGCCCGGGTGCGCGCTCTTCGGCGGCGGTGGGGGCGGCGGGGCCTTCGCCGACCTGGCCCGGGTGGACCGCGCCCCGGCCGGCCAGCCCCCGCCCACGCTGCGCAACGGGGTGCCGACCTGCCCCCGGCACGGCGTCCGGCTCGGCGACGCCGGGCCGCGGCCGCGGACGGAGCTGCTGGCGGTACGCATCGGCGGGCTGGTCCGGCGGCGGTTCGTGCTCACCGAGTCCCAGCCGGTGCTGGTCGGCCGGGCACCGGACTCGTCCGGCGGGATCGTGCTCGGCCAGTGGCTCAACGACGAGGCGCGGCGCTGGATCAGCCGCAGCCACGTCCGGTTCGAGCTGCGGGCTGGTCGAGGCGAGCTGATCGTCACCGACACCAGCACCAACGGCTCGGGCGTACGGCCGGGCGGTTCGATGGCCGAGTCGGACCGGATCGCGCTGGCCCCGCAGCAGTCCCGGGTGCTGGGTGCGGGCGACATCGTCGAGCTCTACCCGGGCGTGCAGGTCGGCCGCGCCGACGAGCTGCCCAGCGACGCGAAGTTCAGCCCCACCTCGGTGATGGCGGAGGCCCCCACCATGGCGATGCGCCTGCCGCGCCCCTGAGGCCGACGACGAAGGGCGCCGGGACCGTCGCGGTCCCGGCGCCCTTTCGCGTACGGGGGTCAGCCCTCCAGCACTCCGGCGAGCTGGGCCACCGCGTGGTCGATCTCCTCCTCGGTGATCACCAGCGGCGGGGCGAGCCGGATGGTCGAGCCGTGGGTGTCCTTGGCCAGGACGCCCCGCTCCATCAGCCGCTCGCAGGCTTGCCGGCCGGTCATCAGCGCCGGGTCGATGTCCAGGCCGGCCCAGAGGCCCCGGCCCCGGACGGCGACCAGGCCCTTGCCGATCAGGCCGCGCAGGCCGGCGTGCAGCCGTTTGCCCAGCTCGGCCGAGCGCCGCTGGAACTCGCCGGTGGCGAGCAGCCGGACCACCTCGGTGGCGACGGCGCAGGCCAGCGGGTTGCCGCCGAACGTCGAGCCGTGCTGGCCCGGCTTGAGCACGCCGAGCACGTCGGTGTTCGCGGCCACCGCGGAGACCGGCACGATGCCGCCGCCGAGCGCCTTGCCCAGCAGGTACATGTCCGGGACGACACCCTCGTGGTCGCAGGCGAACGTCGCGCCGGTGCGCCCCAGACCCGACTGGATCTCGTCGGCGATGAACAGGACGTTCCGCTCGCTGCAGACCCGGCGGACGCCCGGCAGGTAGCCCTCCGGCGGCACCACGACACCCTGCTCGCCCTGGATCGGCTCGAGCAGCACGGCGACCGTGTTGTCGTCGATCGCGGCGGTCAGCGCGTCCAGGTCGCCGTAGGGGACGATCGTGAAGCCCGGGGTGTACGGCCCGAAGTCGGCGCGCGCGTCCTCGTCCGTGGAGAAGCTGACGATCGTGGTGGTCCGGCCGTGGAAGTTCCCCTCGGCGACCACGACGTTCGCCTGGCCCGGGGTCACGCCCTTGACCTGGTAGCCCCACTTGCGGGCGACCTTGATGCCGGTCTCCACCGCCTCCGCGCCGGTGTTCATCGGCAGGACCATGTCCTTGCCGCACAGCTCGGCCAGCTCCCGGCAGAAGTCGGCGAACTGGTCGTGGATGAACGCCCGGCTGGTCAGCGTGAGCCGGTCGAGCTGCGCGTGCGCGGCCTCGATCAGCTTCGGGTGCCGGTGGCCGAAGTTCAGCGCCGAGTAGCCGGCCAGGCAGTCCAGGTAGCGGCGGCCGTCCACGTCGGTCAGCCAGGCGCCCTCGGCGGACGAGATCACCACGGGCAGCGGGTGGTAGTTGTGCGCCGTGTGGCGCTCCGCGTCCCGTACGGCGGATGGCGTCCGCAGCATGTCGTCGATGATCACTTGTCTGCCTTTCCCTGACGGAGTCGCAACGTGCAGCACTTCGGTCCGCCGCCGGCCTTGCGCAGCTCGGACAGGTCGATCCCGATGGTCTGGTAGCCCCGGTCGCGCAGCTTGGCGGCGAGGTCGGTGGCCTGGGCGGGCAGCACCACGTACCGGCCGTCGCTGACCGCGTTCAGCCCGAGCACCTCGGCGTCGGCCATGGTGGCGTGGACGGCGTCCGGGAAGAGCCGGCGCAGCACCGCCCGGCTGCCCGGCGAGAACGCCTCCGGCAGGTATGCGACGGTCCGCTCATCGAGCACGGTGAGCGCGGTGTCCAGGTGGTAGAAGCGCGGGTCCACCAGCTGCATGGTGATCACCGGGTAGCCGAAGACCTCCTGGAGCTGGGCGTGCGAGGCGTGCGCGGTGCGGAACCCGGTGCCGGCGAGCAGGTGGTCGCCGACCAGCAGGATGTCGCCCTCGCCCTCGTTGACGTGCTTCGGGTCGTACATCTCGAAGCCGGCGGCCTCGAACCAGGCCCGGTAGGCGGGGGCCTCGTCGGCGCGCTGCGGGTCACGGAACTGCACCGCCATGGCCTTGCCGTCGATCACGGTGCCGCCGTTGGCGGCGAAGACCATGTCCGGCAGGCCCGCGACGGGGTCGATCAGCTCGACCTCGTGGCCGAGATCGAGGTAGGTCTCGCGGAGCTGCTCCCACTGCCGGATCGCCAGGTCGGCGTCGACCGGCGCGGTCGGATCCATCCACGGGTTGATCGCGTAGTCGACCGCGAAGTACGTCGGCCGGCACATCAGAAAGCGCTGGCGGGTGGCGTCCATCGTCATGTCGTGCTCCCAGGGGTCGGGCGCGCCCGGCCACGGTCGGCCCACGGGCTGGCGCCGTAGTCCAACGTTAGGTGGCGCGGGCCGGCGACATCCACCGCAAGAAGTTGCGTTCGGCGTCGGATCGTTGCGTCTGGCGCTCATCCCGCGGTGGATCGTTGCGTCGCCGCTCAGGCCCGCTCCACCCCGAGGTGGAGCTGCCGGTGCCGGGGCGTCTCGATCTCGTCAAGCAGCGCCACCGCCAGGTCGGCGTACGTGATCCGGCTCGCGGCCTCGGCCGGCGCGAACCGGTACCGGCCGGTCGGCGCGCCGCCGTGGTCAAAGTCCCCGGACGGGCTGAGCACCAGCCAGTCGACGGCCGTGCCGTCCTGCCGCAGCACCTCGGTCCCCGCCGCGTGCCCCAGGCAGAAGGCCCGGTACTCCTGCGGGTAGTCCGGCGTGTCGAGCAGCGGCACGCCGGCGACGGTCGGCAGCACCGAGGCGAGCCCGACCACCAGCAGCCGGTCCACCCCGGCCCGGCCGAGCCCGCCCAGCAGCGCCCGCGCCGCCGCCGGGAAGAAGACGTCGGCCGGCGCGGCCAGGTCGGCCGCCGCGTGGACCGCCCCGTCGTGCCCGGCGGCCAGTTCGGCGACCCGGTCCGCGTCGGTGACGTCCCCGGTGACCACCGTCACCTGCCCGTCGGCGGACAGGTCGGGGTGGCGGGCCGGGTCGCGGAGCACCGCGGTGACCCGTTGCCCCCGGTCGCGGGCCTCCCGTACGGCCGCCCGGCCGGCCCGGCCGCCGGCGCCGAAGACGATGATCCTGCTCATCGACGTACCCCTCATCACCCGTTGGCCGGCGTGGTCGCCGGCCGGTCGGGGCGGACGCTATCCGGGCGGCCGGTTTCCACCGGGATACCGACTACGGTGGGCGGCATGCGTGCGCCGCTCGATCCGGACATGTTCGACGAAGTCTGCCCGACGGACCTGACGCCAATCCGGTTCGGAGACAAGTGGGCCGGGATGATCATCCGTTGCCTGGAGAGCGGCCCCCGGCGGTTTTCGGAGCTGCGGGTGCCGCTGCGGGCCGTCACCCCCAAGGTGCTCACCCGGTCGCTGCGGAAGCTGGAGCAGGACGGGCTGATCCGGCGCACGGTCCACGTCGCACCCACCCGCCGGGTCGAGTACGCGCTGACCCCGCTGGGGCGCAGCCTGCTCGGCCCGATCGAGGTCGCCTGCGCCTGGGCCCGGGAGCACTGGGACGAGCTGATCGACGCGCGCGAGGGCGTCGTCGCGGCGGACTGAGCCGGAAACGCTTCGGGGGCGGCGAACCGCCGCCCCCGAAAAGGATGTGCCCTGCTGGTGAACCACCAGGCTGAGGCATGCCGGCGCACCGCCGGCGAGCCGATCAGTGCCCGTCAGAACGTCGCAGCAAACTGTGAATCAAGCCACTCCCGGAACCGGCCGACCCACTCGCCGTCGGTGGTCGGCCAGTCGAACTGGCCGGTCATGGCGACGATGCCGAGCACCACGGCGGCGAGGCCGACCAGCACGCCGATCAGCGCGTCGGTGGTGCCGGCCACGTGCCGCCGGCGGGTGGCGACCAGGCCGAGCACGGCGAGCACCGCGCCGACCGCGGCGAGCCCGATGCCGTACCCGGCGAGGGCGCCGCTCAGCACGAACAGCGCGCCGACCACCGAGACGATCAGGCCGAGGGTGGCCAGCAGGCTGGCCCGGGGCTTCGGACCGAGGGCCACGGGAGCCGTCCGGCCGTCGGCGTCGGCCAGCGGCCGGTCCGGCCGGCCGTCCCGGTCCAGGTCGACGGTGCGCTCCAGGCTCGGCTCCGGGTCGACCGTCGTGCCGGTGCGCCGCGCCTTCGTGGCGAGCGCCCCGTCGGCGGTGGCCCGGTCCGCCCGCCGTTCGCCGTCGGTCGCGGTGTTCCGGTACCCGGTCCGCTCCTCGTCGCGGTCGGTGACCTCGGGCCGGGCGTCCGCCCGGTCCGCGACGGCCGTCCGGTCGCGGGCGTCCACGACGCCGTCGCCGTTCACGTCCTCATTGCGCGCCGGGCCGGTCCGGCGGGACAGGATCTTCATTTCGACACCTCCTGATCTGGTGCGTGGAGGCCGGGGGAAACGCAGTGGCAGCCACGCGTGACACCCAGGAGGTACCCGGCCGCCGGAAAGTCGACACTTGTCGACGGGTGGCCGGACTCCTCGGCGGCGTCGCCGGGCTCCCGGGCTACCGTTGCCGCGTGCCAGAGGGACACACCATCCACCGCCTGGCGGCCCGGCACGCCGAGCTCTTCGCCGGCGACAAGGTGCACGCCGCCAGCCCGCAGGGCCGCTTCGCCGAGGGTGCGGCGCGGCTCACCGGCACCGTCCTGGACGGCACCGAGGCGTACGGCAAGCACCTGCTGCACCACTACGCTGGCGAGCTGACCCTGCACGTGCACCTCGGGCTGTACGGCAAGTTCGCCGACGGGCCCGGCGAGCCGCCGCCCCCGATCGGGCAGGTCCGGCTCCGGCTCGCCAGCGACACGCACTGGCTGGACCTGCGCGGCCCGACCGCCTGCGAGCTGCTCACCCCGCCCGAGGTGGCGGCCCTGCGCGGCCGGCTCGGCCCGGACCCGCTGCGCGCCGACGCCGACGCCGACCGGGCGTACGCGCGGATCCGGCGCAGCCCCACCCCGCTCGCCGCGCTGCTGCTGGACCAGTCGGTGGTGGCCGGCACCGGGCTGATCTTCGTGACCGAGGCGCTGTTCCGCGCCGGGCTGCCGCCCACCCTGCCCGGGCGGGACCTCACCCCGGCCGGCTGGGCGGAGCTCTGGGCCGACCTGGTGGCGCTGATGACCCTGGCCGTCGAGCGGGGCCGGATCGACACCGTGCGGGACGAGCACCTGCCGGAGGCGATGGGCCGTGCGCCCCGCGTCGACCGGCACGGTGGGGAGGTGTACGTCTACCGCCGCCCCGGCGCACCCTGCCACGTCTGCGGTGCCGGGATCAGCCGGGGCGAGCTGGCCGGCCGCAACCTCTACTGGTGCCCCACCTGCCAGGCCGGCTGACGCCGGGTCCGGTGCCCAGCCCGCCCCGGGTGCTGCCGCCCGACGACCCCCGGCCGTGTCGCCCAGCCCGCCGGTCGCGTCAACCGACCGCGCGAAGGACGCGGGTCTGGTGACGGAGCCGCTCGACGGCCTCCGCCGTCGTCCCGTCGGCGGGTAGGAGGACGACCAACTGCTGCGCGTCGGTGCTGGGCAGCTCCAGCCGCTCCCGGTGCCAGCGCAGCTCGCGGGTGGCGGGATGGTCGAGCCGCAGCGGGACCTGCGGCGGGGGCAGGTGGTGGTTGAGTCGTCGGGTGAACTCCTGCCCGGCGACGGGGGCGAGCTCGGCCTTGAACCACTCGGATGTCTCGGCGGACGGCCCGAGCCACAGGTCGAAGGCCTGCTCGTCGGCCACCTGATCCCAGTCAGGGAAGAACGTCCGGGCGCGCGGGTCGGTGAACACGTAGCGCGTCAGGTTCGGCGACTCGGTGTCGAGCAGCCCGCTGTCGCGCATGACCAGCTCGAACCCGCTCGTGTACGCGAGTACGTCGCCCAGCCGGTTGGTGACGAACGCGGCGCCGGGTTCGAGCAGTCGGAGGGTCTCCCGCACGGTGGGCCGGATCTCGCGGTTGGGTGGCGACGGTCGCCGGTGCGCGGAGCAGGCCCCGCCGGTGATCTTCGCCAGGTAGCGCAGGTGGTGGCGCTCCCCGGCATCCAGGCTCAGGGCGTCCGCGAGAGCGTTCACCACGGCGGGGGACGGGTTGCGGTCCCGTCCCTGTTCGATCCGGGTGAGGTACTCCACGCTGATCCCGGCACGGGTGGCCAGGTCCGAGCGCCGCAGGCCGGGGGAGCGGCGTCGGCCACGATCGGGCAGACCGAAGGACTCCGGCTGGATGCTGTCGCGCTTCGCCCGGACGAAGTCGCCCAACGGCGTACTCATGGATCGAGAGTCTAGGGCGGCTCCCGGCAGCCGCGGCCGTCGTAGCGTGGCCCTACGGGGGCCAGCCTGCGCCCGGTCTGGTTACCGTCGACGCGACGGCGGACCGTGGATCGCATGAACGAGAAGCACAAGTTGGTCATCGTCGTGGGGAGCGCCCGTGAGGGCCGGTTCGGGCCGGTCGTCGCGTCCTGGGTCGCCGAGCGGGCGCGCGAGCACGGCGGGTTCGATGTCGATGTCGTCGACCTCGCTGAGATCGAGATCCCGCTGTCGTTGCCGGCGGTGTCGCCGAAGTTCGCCGGCGACGCGTACCCGCGCCCGGCGGGGATGGCGCCCCTGACCTCCCGGCTCGCGGACGCGGACGCCGTCATCCTGGTCACCCCGGAGTACAACCACAGCTACCCCGCCGCCCTGAAGGCGGCCATCGACTGGCACTTCACCCAGTGGACGGCCAAGCCGGTCGCCTTTGTCAGCTACGGCGGGGCTGCCGGCGGCCGGCACGCCGTGCTGCACCTGGAGAACGTCCTCACCGAACTGCACGCGGTGACGATCCGCGACGGCCTGGCCTTCCCGAACTACTTCACCGGATGGGCGGACGGCCGGCCGCTGGATCCCCAGGCTTCCGGATACGCCAAGACCCTGCTGGACCAGCTCGCCTGGTGGGCCGGAGCCCTGCGGACGGCACGGGAGGCGGCGCCGTACCCGGCCTGAGCGCCAGGCCTCGTGGAGTGACCGATCCCTCCCCGGGGTCGGTCACTCCTCGCCGAGCAGCCAGCGGATCACCTCGACCTGATTCGGGAAGACCTGATCCCCGCCGATGCTCCACGCCGTGGTGTGCACGATCGTCCAGCCGCGGACCCGTTCCCGGTCGAGGCCCAGCTCGGCGCTGAGCCGGTCCAGCCGATAGCGGACCGCCTCGGGCGAATGCCCCAGCTCCCCGCCGCGCACCATCGGCACCGGCGCGAACTCCCGCTCGCCGACCAACGGCTTCGGGTCGATGACCAACCAGGGTGCCCGGGTCGCCCGGAGCACGTTGCCGGCGTGCAGGTCCTGGTTGACCAGCACCTGCTCGCCCTGGCTGGGCACCAGGTCGGCGAGCAGCCCGAGCGCGGCGTCCAGCAGCCGCCGCTCGTACGGGCGGTTGGCCCGCTCCCAGTTCGCCGGTAGCTGCTCCGCCCAGCCGGCCGCCTCCTCGGCGAGCGGGGTGAACGGCGGGCCGGCCGGCACGCCGAGCCGGGGGAGCAGTTCGAGCACCACGTCCAGCGCCGCATCGAGGGGCAGCTCGTGCAGCGGGGTGCCGGGCACGCAGCGCTCCACCAGCAGCGCCCGCCGTGGCGGGTCGTGGGCCAGCAACCGGATCGCGCCGGCACCGGCCCAGCGGGCCAGCGCGGTCGCCTCGTGCGCACTGTCCGCGTCCGGGTACTGGAGCTTCAGCACCGCCGCGGTGCCGTCGGGCAGCTCCGCCGGCATCGCCAGCGAGGCGAACGCGTACGGGTAGGGCGGCCCGACCCGCAGCTCCCACCGCCGTACGCACTCGGCCAGCAGGTCCGGCAGCTCGGCCAGCCAGTCCCGGCCCGCCGGCAGCCGCCGGACCCAGCCCAGCCCCTCGGGGATCTCCAGGTACCCGGCCATCCGGCCATCCTGGACCACGTCGGCGGGTCGCGTACAACCGACTCCGAAACGGGCTGGCAGGGCGGAGGCGGGCGGTGCGTCGGACCTGCCGATGACCGGTCCGGGAGCGGTCCCGCCCCGCCCCCGGACCGGAGCCCTCAGCGGAGGCGGCGGATGTCGCCGTACGCCCGGTAGAAGCCGCCCCGACCGGCCTCCCGCACGTCGGTGACCAGGTAGCGGGCGCCCGGCTCCCGGATGCCCTTGGGGAACTGCACCGACCAGTCCCGGCGGTAGCCGTCCGACAGCACGTGGATGCGCAGTCGGCCACCTGCCTCGACGCACTCCACCACCACGCCGGCCCGGTCGTCGGTGGTGACCTCCACCGTGGTCCAGGCGGCCGGCTCGGGCAGCCGGGTCGGGGCCTTCACGTCGACCACCTCGGGCACGCTGCCCGCCTCGGCGGCCCGGATGGCCGGCTCGCTGGCGTCGATGCAGGCCAGGTAGCCGCTGGTGGTGACCACGTAGAGCCGCTCCTCGTGGTACTGCATCGAGTACGCCGAGCCACAGCCGGTGCCGAGCTTCCACAGCCGGTTGCCGGCCGCGTCGAAGCAGTAGATCGAGGACGCGCTGTCGCCGGCGAAGACGTACCGGCCGCCCTCGGCGGTGGCGCAGGAGAAGACCGCGGCGTCGCACCGGTACGTCCGCTCGGCGCGCCCGTCCTTGCGCAGCCGCACCACCTCGCGGGTGCCCGTGCCCGCGAACACGCTGTCCCGCTCCTGCCAGCCGAAGAGCACCGCCCCGGTCCGGGTGTGCCACAGCTCCCGCCCGGTACGCCAGTCGTAGCCGGTCACCCCCTGCGAGTGGCCGTGGTAGAGCGCGTCGGTGTCACAGCGCACCATCCAGGCGGACCGGCCCCGCCCCGGCCGGCGCCAGAGGAACTCGTCCTCGTGGTCGATCGCGGCGATGCCGCCCTCGCGGTCGGAGACGCCCAGGACGCCGTCGTGGATGTCCAGCCAGTAGATGTCGATGTCCGGGGCGATCGCGTACGCCACCCGGGGCACCTTGCCGGAGAGGTCGTAGACGTTGCCGTCGTCGCAACCCGCGTAGATCCAGGCGTCGTCGGCGACGATGCACTTCACCCCGTCGGGGAGCCGGACCTGGTTCAACACCCGGGCGTCGTGACCCAGGGTGGTGATCACCCCGCGCTCGTTGCCCACCATGCAGCTCTGCCCGTCGATGAAGATGCCGAACGCGGGCGCGCCCGAGTCGTACCGCCAGAGGACCGGGGCGGTGCGGGCGGTGGAGCGGGTGCTCACGATCTGCCGGCGGGAGACCGCCCGCTTCTGGCGTACGCCCCGCACCGCCGGGGCGTACCCCTTGCGGACCTTCTCGCCGATCTTCTTCGCGGCGGCGGCCCGGGCACGGGCGTTGTCCGGGAAGGTGGTCGTCTTCACCTGGCCATCGTCGCCGATCCGGCCGTAGCGCACGGTCATCGCGGTGTCCGCCACCACGACCTCGTAGAACTTGTGCGCTCCTCCGTCCACTTCGGACAGTTCGAGGTAGGTCGTCTCCTGCGACATGGGATGCCTCCGAGGGGAAAAGGCGCCGGACCCGGCACCGCGACAGCGCGCACACGCTAACCGCGCCCCCTGACAAGAAACTTTGGGTGCAGTTGTTGTCGCTGGGACGACAACAACTGCACCGAAACCGACAGCCGCCCTACCGTTCGGCGCGGGAGAGCGCGTCGACGGCCCGGCGGGCGGCGATCAGGACCGGATCCCAGACCGGCGCGAACGGCGGGGCGTAGCCGAGGTCCAGCGCGGTCATCTCGTCCACCGTCATGCGGTTCCACAACGCCACGGCCAGCGCGTCGATCCGCTTGGCCGCCTCGGACCAGCCGACGATCTGCGCCCCGAGCAGCCGGCCGCCGGGCCGCTCGGCGATCAGCTTCACCGTCATGGGGCGGGCGCCGGGGTAGTACCCGGCCCGGTTGGTCGACTCGGCCCGTACCGTGACGAACTCGAACCCGGCCGCGGCGGCGTCCGGCTCCCGCAGGCCGGTCCGCCCCACCTCCAGGTCGCAGACCTTGGTCACCGCCGTGCCGACCACGCCGGGGAAGGTCGCGTACCCGCCGCCGATGTTGATCCCGGCGACCCGGCCCTGCTTGTTGGCGTGGGTGCCCAGCGGGATGTGCACCGGCAGGCCGCTGACCCGGTGCAGGGTCTCCACGCAGTCGCCGGCGGCCCAGACGCCCGGCACCCCGGGCACCCGCATCCGCAGGTCGGTGCGGATCCCGCCGGTCGGGCCGAGCGGCAGGCCGGCCGCTGCGGCGAGCGCCGTGTTCGGGCGTACGCCGAGACCCAGCACCACGACGTCGGCCGGGATCGGCCCCTCGGCGGTGACCACCGCGGCGATCCGCCCGTCCCGCTCCTGCAGGCCGGTGACCGTCAGGCCGCTACGGATATCGATGCCCACCTTGCGTAGGGCGGCGGCGACCAGCTCACCCATGTCGGGGTCCACCGTGGACATCGGCTGGGCGCCCTGCTCGACCAGGTCGACCGAGAGCCCGTGCTGGAGCAGCGCCTCGGCCATCTCCACGCCGATGTAGCCGCCGCCGACCACCACCGCGCGCCGGGGCCGCGGCTCGCGGTCCAGCCAGTCCAGCAGGGCCGCGCCGTCGTCGAGGGTCTGCACGCCGAAGACCCCGGCGATGCCGCCGCGCGCCCATTCGGGCTGCACCGGAACCGCGCCGGTGGCGTACACCAGGCTGTCGAAACCGGCGCGGACCTCGCCGCCGCCGTCCAGGTCGCGGGCGACCACCTCGCGGCGGTCCAGGTCGATGGCGGTGACCGCGTGCCGTAGCCGCACGTCGATGTCGAACTGCTCGCGGAAGGTGACCGCATCGCGGGCGATGAGCGCGTCCCGGTCCGGCACCAGCCCGCTGATCCAGTACGGGATGCCGCAGGCGGAGTACGAGGTGAAGTGGCCGCGTTCGAAGGCGACGATCTCCAGGTCGGCTCCGTCGCGACGGCGTCGGGCCTGGGAGGCGGCCGCCATCCCGGCCGCGTCCCCGCCGACGACGATCAGCCGTTCCGCCACGGGCCCATCCTGTCATGCGAAGATCCGGGGCGGGGCCGGTCAGCCCCGGGTCTGCCGGGCCACGTCCGCCACCACGTCGACCAACTGACCGGTACGCGCGAACACCGCCCGCTGCCGCGCCGCGCCGCTGCCGTGCCGGCGCAGTCCGCCCAGCAGTTCGGTCACCTGGTCGAGGTCCCCGTGCCGCGCCAGCTCCGGGCGGACCCGGTCGACGAGCCGGTCCAGCAGTTCCCAGGCCGGGCGCAGCTCGCCGTCGGTCAGGTCGACGCCGTCGCCCTCCAGCCCGTCGTGGGCCGCCCGCCAGTGCGCGGCGACCAGCAGGTGGTGGTCGGTGCGGATGGCCGGCCGTCCCTCGGCGACCGCCGCCAGCGCGGTCGCCACCAGGGCCCGCACCAGGGCGGCGACCAGCACCGCGTCGTCCACCGACGGGCAGACGTCGCCGATCCGCAGCTCCACCGTCGGATACTTCGCGGACAGCCGGGCGTACCAGTAGAGCATCCCCTCGTCCAGCATCACGCCACTGGCGATGAGCTGCCGGATCAGCCGCTCGTAGTGCTCGTGCGAGTCCAGGTAGGGCGTGGGCGCCACCGACGGCCAGCGTTCCCACTCGACCGAGCGCCAGCTCGCGTACCCGGTGTCCGCGCCCCTGGCGAACGGGGAGTTGGCGGTCACCGCGTGCAGGATCGGCAGCCAGGGGCGGACGCGGTTGAGCACCTGCACCCCGGCCTCCGGGTCGGGGATGCCGACGTGCACGTGCATGCCGTTGTTGCCGGGGCCGGGCACCAGCAGCTGGAACCGCTCGACCATCCGGTCGAAGCGGGGCTTGTCCACCACCGGCGGCACCGGCCCGTCCACCGGCCCGGTGCCGATGGCGAGCAGCCGTACGCCGGCCCGCTCGGCGGCGTCGGCCAGTTCGGCGCGGAGCATCCCGAGGGAGTGCCGGAGGGAGGACAGCTCCAGCCCGGGCGGGCTGCCGATCTCGATCTGGCTGGTCTGGAACTCCCGTTCCACCTGGCCGCGCAACTCCGGCGGCACCTGCTCCATCACCAGGTCGACGGCGGGCACGGCGGCGCCGGTGTGCGGGTCGACGAGCAGGAACTCCTCCTCGACGCCGACCGTCAGCAGGTCGGTCCCGCCCGCGGCGGTGCTCGGTTCCCGCTCCGCCACCGAACCACCCATCGCCACCACCGCCATCCGTCGGGCCGCGGCCTGGCGCCGCGCCGTCGACGCCCTGTTACCCAACGTGTCGGCGGCCGGAAACGCACCCTCCGGCGTGTCGCGGGGTGCGCGCCGGAGGGTGCGACCGATTTCCCGGAAAGCATGGCCTCGGCCGGCGGAATGGGCAGTCTTTCCGGGAATCTGCGCGCATCCCCGGCCCGGCTGGCCGACGTGGACGGGGCGGGGGAACGGGTTCGGGGGCCTACGATGAGGCCGCTCGACGCCCATCGCCGGCAGCGAGGGAGGCCACGTTGACCCCGAGCACCACGTCGCGGACGGTGACCGACGCCCGGCGCGCCGGCCGGGACTGGCGCGGCCAGGTGCCGCGGGGCTTCGCCACCCTGCTCTGGGTGGTCGCGGTGGTCTGCGCGCTCGCTGCGGTGAGCAGTGCCTTCCGCACCGGCATCCAGCCGGTCCGCACCGCGATCGACGCCCTGCTGGTGCCCGCGCCGGCCAACCTGGCGTACGCCGTCTTCCTCGGCACCCTGGCCTCCGCGGTGCTGCGCCGCAAGCGGCTCGCGTACTGGGTGCTGGTCGCGTACTTCAGCCTCACCCTGACGTTCAGCCTGGTGGCCGGGGGGCTGCTGCTGACCGTGGGCAGCAACGACCTCACCAACGACGCGGGTGAGCGGATCTTCGGCACCCTGGAGACGGTCGGGGTGTGGGTCGGCCTGGCCTTCGCCGCCAGCGCGCTCGCCCTGCTGCTCGCCGCCCGGCGGGAGTTCTACGCCAAGGTGCGCAGCGGCAGCGTCTGGCGGGCCCTCGGCGTCCTCCTCGGCCTGGCGGCGGTCTCCGTCGGGCTCGGCTACCTGCTGCTCCTGCTCGAGCCGGGCAGCCTGCACACCTGGTCGGACCGGCTCGGGTACGCGGTCGAGAAGGTCTTCGGTGGCGCGGTCATGGTCGACGTGACCCGGAAGGGCCAGGCCCCCGGCTGGGTCAACCTGCTGCTCGGCGGGTTCGGCGCGATCTCCTTCGTCTCCGGCCTGTTCACCCTGGTCCGCTCCCAGCGGGCGAACGCGGTGCTGCACCCCGGCGAGGAGGAGCGGATCCGCGAGCTGCTCGCCCGGTACGGCGAGCGGGACTCGCTCGGCTACTTCGCCACCCGGCGGGACAAGGCGGCGCTCTTCTCGCCCAGCGGCAAGGCGGCGATCACCTACCGGGTGGTCAACGGGGTCAGCCTGGCCAGCGCGGACCCGATCGGCGATCCGGAGGCGTGGGGCCCGGTCATCGAGGCGTGGCTCGGCCAGGCCCGCGAGTACGCCTGGACCCCGGCGGTGATCGGCGCCAGCGAGGCCGGGGCACGGGCGTACCAGCGGCACGGCCTCAAGGTGCTGCAGCTCGGCGACGAGGCGATCCTGCTGACCCGCGAGTTCGACCTCAACGGGCGCGACATGCGCCCGGTGCGCCAGGCGGTGCACCGGGTGGAGCGGGCCGGCTACACCGCCCAGGTACGCCGGCACGCGGAGATCCCTCCAGAGGAGCTGGCCCGGCTGGCGCGCCTGGCCACCACCTGGCGGGACACCGAGCACGAGCGGGGCTTCTCGATGGCGCTGGGCCGGCTCGGCGACCCGGCGGACGGCGACTCCGTGCTGGCCGAGGCCCGGGACGGCAGCGGCCGGGTGCGGGCGCTGCTGTCGCTGAGCCCGTGGGGCGCGCACGGGCTGTCGCTGGACCTGATGCGCCGGGACCGCACCGCCGAGAACGGGGTCATCGAGTTCATGGTGGCCGCGCTGCTGGAGGCGGGCCCGCGCCTCGGCGTCGAGCGGGTGTCGCTGAACTTCGCGGCGTTCCGGTCGGCGTTCGAGCAGGGCGCGCGGATCGGCGCCGGCCCGATCATCCAGCTCTGGCGGCGTACGTTGCTCTTCTTCTCCCGCTGGTGGCAGCTGGAGTCGCTCTACCTGTCGAACGCCAAGTACCAGCCGCACTGGACGCCCCGCTACCTCTGCTTCGGGGAGCGCCGGGAACTGGCCCGGGTGGGTCTCGCCGCGGTGGCCGCCGAGGGCTTCCTCGCCCTCCCCGGCGGGCGGCCCACCCCGCTGTACGGGGTGCCGCCGGCCGGGGGCGCCGTCCGCTTCGTGCCGCCGGCCGCCGCGACGGTCCGGGCCGTCCCGCCGGAGCCGGCCCCGGTGCAGCAGCCGGAGCAGGTCCGGGTACGCGTGGCCAAGCTCGACCGGCTGCGTGCCGAGGGGATCGACCCGTACCCGGTGGGCTATCCCCGCACGGTGAGCTGCGCGGCGGTGCGGGAGCGGCACGCCGGGCTGGCGCCGGACACCGGGACCGGGGAGACCGTGGCGGTGGCCGGCCGGGTGATGCTGGTCCGCGACCATGGCGGGGTGCTCTTCGCCACGGTCCGGGACGGCAGCGGCGACCTCCAGCTCATGCTCGAGCACGACCTGGACCCGTGGCGGAACACCGTCGACATCGGCGACCACGTCGGGGCCACCGGCGAGGTGTACGCCACCCGGCACGGCGAGGTGTCGGTGCGGGTCGCCGACTGGCGGCTCACCGCCAAGTGCCTGCGGCCGCTGCCGGACAAGCACCACGGGCTGGCCGACCCGGAGGCCCGGGTCCGGCAGCGCTACCTCGACCTCGCCATCAACCCCGACGCGCGGGACCTGCTGCGGGCCCGCGGCACCACCCTGCACGCCCTGCGTTCCACGCTGGCCGGGCGGGGCTTCCTGGAGGTGGAGACGCCGATCCTCCAGCGGGTGCACGGCGGGGCCAACGCCCGCCCGTTCGTCACTCACAGCAACGCGTACGACCTGCGGCTGAGCCTGCGGATCGCGCCCGAGCTGTACCTGAAGCGGCTGGCCGTGGGCGGCGTCGAGCGGGTGTACGAGCTGGGCCGGGCGTTCCGCAACGAGGGCGTCGACCACAGCCACAACCCGGAGTTCACCGTGCTGGAGGCGTATCAGGCGTACGCCGACTATCACGTGATGCGGGAGCTGGCCCGGGAGCTGATCGTGGCGGCGGCGGTGGCGGTGCACGGCACGCCGGTGGTCCGCCCGCCCGGCAGCGGCGAACCGGTGGACATCGGCGGCGAGTGGCCGGTGCGGACGGTCAACGAGGCGATCTCCGCCGCGCTGGGCGAGGAGGTCACCGCCGACACCGACCTGGCCGGCCTGCGCAAGCTCTGCGACTCCGCCGGGGTGTCGTACGACCCGCGCTGGGGGCGCGGCGCGGTGCTGCTGGAGCTCTACGAGCGGCTGGTCGAGGCGCGTACCGAGCGGCCCACGTTCTACCTGGACTTCCCGACCGAGGTGTCCCCGCTGACCCGGCAGCATCGGCACGACCCGCGGCTGGCCGAGCGGTGGGACCTGGTGGCGTTCGGGCTGGAGCTGGGCACGGCGTACACCGAGCTGGTGGACCCGACCGAGCAGCGCCGCCGGCTCACCGAGCAGTCGCTGAAGGCGGCGGGCGGCGACCCGGAGGCGATGGAGCTGGACGAGGACTTCCTCACCGCGCTGGAGTACGCCATGCCGCCCACCGGCGGCCTCGGCCTCGGCGTGGACCGGCTGGTCATGCTGCTGACCGGCCGCTCCATCCGGGAGACCCTCCCGTTCCCCCTGGTCCGCGAATCCTCCTGACCCGCCGGGGCCGGATGCCGCCATTTCGCCGACCTGGTGGGGTCGGGCCGGTGGGATGCCGCCATTTCGCCGACCTGGTGGGGCGTGGGTCGCGCCGGGTGGCCGGCGACACGGCCGGGGGCGTGACACCGGGTTCTAGGGTGGTCGGCGTGCCGGGGATTCTGGTGGCGGTGACGGGGGCGTGGGCGTACGCGCTCGCCCAGCTCACCGTGCTCGCGGACCGGCCGGCGGCACTGCTCGCCGGTGCGGCGGTGGCCGCCGCGCTGCTGCTGGCCGTCCTGCTCGCCGCCCGGGTCGGGGTGCTGCCCGAGCCCGGCGCACGGCACGCCACCGCCCTGCGGGCCCGCGCCCGGCACCGCCGGGTGCCTCGCCAGGTCGACCCGGACGCTCCCGGGCGGCCCCGCCCCCGAGCGCCCGGCCTGCGCCCCTCGGCCGCGTAGCGCGTCACCGCGTCGGGACACCGGCGCGGGCCACGAAATCCGTCACGCGGCCGGTTCCGTCGTCATCCGTCCCGCCGGGACGCGTCGTCCCGTCGGGGCATCCGGAATCGGACCGAGGGGTTCCCCATGCTCGCCTTCGCACCACTGCACACCGCGGCGTCCGCCGCCGCCACCGTCGTCACCTGGCTCGCCGACACGCTGGTCCCGCTGACCGGCGGGGCCGCCACGGCCGCCGCGATCGTCCTGTTCACCATCGGGGTCCGGCTGTTGATCTCGCCGCTCACCGTGGCACAGGTCCGCGGGGAGCGGCGCCGCGCGGCGCTCGCCCCCGAGGCCCGCGACCTCCAGCGGCGGTACGCCGACGACCCCGCCCGCCTGCAGAGCGAACTCTTCGCGCTCTACCGGCGGGCCGGGGCCAGCCCCGTCGCGGGCTGCCTCCCGGCGCTGTTGCAGGCGCCGTTCTTCCTGGTGATGTACCGCCTCTTCGCCACCGGCGACGGCAGCACCACGTTGCTCCACGAGCGACTGGCCGGCGTACCCCTGGGCTGGCACCTCGGGGACGGGCTCTCCGCTCCGGTGGTGGCGGTCTTCGGGGTGCTGCTGGCGGCGCTGCTCGCGCTGGCCTGGTGGTCCTCGCGGCGGGCCCGGCGGGCGGCCACGGTCGCCGGTACGCCAACCGAGGGGCCCGGCGCCGTGCTGGGTCGGCTGCTGCCGTTGTTGCCCTACACGACGGTGCTGGTGGCGCTGGTGGTGCCGTTGGCTGCGGTGCTCTACCTGGTCACCACCACCGGCTGGACCGCGCTGGAGCAGGCGGTGCTGCGCCGGCCGCAGCCGGCAGGCATCGACGTGCATTGACAAATGCGGGGACGGGCGCGTAGAAATCGCACTCAGAGAGCGCTCTCTGGCACCCGTCCCCGCAGAGAGGCACCCCGATGAACCCAGTCCCGGCGGCGTCCGCCGCCCCCTCCGCCGTGCGCCCGTCGCGCCGACGGCTCGCCCTGGCGGCCGTGCTCGCCACCACCACCGCGCTGGCCACCGTCTCGCTGACCGCCCAGGCCGCCGTCCCGCCGCCCCCGTCCGGCTGGAGCCTGGTGTGGAGCGACGACTTCACCGGTGCGGCCGGCACCCTGCCCTCGTCCGCCAACTGGATCATCGACACCGGCACCAGCTACCCCGGCGGTCCGGCCAACTGGGGCACCGGCGAGATCCAGACCTACACCTCGAACACCGCCAACCTCAGCCAGGATGGCGCCGGCAACCTGCGGATCACCCCGCTCCGGGACGGCGCCGGCCGGTGGACCTCGGCCCGGATCGAGACGGTCCGGACCAACTTCAAGCCGCCGGCCGGGGGAGTCCTCGCCCTGGAGGGGCGGATCCAGATGCCGAACGTCACCGGCGCGGAGGCGGCCGGCTACTGGCCCGCGTTCTGGGCCCTCGGCTCGCCGTACCGGGGCAACTACCAGAACTGGCCGGGTGTCGGCGAGTTCGACGTGATGGAGAACGTCAACGGGATCAACTCGGTCTGGGGGGTGCTGCACTGCGGCGTCGCCCCCGGCGGGCCGTGCAACGAGTTCAACGGCATCGGCGGCTCCCGGGCCTGCCCGGGCAGCACCTGCCAGTCGGCGTTCCACACGTACCGCTTCGAGTGGGACGCCTCGGTCAGCCCCCAGCAGCTCCGCTGGTACGTCGACGGCCAGCTCTTCCACACCGTCACCCAGACCCAGGTCGGCGAACCGTACTGGGGGCAGATGACCAATCACGGCGGCTACTTCCTGCTGCTGAACGTGGCGATGGGGGGCGGCTTCCCGAACGGGGTGGCGGGCTACGCCACGCCCACCTCGGCCACCGTCTCCGGCCGGCCGATGCTGGTCGACTACGTGGCCGTCTACACCCGGGGCGGTGGCAACCCGCCACCGACCACCCCGCCGCCGGGCGGCACGGTGGACGCGTACTCGACCATCCAGGCCGAGGCCTTCAACGCCCAGAACGGGGTGCAGGTGGAGGCGTGCGCCGAGGGTGGCCAGGACATCGGCTGGCTGAGCAACGGTGACTGGGCCCGCTACGACAACGTGGACTTCGGCGCCACGCCGCCGCGGGACTTCGTGGCCCGGATCGCCTCCGGCGCGCCGGCCGGGGTCAGCGGACTCGTCGAGGTCCGGGTGGACAGCCCGACCAGCGCGCCGATCGGCAGCTTCGCGGTCGCCAACACCGGCGGCTGGCAGAGCTGGCGCTCGGTGCCGGGCAACGTCGGCCCGGTGACCGGCCGGCACACCGTCTACCTGACGTTCAGCAGCGGCCAGCCCGCCGACTTCGTCAACGTCAACTGGTTCACCTTCCGTCGCTGACCGGAAGCAGGGGCCCCGTCCGCACGCCGCACGCGTCGGAGGGGGCCCCTCCCGACGTCCCGGATTTCCTCTGGACAGAAACAGTTAACAGTCTTAATAATGGGCGCAGACGTCGACGGTCATGGATACCCTCCACGCCGGTCCGCGCAGGCCGGCACCCCCCACCACAACGGTCCCTGGAGGACGCCGTGAGACTCCGTTCCGCCCGGGTGGCGACGTTCGCCGCCGCGCTCGCCGCCGCTCTGGTAGCGGCCACCGTCGTGGCCGCGCCACCCGCCTCCGCCGCCACCGCCGCCTTCGTCCGCGTCACCAGCTGGGGCAGCGGGTACGAGGCGAAGTTCACCGTCAAGAACGACAGTTCGGCCAGCATCTCCTCGTGGAACGTCCAGTTCGACCTGCCCGCCGGCAGCACCGTCGGCGCGTTCTGGGACGCCCTGATGACCACCTCCGGCCAGCACGTCACCGCCGTCAACCAGTCCTGGAACGGCACCCTCGCCCCGGGGGCCAGCACCACCTTCGGCTTCAACGTCAACGGCAACGGTGACCCGACCAACTGCACCGTCAACGGCGGTCCGTGCACCGGTGGCGGCGGCAACCCGGGAGCCCCGGCCACACCGGGCGGCCTGCGGGTCACCGGCACCACCAACACGTCGGTCTCGCTGGCCTGGAACGCGGTCTCCGGCACGGTCACCGGCTACCGGGTGTACGAGGGCACCAGCGTGAAGGCCACCGTCACCGGCACCTCGGCCACCGTCTCCGGCCTGGCCGCCTGCTCGGCGCACAGCTACACGGTGACCGCCTACAACGCCAACGGGGAGTCGGCGAAGTCGGCGGCCGTGTCGGCCAGCACCACCGGCTGCACCGGCGGGGGCGGCGCGATGGCCGCCGCGCCCTACCTCTACCCGGGCTGGGGTGACCCGCCCGCCCCGTCGACGGTGATGGGCGCGACCGGGATCAAGTGGTTCACCATCGCGTTCGTGCTCTCCGGCGGCGGCTGCACACCGGCCTGGGACGGCAACGGCCCGCTCACCGGCGGCACGCACGCCAGCACCATCGCCGCGATCCGGGCGGCCGGCGGTGACGTCATCCCGTCCTTCGGCGGGTGGAGCGGCAACAAGCTCGGCCCGAACTGCTCCTCGGCCAGCGCGCTGGCCGGCGCCTACCAGCAGGTGATCAACGCGTACGGGCTGAAGGCGATCGACATCGACATCGAGAACAGCGACGAGTTCGAGAACGAGGTGGTGCAGGACCGGATCCTCGGCGCGCTGAAGATCGTCAAGCAGAACAACCCCGGCATCAAGACGATCGTCACCTTTGGCACCACCACCTCCGGGCCGTCCTGGTGGGGCACCCGCCTGATCAACCAGGCCGCCGCGCTCGGTGCCAACATCGACACCTTCACGATCATGCCGTTCGACTTCGGCGGCGGGGCGAACATGTACCAGAACACGGTCAACGCGGCCGAGGGGCTGAAGAACGCGCTGAAGACGGCGTTCGGTTGGTCCGACGCCACCGCGTACGCCCACATGGGCATCTCCGGCATGAACGGCCTCTCCGACCAGCAGGAGCTGACCTCCCCGGCCACCTGGACCCAGATCCGGGACTGGGCCAAGGCCCGCGGGCTGTCCCGGTTCACCTTCTGGTCGGTGAACCGGGACCGGGCCTGCCCGGGCGGCGGCGTGGTCTCCAACTGCTCCGGCATCGCCCAGAACACCTGGGAGTTCACCTCGATCACCGCGAGGTACTGAGCCGCGGTCAGCGGCCGGCGGTCACCGACTGCCGGCCGCGCCGCGCGCGGCGGCGGCGACGACGGATCCGCTTCGTCGCCCAGCTCGCGATCATGATGCCGAAGACCGCGAAGATCGCGTAGTTGAACCAGCTGCTGTACCGGTCGACCTGCTGCCAGCGGGAGCCGAGGGCGAAGCCGAGCCCGACGATCAAGGCGTTCCACACCCCGCTGCCCAGCGTGGTGAGCAGCAGGAACTCGCCCAGGGGCAGCCGGTTGGCCCCGGCCGGGACGGACACCAGGCTGCGCACCACCGGCACCAGCCGGCCGACCAGCACCGCCCACCTGCCGTACCGCTCGAACCAGCGGTCGGCCTTCTCCAGGTCGTCCCGGTCCACCAGCGGGACGTGGTCCAGCCAGCGCTTCAGCCGTTCCTCGCCGAGCGCCGCGCCGAGCCAGTACAGCAGCACCGCGCCGAGCAGCGACCCGGCGGTCGCGGCGAGCACGATCAGCACCACGTTGAACCGGCCCTCGGCGCAGAGGTAACCGGCCATCGCCAGCACGATCTCGCTCGGGATCGGCGGGACGACGTTCTCCAGGGCGACCAGCAGCGCCACCCCCAGCGCGCCCATCGAGTCGAGCACGCCCGCCACCCACCCGGTCAGCCCGGTGAACTGGTTCGGGTCGACGTTCCGGGCGAGAGCCATCGCCGTCCTTTCGCCGGGTGCCGGGGGATCCGAGGTTGGTACCCCGGCGGCCGTCCGTCACACCTGCCGGTGACCTGCCCCACCGGCGGCCGGGCTCAGCCCTCCGGGTGCAGGGCGGCGTCCGCCGGGCCCCGCCGCCATCCGGTGAAGCGGACCACCAGGCCGCCCCGGCTCGGCGAGCAGCAGTACGGCCCGGCCGACGCCTCGGCCACCGGGTCCAGCGGGGCCACCCGGACCAGCCGCCACGGCTCCCGCGCCACCCGGGCCCGTACGGTCAGCGCGTCCCCGGCCCGGCTGACCCGGACCGTCACCTCCCGCCCCGACCACTCCGGCACCGGGGCGACGGACCAGTCCGACCGCTCGTCGGTGACCACCGCGCCGACCTGCGGCTGGCCGTCGCTGACCTCCACTCCCGCCTTGGCCCACCGCCGCTCGTCCACCCGGACCAGCACCCCCGCCTGGTCGAACTGCGCGGCGTAGTCGAGCCGGAAGCTCACCTCCACCGCACTGTCCACCGGGAACGGTGCGAGCAGCGCCGGGCCGTCGTCGTGCACGAATCCGTAGCTGGTCCGCCGCCAGAAGTCGCTGCCCGCGCGCGGCTCGACCAGCAGCCCGTCGGCCGACTCCGCGGCCCGGACGGGCGGGTTCAGCCAGGTGCCGGCGGACCAGTCGACGGGGTGGGTGTCGGCGCTCATGCCGGCACCGTACCGGCGGGGCGAGCCCGGCGGGACCCGGGTTTGCCGGACCGGCGGAGCGGAGAAGTAAGCCGGGCATGGGCGACAGGTGGTATCAGGAGGCGGTCGTCTACTGCCTCGACATCGACACGTTCGCGGACTCCAACGGTGACGGGGTGGGCGACATCCGGGGCCTCCTCGGCCGCCTGGACTACCTGGCCCGGCTCGGCGTGACCTGCCTCTGGCTGCACCCGATCCACCCGTCCCCGCGTCGGGACGGCGGCTACGACGTCACCGACTTCTACAACGTGGACCCGGGCCTGGGCACCCTGGGCGACTTCGCCGAACTGCTGCACCAGGCGCAGAACCGGGGCATCCAGGTGATCATCGACCTGGTGGTCAACCACACCTCGGACGAGCATCCCTGGTTCCAGTCCGCCCGCTCGTCGCCCGACTCGCCGTACCGGGACTGGTACGTCTGGTCGGACAAGGAGCCGCCGGACCGCTACCAGGGCATGGTCTTCCCGGGTGAGCAGAACGAGACGTGGAGCTACGACCGGACCGCCAAGGCCTGGTACTACCACCGGTTCTACAAGTTCCAGCCGGACCTCAACATCGCCAACCCGGAGGTCCGCGCCGAGATCAAGAAGATCGTGTCGTTCTGGCTCCAGCTCGGCGTCTCCGGATTCCGGATGGACGCCGTCCCGTTCATCATCGAGCTGACCGAGCCGGGCAACCCGGACTCGCCCAAGGACATGGACTTCCTCACCGAGCTGCGCCAGCACGTGCAGTGGCGGCGGGGCGACGCGATCCTGCTGGCCGAGGCGAACGTCGAACCCGACCAGCTGCCGACGTACTTCGGGGACAGCGGCGGCTCGGCCAACCGGATCCACATGCTCTTCGACTTCATGCTCAACGGTCGGCTGATGCTCGCCCTGGCCCGGCAGGACCCGGAGCCGGTGATCGAGGCGCTGCGGGACACCCCGGCCCTGCCCGAGGGCGGGCAGTGGGCGACCTTCCTGCGCAACCACGACGAGATCGACCTGTCCCGACTCACCGCCGAGCAGCGCAACCAGGTGTACGAGCAGTTCGGCCCCGACGAGGACATGCGCCTCTACGGCCGGGGTATCCGCCGCCGCCTCGCCCCGATGCTCGGCAACGACCGCCGGCGCATCGAGTTGGCGTACGCGCTCCAGTTCTCGCTGCGCGGCACGCCGGTGCTGCGCTACGGCGAGGAGATCGGCATGGGCGAGGACCTGTCGCTGCCCGGCCGGGAGGCGATCCGTACCCCGATGCAGTGGTCGTACAAGGAGAACGCCGGCTTCTCCACGGCCGACCCGGAGAAGCTGGTCCGCCCGGTGGTCGACAAGGGCGAGTACGGCTACCAGAAGGTCAACGTGACCGCCCAGCGCAGGGACCCGAGGTCGCTGCTGGGCTGGTTCGAGCGGATGATCCGCACCCTCCGGGAGGCTCCCGAGATCGGCTCGGGCAGCACCACCCACATCGACGTGCCGATGCCACCCGGGGTGCTCGCGCACCGCGCCGACGGTTCGACTGGGACCATGGTGTTCCTGCACAACCTCGGCACCGAGGACGTCGAGGTCGACCTGAGCATGCTCGCCCCCGAGGCGGACCTGCCGATCGACGTGCTCGCCGACCGCAACTACGAGGAGGTCGGCAAGCTGGACCGGCTCAAGCTCGCCGGCTACGGCTACCGGTGGATCCGGATCTGCCGCGGCAGGGGCCTGTGACGGCCGGACCGGCGCCGCATACCCCTGGGTTAAGCTCCTTCGATCGAGCCCAAGTTACCGGGAGGTAATCATGTCGGAGGAGCCCCGCGTCGCCATCGTGACCGGAGCCGCGCGCGGCATCGGCGCGGCCACCGCCCGTCGGCTGGCTGCCGACGGCATGACCGTCGCGGTGGTCGACATCGAGGAGTCGGCGACCAAGGAGACGGTGGACGCCATCGTCGCCGCCGGCGGCCGGGCGCTGGGGGTGGGCGCCGACGTCTCCGACCGGGCCCAGGTGGAGGCCGCCGTCGAGCGGGTCGCCGTCGAGCTGGGGGCGCCGACCGTACTGGTCAACAACGCCGGGGTGCTCCGGGACAACCTGCTGTTCAAGATGACCGACGCCGACTGGGACACGGTCATGGGCGTGCACCTGCGGGGCGCTTTCCTCTTCAGCCAGGCCGCCCAGAAGCACATGGTCGAGCGGAAGTGGGGCCGGATCGTCAACCTCTCCAGCACCTCGGCCCTGGGCAACCGGGGCCAGGCGAACTACGCCGCGGCCAAGGCGGGCCTGCAGGGCTTCACCAAGACCCTCGCCATCGAGCTGGGCCCGTTCGGGGTGACCGTCAACGCGGTCGCACCCGGTTTCATCGTCACCGACATGACCGCGGCCACCGCGGCCCGGATGAAGGTCGACTTCGCGGCTCTGCAGCAGCATGCCGCCGCCGAGATCCCGGTCCGCCGCACCGGCCGGCCGGAGGACGTCGCGCACACCATCTCGTTCCTGGTCAGCGAGGGCGCGTCGTTCGTCTCCGGTCAGGTCATCTACGTCGCCGGCGGTCCCAAGGACTGACCCTCCGACGCGTCCCGCCCGATCAGGGGCGGGACGCGTCGCGGCGGGTGCGCCAGAGCCAGTACAGGCCGAGGATCGGCAGGACCAGCGGGATGTAGCCGTAGCCGCTGCCGAACCCCGACCAGACCGTCTCGTCGGGGAAGAGTGCCCGGTCGGCCAGGCTGAGGATGCCGACCGCGACCACCCCGACCAGCTCCACCGAGCAGCAGGCCAGCGCGACCCGGCGGCCGGCGTGCCCGGCCCGGGCCAGCCCGACCGCGGCCACGATGTAGATCAGCGCGGCCACCGCGGAGAGCAGGTACGCCACCGGCGCCTGGTCGAACTTGGTGGCGATCTGCAGGCCCGCCCGCGAGGTCGCGGCGATGGCGAAGAGGATGTAGACGGCGATCAGCAGCCGCCCCGGCCCCCGGTTGGTGGTGCGCTCGGGCACCTGGGTCTCAGCCACCGACGACCTCCCAGGTCTGCTGCAACCGGACCACGACCACCGGGGTGACCAGACAGACCGCGCAGACGATCGCCGAGCCCCAGCGGGTCGGCTCCATCCGGGCCAGCACCCAGGCCAGCGGCGGCAGGCAGACCAGCGTCACCAGGTAGCCGAAGAAGGCGCCCGGCTCGCCCGGCCGCTCACCGCCGCCGAGCGCCACCAGCGCCAGCACGGCGAGCGCGAGCAGCGCCACCTCCAGCACCGCCAGGCCGACGAACTGGAGCCGGTCCGGCGCCCGGTGGCGCAGCGCGGCCACCAGCGCCCAGGCCGCGACAACGAGCGACAGCACGATCGCGGCCGTCGCGAGGATCCCGTCCACCGGCGAGCCGGCCGCCGCGGCGCTGGTCATCGGCGCCCTCCCGGCGCAGTCCGAGTCACCGGCACAGACTACTAAGCGTCGTAGTAACCACCGTCGCCCGGCTCTCCCATCCGGTCGGGGGCCCGCCGACTCCGCCGGACGACTAGCGTGGATCACGGCCACGGGCGTACGCCGTGGCGGACGACGAGGGCAGGGGGACCCGTGGTGCGGTTCGGCTTGTTCGGCACCGGTCACTGGGCGGCGGAGACGCACGCCGCGGCCATCGACGCGCACCCACGGGCCGAGCTGGCCGGGGTCTGGGGCCGGGACCCGGCGAAGGTCGCGGCGCTGGCCGACCGGCACGGCGTACCGGCCTTCGACGACGTCGACGCGCTGCTCGGCGCCTGCGACGCGATCGCCGTCGCGCTGCCGCCGGACATCCAGGCCGAGATCGCCGTCCGGGCCGCCGCCGCCGGGCGGCACCTGCTGCTCGACAAGCCGCTGGCGCTGAGCCTCGCGGAGGCGGACCGGGTGGTCGCCGCCGCGCAGGCGTCCGGCGTGGCCTCGGTGGTCTTCTTCACCCAGCGGTTCCACCCGAACGTCACCGGCTTCCTCGCCGCCACCGCGGCGGCCGGCGGCTGGCAGCACGCCCGGGCCACCATGTTCGCGTCCATCTACCAGCCGGGGAACCCGTACGGGAACTCGCAGTGGCGGCGGGACCGGGGTGCGCTGTGGGACATCGGGCCGCACGCGTTGTCGCTGATCCTGCCGGTGCTCGGCCGGGTCGCCCGAGTCGCCGCGATGGACGGCCCGAGCGGCCTGGTGCACCTGCTGCTCACCCACGACGGCGGCGCCACCAGCTCGCTCTCGCTCACCCTGGAGGCGCCGGCCGAGGCGGTGACCCGGGATTTCGTCTTCTTCGGCGAGAACGGCACCGAGACCGTCCCGCCCGGCGACGGGAGCGCGCTGCAGGCGTACGGCACGGCGATCGACCAGCTGCTGGAGGAGGTCGAGGCGGGCACCCGGGACCACCGCTGTGACGTCCGGTTCGGCCGCGAGGTGGTGGCGGTGCTGGCGGCCGCCGAGCGGGCCCGCACCGAGGGGCGCACCGTCGAACTGCCCGCCTGACCGGGCACGCGGCGAAACCCGGTCGACCGGGTGGCTTGCCCTGGCTACCCTCGCCGCATGGCGCACGCCCTGATCAACGTGGCCGGCACGCCGGCCGCCTGGGCCCCGATGCTGGTGGCCCGTCCGCGGACCCGGCGTCCGGCCCCGGCCGGCCGGAACGCGATCCGCTGCTGACCGCTCGCCGGCGACTCCCTCGAGGGCCGCCGGCGATGACCTCACCCCGCCCTACCGACCCGCCCCGCGCCGTGCCCGGCGCCGGGAACCGCCGGTCGGGAGGTGGGTGCTGACCGCGTACCGCCCGTGCCGTGGGCCGTCCGAGTCCCCATCCGCTCGGACAGGCCCGATCGCCGGCTGCCCGCCGGCCGCCTGTCCGTCCCGTCGCCGATCGGCGACAGACAGGACGACGACGCCATGGCGCCCCGACCCACCGAACGCGACCGGTCCCGTCGCGTGCTCTCCCAGAACTTCCTCGCCGACCCGGCCGCCGTCGCGCGGATCGTCCGGGCGGCCCGGCCCGACCCGGACGTCCTCCTCGTCGAGGTGGGCGCCGGCCGGGGCCGGCTGACCGTGCCGCTGGCCACCCGGTGCGGGCGGCTGGTCGCGTACGAGATCGACCCGGTGGCCGCCGCGGACCTGGCGGCGGCCTGCGCCGGCCTGCCCCGGGTGGTGCTGCGCCGGGCCGACTTCCTCGCCGCCGCGCCGCCCGCCGAGCCCTTCGACCTGGTCGGCAACATCCCGTGGTCGCTGACCGCCGCGGTGGTCCGCTGGTGCCTGGCCGCCGACCGGCTCCGCGCGGCCACCCTGCTCACCCAGCGGGAGTACGCCCGCCGGCGCACCGGCCACGGCGGCCGGTGGACCCGGCTGACCATCCTGACCTGGCCCGAGTACGCCTGGCGGTCGGTCGGCACGGTGCCCCGGACGGCGTTCCGCCCGGTGCCGCGGGTCGACGCCGGCATCCTGCGGATCGAGCGGCGACCGGAGCCGCTGCTGTCCCCCGCCGAACTGCCGGCCTATCGGCGGCTGGTGGAGGTCGGTTTCGGCGGGGTGGGCGGCTCGCTGGCCGCCTCGCTGCGCCGGCACCACCCCCGGACCCGGGTGGACGGCGCGCTGCGTGCTCTCCGGCTGCCGCCCGAGACGCTGGTCGGGGCGGTCTGGCCGGAGCAGTGGCTCACCCTGTTCCGGCTGCTGCGGGTCTGACCCGGCTCAGGTGAGCGTTTTCAGCGCGTCGGCCAGCTCGGCGGGGGAGTCGAACTCCTCCGCCGGCAGGGCCTTGATCAGCTGCAACGTCTCGGTGCTGGCGCCGTTCTCCTGGCACCAGCGGACCAGGTCCTCGCGGGAAACCGGGTAGTCGAGCCCGGCCAGGAACTCCTGCAACTGCACCCCGGTCACGGTCATGTCCGCGGCTACCCGCTCCACCGGCAGGCATGCCGGTTTGCCCGACCGGGTCCCCGGGTAGCCGCGGGCATGCTGGTACAGCGACTCGGCGCGCCGAGCGACTTCGACCCGCTGGTGGACAGCGTCCGGGACGCCCGGATCGTCATGATCGGGGAGGCGACGCACGGCAGTTACGACTACTACCGGCTGCGTGAGCAACTGACCCGGCGGCTCATCGCCGAGCAGGGCTTCGACTTCGTCGCGGTGGAGGGGGACTGGCCCGACTGCGACCGGGTGCACCGCTCGGTGGTGGCCGCCCCCGGCGGGCTGGCCGATCCGCAGACCGCGCTGGAGCGCTTCGAACGCTGGCCCACCTGGATGTGGGCCAATGCCGAGGTGGCCCGCTTCTGCCGCTGGCTGCGGGCCTGGAACCTGGAGCGCGCCGAGGGGGACCGGGCCGGCTTCCACGGGCTGGACGTCTACAGCCTGTGGGAGTCGATGCAGGCGATCTTCGACTACCTGGGCGAGGAGGAGCCGACCTCGCTGGAGGCGGCGCAGGAGGCGTACCGCTGCTTCGAGCCGTACGGCAAGCGGGTCGAGGAGTACGGCACGGCCAGCCGGTTCGTCTCCGCCCGCTGCGAGGAGGAGGTCGTCCGGCTGCTGGCGCGTACCCGGGAACACGCCGCCGCGGACGGCGCGGACCGCTTCTCGGCCTGGCAGAACGCGGAGGTGGTGGCCGGCGCGGAGCGTTACTACCGGGCGATGGTCGGCGGCGGCCCGGAGTCGTGGAACGTCCGCGACATCCACATGGCTGACACCCTCGACCGGCTGCTCGACCACTACGGCCCGGCCTCCCGGGGCATCGTCTGGGCGCACAACACCCACATCGGCGACGCCCGGGCAACCGACATGGCGGCGGACGGGATGGTCAACATCGGCCAACTCGCCCGCGAGCGGCACGGCGGGGACGCGGTGACGCTGGTCGGCTGCGGCAGCTACCGGGGCACGGTGATCGCCGCGCCGCGCTGGGGCTCACCGGCGGAGGCCATGGTGGTGCCGCCGGCCCGGGAGGGCTCGGTGGAGCGGCGGCTGCACGAGCTGATGCCGGAGCGGGCGGTGCTGGTCTTCGGCGGCCCCGACCAGCCGGAGTGGGTGACCGGGACGGCCGACCACCGGGCCATCGGGGTGGTCTACGACCCGAGCTTCGAGTCCTGGGGCAACTACGTGCCCACCCGGCTCGGCGAGCGCTACGACGCGTTCATCTGGTGCGACGAGGCCACCGCCCTGCACCCGCTGCCGGCGCTGAGCGCACCGGGCGAGATGGAGACCTACCCGGCCGGGGTCTGACCGGCCGGGTAGGTAGGCGCCCCTCGTTGTCGCCGGGGCGACAACGGCCCGTTCCTCACACGCCGGCGGGCTCGCGCTCGGCGAGGTGGGCGCGCAGGCCCTCGCCCTCGACGTCCACGTTCGGCAGGATCCGGTCCAGCCAGCGGGGGATCCACCAGGCGGCGGTGTCGAGCAGCGACATCACCGCCGGGACGACGGCCATCCGGACCACGAACGCGTCGATCGCGACCCCGATCGCGAGCGCGAAGCCCATCGACTTGATCACCGGGTCGTCGAGGAAGACGAAGCCGCCGAACACCGAGATCATGATCAGCGCGGCGGCGGTGACCACCCGCGCGCCGTGGCCCATCCCGTTGATGGTCGCCTGCCGTGCGCTGTCTCCGTGCACGAAGTCCTCGCGCATCCGGGAGACCAGGAATACCTCGTAGTCCATGGCCAGGCCGAACAGGATGCCGATGAGCAGGATCGGCAGGAAGCTGACCAGCGGACCGGGGGTGTCCAGCCCGAGCAGGCCGGCCAGGTGGCCCTGCTGGAACACCGTGACCGTGATGCCGAAGGTGGCCGCCACGGTGAGCAGGAAGCCGAGCGCCGCCTTCACCGGCACCAGGACCGAGCGGAACACCAGCATCAGCAGCAGCACCGACAGCCCGACGACCAGCAGCAGATAGACCGGGAGGGCGGCGGAGAGCTTCTCGGACACGTCGATGCCGATCGCGGTCGCGCCGGTCAGCAGCACGTCCGCGTTCCGGATGCCGCTGACCTGGTCGCGGATGTCGTGCACCAGGGTCTCGGTGGCCTCGTCGGTCGGGCCGGTCTTCGGGATGACGCCGAGCAACGCGGTTTGGCCGGTCGGGTCGAGCTGCGGCGGGGCCACGGCCAGGACGCCGCGCGTCTTCTGGACCAGCGCGGTGACCTGCGGCACGGCGGCCTGGGTGGCCTGCGGCGAGTCGGCGGTGACGACCACCGCGAGGCGCCCGGTGAAGCCGAGGCCGAAGCCCTCCTGGATCAGGTCGTTGTTGACCCGGGCCGGGGTGCCCTCGGCCGCGGTGGCGGCGTCCGGCAGGGACAGGCGCATGTGCTGGGCGGGGAGCGCGAGCAGGCCGAGGCCGATCAGGCCGACCAGGATGACCGGGATCCGCAGCTTCGTCACCCAGCGCGCCCAGCGGAACCCGAAGCCCGAGCGGTTCTCGCCGGCACTTGAGGCGACCACCTCGCGGTTGCGCAGCTTGCGCGGCAGTACCTTGCGGCCGGCGAAGCCGAGCAGCGCCGGGGCCAGGGTGATCGCGACCAGGACGGCCACCGTGACCGTGCCGGCGGCGGCCAGGCCCATCACGGTGAGGAACGGGATGTTCACCACCGCCAGGCCGGCGAGCGCGATGACGACGGTGGCGCCCGCGAAGACCACGGCGGAGCCGGCGGTGCCGACGGCCCGACCGACCGCCTCCTCGGGGGAGTGCCCGTCGAGCAGGTTCTGCCGGTGTCGGGAGGTGATGAACAGTGAGTAGTCGATGCCGACCGCGAGGCCGAGCATCAGCGCCAGGATCGGCGCGGTGCTGGTCAGCTCGACCGCGCCGCTGAGCGCGTACAGGCCGGCCATGCCGACGCCGACGCCGATCAGCGCGTTCAGCATGGTCATGCCGGCCGCCACCAGCGAGCCGAAGGTGACGATCAGGACGATTGCCGCGACCAGCACACCGAGCGCCTCGGTCGAGCCGACCTCCGGCTCGCCGTTGAGCACCTCACCGCCCGGGGCGACCTGCCACCCTTGCGCCTCGGCCTGCGCGCCGACCTGCTCGTACGCGGTGCGCTGGGCGTCGGTCACCTCGTCCGCCCGGCCCTTGAACTGCACCTGGATCAGCGCGTACCGACCGTCCGGGCTCAGCGCCTGCACCTGATACGGGTCGACCGCGCCGACCACGCCGGGCAGGGCGGCCGCCTCCTCGGTGACCTGCTTGACCACGGCCTGCCCGTCGGGCGTGCCGAGTTGGCCGGCCTGGGGTGCCTTGACGGCGATGGTGCCGGTGGCCCCGCTGGCCGCCGGGAACCGCTCGGCGAGCAGGTCGATCGCGCGCTGCGACTCGGTGCCCGGCATGCTGAAGTTGCTCGCCGTCGAGCCCTTGAGGGTCAGCGCGGCGGCCCCGAGGCCGACGAGTACGACGAGCCAGACGACGGCGACGAGTCGCCGGCGGCGCAAGGATGCCCGGCCGAGCCGGTAGAGCAGGGTCGCCATGAGGTTTCCTTGTCCTCGGGGTCGTGAACTGGGATCAGGTGGCGGGCTCGAGGGCCCGCCGGACGACGGCCAGCAGCGCGGGCCGCAGCTCCTCGTCGGGGATGGCGATGAACTCGGCGCACGTCTCCGCGATCCCGGCGAGCACGACCAGCGCGGCGATCCGCGCGGACGGGCGGTCGGACCGGCCGGCGAACGCGTCGACCAGCCGTTCGGAGATCTGCTGGACGTGCGCGAACGCGGGCTGCTGGAGCAGGTCGGGAAACTCGCCGCGAAGCAGCGCGATCTCCCGCCGGAAGCGGACCGCGAGGTCGACGAAGCCCTCGCCGGCGACCCGCTGGGCGTCCGCGCCGGGGTGCGCGGCGATCCGGGCGTCGAGCGCCTCCAGCACCGTGATGGCGGGTGCCATCAGCTCGCTGAGCAGGGCTTCCTTGTTGGCGAAGTGGTAGAGCACGGTGGCCTTGGAACAGCCCACCTCGCGGGCGATGTCCTGCAGCGAGGTGCCCTTGTAGCCGGTGACGGCGAAGCGTCGCGCCGCCGCCGCGAGGATCTCGTCATGGGTCTCCGGTACCGCCCGTGCCATGTCCTCCAGGATGCCTGACCGATCGGTCAGCACCTGACCGATCGGTCAGACGGATTGCGTGGTCTTCGCCACAGCCTCAGCCGACCGGAGCGCCGTGCTCCTGGTCGTACGCCGCCCGGGCCGTCGTGATCGCGGTCCGGTGCCGCTCCGCCCACGCGGTCAACGCGACCAGTGATTCGTAGAGCTCCAGGGCCATCGGGGTGGCGGTGTACTCCACCTTCGGCGGGACGGTCGGGAAGACGTGCCGGTGCAGCAGGCCGTCCCGCTCCAGGTTGCGCAGGGTCAGCGTGAGCATCCGCCGGCTGATGCCCTCGACCTGCCGCTCCAACTCGGTGAACCGGATCGGCCCCTGTGACGCGGCGATCAGGATGCCGATGCTCCACTTGCCGCCGACCCGATCCAGCGCCTCCCGGACGGTGCAGGCCCGTGCCTGCTGGGCGGTCACGGACACACAGCTGTTCCCCTGGGACACGAAAGTGCCTCCTTCCGCTCGGTCTGATGGTCACAGACGATGGCCTCGGTAACAAACCATGCACCAAGGAGGTCGTACCCGATGACGGGGACCAACCGCTGGCCGGCGCTGCTCGTGCTCTGCGCCGGCAGCCTGATCATCATCCTGGACGGCAGCATCGTCGCCGTGGCGCTCCCGGCCATCCAGGCCGACCTGGGCTTCCACGGCGCCGGGCTGGCCTGGGTGGTGAACGCCTACCTGGTCGCGTTCGGCGGCCTGCTCCTGCTGGCCGGGCGGCTCGGCGACCTGCTCGGCCGGCGCCAGGTCTTCCTGGCCGGGGTGGCCCTGTTCACCCTCGCCTCGCTGCTCTGCGCCGTGGCCGCCGGCCCGGCGATCCTGGTCGCCGCCCGCTTCGCGCAGGGCGTCGGGGGCGCGCTCACCACCGCGGTCAGCCTCGGCATGATCGTCCGGCTCTTCCCCGAGCCGGCCGAGCGGGCCCGGGCGATCGCCGTGTTCAGCTTCACCGGCGCGGCCGGCGCCTCGATCGGCCTGCTGGTCGGGGGAGTGCTCACCGACCTGGCGGGCTGGCGGTCGATCTTCCTGATCAACCTGCCGATCGGCGCGCTGATCCTGGCCGCCGCCGTACGGCTGATCGCGCCGGACCCCGGCGTCGGCCTGCGGGCCGGTCTGGACCTGCTCGGCGCGGTGCTGGCCACCGCCGGCCTGATGGCCGCCGTGCTGGCCATCGTCGGTGCCGGCGAACACGGCTGGACCTCGGCGCGCACCCTCACCGCCGCCGGGCTGGCCATCGCGCTCCTGGCCGGCTTCGCGGCCCGGCAGCGGGTCGCCCCGACCCCGCTGCTGCCACCCCGGGTGCTGCGGGCGCCCGGCCTGGTCGCCGCCAACGCCGTGCAGTTCCTCATGGTGGCCGCGTACTTCGGCTTCCAGTTCCTGCTCGCGCTGCACCTGCAACTCGTCCTCGGGCTGGACCCGGCGACCACCGGCTTCGCCTTCCTGCCCACCCCGCTGGTGATCGCGGCGGTCTCGCTGGGCCTGGCCGGCCGGCTGGTGGCCCGGTACGGCGCCCGGACGGTGCTGGTCGGCGGGCTGGCGCTCGCCGTGGCGGGCTTCCTGCTGCTGGCCCGCCTCCCGGTGGACGCCGGCTACGCGCGGGACCTGCTCCCGGCCATGCTGGTTTTCGGCGTCGCGGGCGGGCTGACCCTGCCGGCGGTCACCACCCTCGCCATGGCCGGTGCCGCGCCCGTCGACGCCGGGCTCGCCTCCGGGCTGGCCAACACCACCCAGCAGGTGGGCGGGGCGCTCGGGCTGGCCACCCTCGCCACCCTGGCCGCGGCCCGCACCGACGCGGCGCGCGCCGCCGGCGCCGACCAGGTCGCCGCCCTCGCCGCCGGCTACCGGTACGCCTTCGCCGTGGCCGCCGCGCTGGTCGTCGCCGCCCTGCTGGTCGCCCTCCGCACCGCCCGGCGGCCCCGTCGCCAGGAAGCCCGCCCGACGGCTCCGGCAGGCCGGCGCTCAGCGACCTGCCCGGTCCGCTGAGCTGGCCTCCTCGCGTGCCGGCGCCGACGGACACCGAGGGTGCGGGTGGCCGGCAGGCGGGCCGACGGCGGTAGCCGGCCGTCGCGGATGGCCGCCCGCAGCGCCCCGTCCAGCCCGGCCCGCCGGCCGCCGCTCGCGTCCAGTTCCAGGTGCAGGTCGACGCCGAAATCGGCCCAGTCCATCGGCGCGGAATTGGAGCTCAGGCGCCGGCCACGAGCCCGGCGAGACCTGCGGGCGTACGGGCCGCCGGAGGGGCGGCTCGCCGAGGCGGTCCGCCGGGCCCGCCGCTATCGGGCCGCCGGGGTGGACTGTGTCTACCCGATCGTCCTCGCCGACATCCGGAGCCTGGTGGCCGAGGTGGACGCCCCGGTCAACGTGCTGGCCCGCCCCGGCGCCCCGGCCGTGGCCGAGCTGGCCGGGCTCGGCGTGGCCCGGGTCAGCTTCGGTGAGGGGCTGTACGCGGCCGCCCGCGCCCGTACCGTCGAGATGCTCGCCGCGATCCGGGCGGGCGACGAGGTGTTCCCGACCGGAGAGGAGGCACGGTGACCTACCCACCGCCGCGTTACTCAGGAGACTGGGGCGAGCCGACCGCCACCTACCGCCCGGCCGACCAGCCGCCCGAGCTGGTCTACCCCAGCGGCGGCACGGCGCACTACCTGGCCACCGGCGCGTCGACCAACGGGCAGTTCGGGCTCTACCGCTGGGAGATGGGCCCGCAGCCGAGCGGCCCGGATCCGCACTTCCACCGATCCATCTCGGAGTCGTTCTACATCCTGTCCGGGACGGTCCGCATCTACGACGGCCGGCGGTGGATCGATGCGGTGCCCGGCGACTTCGTGCACGTCCCGGAGGGTGGCGTCCACGCGTTCCGCAACGAGTCCGGCGAGCCCGCCTCGATGCTGCTGCACTTCGCCCCCGGCGCGCCCCGGGAGGGCTACTTCGAGGGCCTGCTGGACCTGGCCGGCCGGACCGAGGAGGAACGGACGGAGTTCTTTCTGCGGCACGACACGTTCTGGGTCTGACCCCCTCGGCGGCCGTGTCGGGGTTGCCGGCACGGCTTCGGCCCGGGAAGGTGAGCGGATGGGTGCCGCTGACGAGACCCGGGACGGGGTGTCGCTGACCAATCTGGACCAGCCGCTGTTCGACGGGGCCGGGGCGACCAAGCGCGATCTGGTCGACTACCTGGACGCCGTCCATGAGCGGATCCTGCCGGAGTTGCGCGACCGGCCGCTCTCGGTCGTCCGGGTGCGGCCCGGGCAGGACCCGTTCATGCAGAAGGACCTGCCGAAGTACACCCCCGACTGGGTGCGCCGCACCTCGGTCTGGGCGGAGGCGTCCCGCCGGCGGATCTCGTACGCCCTCTGCGACGACCGGCGGACGCTGCTCTGGTTCGCCAACCAGCGGGCGGTGGAGTACCACCCGACGCTGGGCCTGGCGGGCCGGCCGGAGCACCCCACCCAGCTGGTGCTCGACCTCGACCCGCCCCCGGGCGACTCGTTCGGGATGGCGGTCCGGGCCGCGCTGCTGGTTCGGCAGGCGCTGACCGACGTCGGGCTGGCCGGCGCGGTGAAGACCAGCGGCGCCAAGGGTGTGCACGTGATCGTGCCGGTGGCCGCCGAGACCACGGCCGAGGAGGCGGCCGCCGCGACCCGGGCCGTCGCCGCCCGCGCCGAACGCCTCGACCCTGCGCTGGCCACCACCGCGTTCATCGTCGAGGACCGGGGCGGCCGGGTGTTCGTCGACTCGACCCGGGCGTACGGGGCGACGGTGGTGGCGGCGTACAGCCCCCGGGTGCGGCCGGGCACGCCGGTGTCGTACCCGGTTGGCTGGGACGACCTGGAGTCGGCGATGCCCGCCGACTTCACCGTGCGGACCGTGCCGGCGCTGGTCGCCGAGCGGGACCCGTGGGCGGCGGCGCTGCCGGCCCCGCAACGGCTCCCGGCCGACCTGGTCGCCGAGGGGCGGACCATCCCGGTGGCCCGGGTGCAGGCCATGCACGAGGGCAAGCGCCGCGCGAAGGCCCGCCGCGAGGCCGGTTGACCGGTCCGGGTGTGGCTTCCGCAGGTGCCCGCCGGAGATACGAAGAAGCCCGGACCGACGGCCCGGGCTTCTTGTGTCTGTGCCCCCGGCAGGATTCGAACCTGCGCCCCCGCCTCCGGAGGGCGGTGCTCTATCCCCTGAGCTACGGGGGCTCAGCGACCCGAGAAGAGTAGCAAACCCGCCTCCGGATCACCCAATCGGTATCCCGCGCGCCGCCCCAGGTCCACCGTTGCCGCTGATCATGAGGTTGGCGGCAGCGACGGAGATCGTCATCGCCGTCAACCTCATGATCACCGGAAAGGCGGCCGGGGTCAGGCGGCGGCCAGGGGGCGGCCGCAGCTGGGGAGCGGGTGCAGGACGATGCGGCGCGGCAGGCGGCGCGGCCACTCGTTGCGGGGCCACGAGCCGTCGACGATCAGGTGCACGGTGCGCTCCTCGGCGCCGCTGAGCCGCAGCACGAAGTCGCGCGGGAGCGGCGGGTCGACCGACGGTGTGGTGATCATGAAGCGGACCCGGCCCCGGGAGGAGACCGCGGAGATCACGTCGGCCGCCGGCATGGTGCCGCGCAGGCGTATCCGGCCGATCCAGTAGACCTCCGCGGCGTGCTCCTGGGCGGCCCCGGTGATCGCCGGGTACTCGCTGCGCACCCAGCGCTCGACCGCGCCCACGCAGAGCCCGCAGGCCCGCTCCCGGGGCTCCCGCGGGCCCAACCCCCAGGCCCGCAGGTACGCCCCGACCGTGCCGGGGTCCATCGTCAGGTCGAACCGGCGCTGGATGAGAGTGGTCAGGCTCTGTCGCGTCCAGAGCTCCTCGTCCAGGCCGAACCCGTCGGGGTGAACGCCCCGCAGCACGTCGATCAGTTCGAGTTCCTGTTCGCGGCTGAGCGTTCCCGACTCGCCCGGCCGCTGTCCGCGACGGACGGCTGCCACCGCCCCGTCACCGCCGATGGTGTGGCGTCGGCACCAACTGGTCACCGACCTGCCTGCGTCTCTGAGTGCAACCCCCACGTCTTGCGCAACGAGCCCGAATCGCAACTGGTCACGATATGTAGGTAGAAAAGTCTCCAAGGAGCACTATGGGTTGAACTCCATCAAAAAGTTATAAACGGGCATAACGGGCTGGCAGGGAGGCGGGTACGCGGAAGGGCCCGCGTCGGGAACGACGCGGGCCCTTCCAGAGCAGGCGTGCCGGTGGCTCAGCCACCGAGCCGCTTGAGCGCGGCCTGGATGTTGGTCAGATCCGTCTGCTGGGTGTTCTTCATGGTCTGCGCGACCGCCAGCACGTCCTCGTCGTGCCCCTGGTCGAGGATCCCCTGGATCATGTGGATCCCGCCCAGGTGGTGCTGCCGCATCATGGTGAGGAAGAGCACGTCGAACTCCCGGCCCTTGGCGGCCCGCAGCTTCGCCATCTCCTCCGACGTGGCCATGCCCGGCATCAGGCCGTTCTTGACCAGCCCGGCGCCGTCCGGCATCCAGGCCATCGGCGGCTGGCCGCCGGTCGGGTCCAGGTGCCACGAGCGCAGCCAGGTCTGCATGGTGCCGATCTCGCCCTGCTGGCCCGTGGCGATGTCGACGCCCAGCTGCCGTACCTCCGGGTCCTGGCCCTGCTGGAAGGCCAGCAACCCCATCGCCACCGCCTGCGCGTGATGGGTGGTCATGTCCCGGGCAAAGCCCGCCTCGGCGGAGTTGTCACCCGGACGGGTGAGCGTCGGGGTGAGCAGGCCGCCCGCGTACCCGAGCAGGAGACCGACCACGACGGCGGCGGCCAGCGCCAGGACGCCGAAGCGACGCGCGGCCCCCCGGGCACCGTCACCGGTGACCGGGGCCTCGTCGAGGTCGGCGTCCGTCGTCACGGCGGCGGTCATCGCGGCGTCCTCACTGGGTCGGCTGCTCGGGCATCTGGTTGTTCAGGTTGTCCCGGGGCGTGGTGCCGGTGGCGGTGACGCCCTGGTCGCAGAGCGCGGTCGGCCCCTCGATGGAGGCGTTGACCTTCAGCGTCTTGATGAAGTCGTCGATCCGGCTGTCGTCGGCGTTGTCGACCTTGAGCTGGAAGCCCCAGGCCTGCAGCGAGATCGGCTTGTCCAGCCCCTCGAACGGGCTGAGCATCAGCTTCTCCTTGCCCTCGACCTTGGCCTTGAGCTTGGCCACCTGGTCGGCCGGCAGGTCCGGGCGGTAGGTGATCCAGACCGTGCCGTGCTCCAGGCTGTGCACCGCGTGCTCGTTGGCGATCGGGGCGTCGTAGACGTCGCCCATGCAGTTCTGCCAGGCCTGGTTGTGCGGGCCGGCGACCGGCGGGAGGATGTCGTACTTGATCGGGCCCGGCTGGTGGTTGCCACCCTTGACCAGGTCCGGGTCCTTCTTGCGGTAGTCGACGATGCCCTTGATGGCGTCGGCCCGCTTCTGCCACGGCTGCGAGCCCTGGAAGGCGGCGTAGGCGCCGTAGCCGATGATGCCGGCGGCGAGCACGCCGACCGCGACGAAGAGGGCGATCGGGCCCCAGGACCGACCCTGGCTGACCTTCACCGGGGCGACCGGCTTGCGGCCCTTGCCGCCCGCGGCCGGCCGCGGGTTGCCCTTGCCGGACCCGGCCTTGCCGCCGGCGGGCTTGTCGGCAGCGGCCGGCCGGCCGGCGGCCGGCTTCTTGCCGGTGCTGACCACGGTCGGACGGCGCTCCGGGCCGCCCGGGGTGCTGATGCTCATCGTGCCTCGTCAGGTCGGTCGGTCAGGGAGCCCGGCGGGCCGGTTCACATGCTGGTCGCCGCCGCGGTGCCCGAGTCTACCCCCGATAACATGGTTCGGTGACTCCCGCAGAACTCGCCGACGTAGTCCTTGCCGCAGCCCGCGCCGTCTTCGAGGACCGGCGCCTGGACGGCTCCGCGCTGCCCGCGCAGACCACCGTCGAGCGACCCCGAAACCCCGAGCACGGCGACTACGCCTCGACGCTGGCGCTGCAGCTGAGCAAGAAGGTCGGCGTACCCCCGCGGGAGCTGGCCGCCGCCCTGGCCGAGCAGCTCGGTCGGGCGCCCGGGATCAAGTCGGTGGAGATCGCCGGCCCGGGCTTCCTGAACATCCGGCTCGACTCGGCCGCCGCCGGCCAGCTGGCCAAGGTCATCGTCGAGGCCGGCCCGGAGTACGGCCGCAGTGAGACCCTCGCCGGCCAGAAGATCAACCTGGAGTTCGTCTCGGCGAACCCGACCGGCCCGGTGCACATCGGCGGGGTCCGCTGGGCGGCCGTCGGCGACGCGCTGAGCCGGCTGCTCCGCGCCACCGGCGCCGACGTCGGCACCGAGTACTACTTCAATGACGCCGGCTCCCAGATCGACCGGTTCGCCCGCTCGCTGCTCGCCGCCGCCAAGGGCGAGCCGACCCCGGAGGACGGCTACGGCGGGGCGTACCTCGCCGAGATCGCGGACGAGGTGTGCCGGCGCCGGCCGGAGGTCCGGGAGTTGGACGACGCCGCCGCCCAGGAGATGTTCCGGGTCGAGGGCGTCCAGCTGATGTTCGAAGAGATCAAGGCGTCGCTGCGCGACTTCGGCGTCGAGTTCGACACCTACTTCAACGAGAAGGACCTGCACGACCGGGGCGAGCTGGACAAGGCGCTGGCCCGGCTGCGCGAGCAGGGGCACGTCTACGAGGCCGCGGGCGCCACCTGGCTGCGCACCACCGACTTCGGCGACGACAAGGACCGGGTGCTGCGCAAGTCCAACGGCGAGTGGACCTACTTCGCCGCCGACTGCGCCTACTACCTGGACAAGCGCGAGCGCGGCTTCGAGCGCGTGGTGATCATGCTGGGCGCCGACCACCACGGCTACATCGGCCGGATGAAGGCCATGGCCGCCTGTTTCGGCGATGATCCGGACCGCAACCTGGAGATCCTCATCGGTCAGCTGGTCAACCTGGTCCGCGACGGGCAGCCGGTGCGGATGAGCAAGCGGGCCGGCACCGTGGTCACCCTGGAGGACCTGGTCGACGCGATCGGCGTGGACGCCGCCCGATACGCGCTGGCCCGCTACTCGGCCGACTCGCCCATCGACATCGACGTGGAGCTGTGGACCCGGGCCAAGAACGACAACCCGGTCTACTACGTGCAGTACGTGGGCGCGCGGACCGCCGGCATCTCGCGGCAGGCCGCCGAGGCGGGGTTGACCCGGGGCGCGGCGGCGGACTTCCGCCCCGAGCTGCTCAGCCACGAGAAGGAGCACGAGCTGCTCAAGGCCCTCGCCGGGTTCCCGGCCGTGGTGGCCACCGCCGCGGAGCTGCGCCAGCCGCACCGGCTCGCGCACTACCTGGAGCGCGAGGTGGCCCCGGCGTTCCACCGGTTCTACGACCAGTGCCGGGTCACCCCGCAGGGCGAGGAGGAGATCACCGACACCCACCGGGCCCGGCTCTGGCTCAACGACGCCACCCGCGTGGTCATCGCCAACGGCCTGCAGCTGCTCGGCGTCTCCGCCCCGGAAAGGATGTAGTCCCATGCGCGCGCACGAGGCCGGTGCCCTGCACGGCGACATCGGCAACCGCGGGCCGGCCTGGCTGCGTACCCCGGTCGACGTCAACGCCCTGGTGCCGCAGCTGTGGCCGCGCCACGTGGCGCGCGGGGCGGGCGGCGCGCTGGAGGTCGCCGGCCTGGACGTCCGCGAGCTGGCCGCCGAGTTCGGCACCGCGGTGTACGTGCTGGACGAGGACGACCTGCGCTCGCGCTGCCGCGAGTTCCGGGACGCCTTCCCGGACGCCGACGTCTACTACGCCGGCAAGGCCTTCCTCTGCCGGGCAGTGGTCCGCATGATCGCCGAGGAGGGCCTCTTCCTCGACGTCTGCACCGGCGGCGAGCTGGCCACCGCGCTGTCGGCGGGGATGCCGGCGGAGCGGATCGGCTTCCACGGCAACAACAAGTCGGTGGCCGAGCTGACCCGGGCGGTGGACGCCGGGGTGGGCCGGATCATCGTCGACTCGTTCGCCGAGATCGACCGGCTCACCGCGCTCGCCCGCGAGCGTGGGGTACGCCCCAAGGTGCTGGTCCGGGTCACCGTCGGCGTGGAGGCGCACACCCACGAGTTCATCGCCACCGCGCACGAGGACCAGAAGTTCGGCTTCTCGCTAGCCGGCGGGGCGGCTGCGGCGGCCGCCTTCAAGATCCTCGACGAGGGCGTGCTGGAGCTGCGCGGGCTGCACTCGCACATCGGGTCGCAGATCTTCGACGCCAGCGGCTTCGAGGTCTCCGCCCGTCGGGTGCTCGGCCTGCAGGCGCAGATCCGCGACGCCCGCGGGGTGGAACTGCCCGAGCTGGACCTGGGCGGCGGGTTCGGCATCGCGTACACCACGCAGGACGACCCGGCCGCGCCGAGCGACCTGGCCAAGCGGCTGCGCAAGATCGTCGACGCCGAGTGCTTCGCCGAGAAGCTGCGGGTGCCGCACCTGTCCATCGAGCCGGGCCGGGCCATCGTCGGTCCCGCCGTGTTCACCCTCTACGAGGTCGGCACGGTCAAGTCCGTGCCGCTGGGCACTGGCGGCGGCGACGGTCATCGTGCCTACGTGAGCGTGGACGGCGGGATGAGCGACAACATCCGCACCGCGCTCTACGACGCGTCCTACTCGGCGACGGTGGCGAACCGGGCCTCGGCGGCGGAACCGCTGCTCGCCCGCGTGGTGGGAAAGCATTGTGAGTCCGGGGACATCGTGGTGAAGGATGAATTCCTGCCCGCTGACGTGCAGCCCGGAGATCTTGTCGCGGTGCCCGGCACCGGGGCGTACTGCCGGAGCATGGCCAGCAACTACAACCATGTCCCGCGGCCCCCGGTCGTCGCCGTCCGCGACGGTCGGGCCCGGCTGATCGTCCGCCGGGAGACCGAAGCGGACCTGCTCGCATTGGATGTCGGATGACCTCACCCGTTCGCTTGGCGCTGCTCGGCTGCGGCACGGTCGGCAGCGACGTGGTGCGGCTGCTGCACGAGCAGTCGGCCGACCTCGCCGCCCGGATCGGTGCCCCGCTGGAGATCGCCGGCATCGCCGTACGCCGGCTCGGCCGGGACCGAGGTGACCTGCCGGTCGACCCCGCCCTGTTCACCACCGACCCGCTCGGGCTGATCAAGCGGGACGACGTGGACGTCGTGGTGGAGGTCGTCGGCGGCATCGAGCCGGCCCGGAGCTGGCTCGTCGAGGCGCTGCGCGCGGGCAAGAGCGTGGTCACGGCCAACAAGGCGCTGCTCGCCGAGGACGGCGCCGCGCTGCACGACGCCGCCGCCGAGGGCGGCGCCGACCTCTACTACGAGGCGAGCGTCGCCGGGGCCATCCCGCTGCTGCGCCCGCTGCGCGAGTCGCTGCACGGGGACCGGATCAACCGGGTCACCGGCATCGTCAACGGCACCACCAACTTCATCCTCTCCGCCATGGACGCCACCGGCGCCGGTTTCGCCGAGGCGCTGGAGGAGGCCACCGAGCTGGGGTACGCGGAGGCGGACCCGACGGCCGACGTGGAGGGCTTCGACGCCGCCGCCAAGGCCGCCATCCTCGCCTCCCTGGCGTTCCACACCCGGGTCACCGCGGCCGACGTGCACCGGGAGGGCATCACCGAGGTGACCGCCGCCGACGTCGCCAGCGCCAAGGCGATGGGCTGCACCATCAAGCTGCTCTGCATCGCCGCCCGGGGCTCCGACGCGCAGGGCCGCGAGACGGTCAGTGTCCGGGTGCACCCGGCGATGATTCCGCTGACCCATCCCCTGGCCAGCGTCGGCGACGCGTTCAACGCGGTCTTCGTCGAGGCGGAGGCGGCCGGGCAGCTGATGTTCTACGGCCGCGGCGCCGGCGGCGCGCCGACCGCCAGCGCCGTGCTCGGCGACGTGGTGGCGGTGGCCCGCAACCGCCTCGCCGGGGTGCACGCGCCCAGCGAGTCGGCGTACGCCGACCTGTCGGTGCGGCCGATGGGGGAGGCGCTCACCCGCTACCACATCAGCCTCGACGTGACCGACCGGCCGGGTGTGCTGGCGGCGGTGGCCGGGGTGTTCGCCGGGCACGAGGTCTCCATCGCCACCGTCCGGCAGGGCCCGGCGAGTGGCGGCGCGGCCGGCGGGGGCGCGGACGCCGAGTTGGTCATCGTCACCCACGTCGCGCCGGACGCCGCGCTCGCGGCCACCGTCCGGGAGCTGCGTGGGCTGGCGATCGTCCGCTCGGTGACCAGCGTGCTGCGGGTCGAGGGCGGGGCGTAGCTCCCGTCCCGCCTGATGGTTAACCCCAGGTGTGCCGGCGGCCGGTCCGAAAGGCTGGTTCACGCTGGTAGAAGCCCCGATGTGGCCGGGGCGGTCGAGGCGAGGAGAGCGACATGTGGCGGGGTCTGATCGAGACGTACCGGGACCGACTGCCGGTCACCGACGCCACCCCGGTCGTCACCCTGCACGAGGGGAACACCCCGCTGCTGCCGGCGCCGGTGCTCTCCGCCCGGATCGGCGCCGACGTCTGGCTGAAGGTGGAGGGGGCCAACCCCACCGGCTCCTTCAAGGACCGGGGCATGACGGTCGCCGTCTCCAAGGCCGTCGAGGCCGGTGACAAGGCGATCATCTGCGCCTCCACCGGCAACACCAGCGCCTCCGCCGCAGCGTACGCGGCCCGCGCGGGGATCACCTGCGCGGTGCTGGTGCCGCAGGGCAAGATCGCGCTGGGCAAGCTGGCCCAGGCGCTGGTGCACGGCGCCAGGCTGCTCCAGGTGCAGGGCAACTTCGACGACTGCCTGGCGCTGGCCGGCAAGCTCGCCCAGGACTACCCGGTCGCCCTGGTCAACTCGGTCAACATCGACCGGCTGCACGGGCAGAAGACCGCCGCGTTCGAGATCGTCGAGGCGCTGGGCGACGCGCCGGACATCCACTGCCTGCCGGTCGGCAACGCCGGCAACATCTCCGCCTACTGGATGGGCTACTCGGAGGACGTGGCGGCCGGCAACGCCACGAAGGCGCCGAAGATGTATGGCTTCCAGGCGGCCGGTGCCGCCCCCATCGTCACCGGGCAGGTGGTGCCGGAGCCCTCGACCATCGCCACCGCCATCCGGATCGGCAACCCGGCGAGCTGGACCAAGGCGGTCGACGCCCGGGACGCCTCCGGCGGCCTGATCTCGGCGGTCACCGACCGGGAGATCCTCTCGGCGTACCGGCTGCTGGCCCGCGAGGTGGGCGTGTTCGTCGAGCTGGGCAGCGCGGCCAGCGTGGCCGGTCTGCTCCAGCAGGGCGCCGCGGGCCGGGTGCCGGCCGGGTCCACCGTGGTCTGCACGGTCACCGGCCACGGCCTCAAGGACCCGGAGTGGGCCATCTCCACCGCCCCCGCCCCGGTGACCATCGCCAACGACCCCCTGTCCGCCGCCCGCTCCCTAGACCTGGCCTGACCGCCACCCCCTCCTGCCCCGCCGGCCCCGCCGCCCTGCCGGTCCCGCCTGGCGATCATGAGATTAGCGGCAGGGGGAGCGCTCCCATTCGCCGCTAACCTCATGATCAACGGAAGGGGGGGCGGGGATGGGCAGGGGTGGGTGGGTGCGGAGTGGACAGACGGGGTGGGGCAGACTTTGGGCACCCGCAGACCCCATTCCAGGAGTGAGCCACGCCGATGTCGCTGCTCGCCAGATTCAGCCTCGCCAACCGAGGGCTGATCGCCCTCATCGCGCTGGTGACCGCGGCGTTCGGGGCGTTCGCCGTACCATCGCTGAAGCAGCAGCTCCTGCCGTCGCTGGAGTTCCCCGCCGCGTTCATCGTGGCGGCGTACCCGGGCGCCGCGCCGGAGATCGTCGAGTCCCAGGTCACCGAGCCGATCGAGAACAGCCTGCAGGGCATCCCGGGGCTGGAGAAGATCACCTCGACCTCCCGCGAGGGCTCCACCACGGTCCAGGTGCAGTACGCGTTCGGCACCGATCTGGACGACGTGGTCAACAAGATGCAGACCGCGTTGAACCGCATCGACGGGCAGCTGCCCCAGGGGGTGGATCCGCAGGTCATCGCCGGCAGCACCGACGATCTGCCCGCCGTGGTGGTGGCCGCGACCGGCGGCGACGACGAGCAGGCGCTGGCGGAGCAGCTGCGCCGCAACGTCGTACCCGAGCTGGAGGGACTGGACGGGGTCCGGACGGTCGCGGTGACCGGCACCCGCGACCCGGTCGTGCTGGTCACCCCCGACCCGGTGAAGCTGGCCGCGGCGCGGCTGGCCCCCACCGCGATCGGCCAGGCGCTCAAGACCAACGGCGTCGCGGTGCCGGCCGGCGCGGTGGCCGACGGCAGCCGATCGCTGCCGGTCCAGGTCGGCACCCCGATCCGGACCGTGGACGACCTGCGTGGCATCGTGCTCACCACCGCCCCCGCCGCCCCGGTACGCCTCGGCGACGTGGCCCGGGTGGAGCAGCAGCTCGCCCCGGCCACCGGTTTCACCCGGACCAACGGCAAGCCCAGTCTCGGCATCGCCGTCACCGCCACCCCGGACGGCAACGCGGTGCGGATCTCGCACGAGATCCGGGACCGGCTCGACGCGCTCTCGGCCGCCTCCGGCGCCGCGCTCACCGTGGTCTTCGACCAGGCCCCGTTCGTCGAGCGGTCCATCGAGAGCCTCACCACCGAGGGCCTGCTCGGCCTGCTGATGGCGGTGGTGGTGATCCTGGTCTTCCTGCTCTCGATCCGCTCCACCGTGGTCACCGCGGTCTCCATCCCGCTGTCGGTGCTGGTCGCGCTGATCGTGCTCTTGGCCGGCGACCACTCGCTCAACCTGCTCACCCTCGGCGCGCTGACCATCGCCGTCGGTCGGGTCGTCGACGACTCCATCGTGGTGCTCGAGAACATCAAGCGGCACCTGGAGTACGGCGAGCCGAAGCGGGAGGCCATCCTCGGTGCGGTCCGCGAGGTGGCCGGCGCGGTGACCGCCTCGACGCTCACCACGGTCGCCGTCTTCGCGCCGATCGCGCTGGTGGGCGGCTTCGTCGGGCAGCTCTTCGCACCGTTCGCGATCACCGTGACGGTGGCCCTGCTCGCCTCGCTGCTGGTCTCGCTGACCGTGATCCCGGTGCTGGCGTACTGGTTCCTGAAGCCGGGCCGCAGCGGGGCGGACGACGCCGCAGCCCGGCGGGCGGCCGAGGAGAAGGAGCTGCGCAGCCCGCTGCAGCGGGCGTACCTACCGGCCATCGGGTTCGCCACCCGCTCCTGGGGCACCCGCTGGGCCACCGTGGGGCTGGGCCTGCTGGTGCTGCTCGGCACGTTCGGCCTGGCCCAGAAGCTGGAGACCAACTTCCTGGACGACTCCGGCCAGGACATACTGGCCATCCGGCAGGAGCTGCCGGCGGGCACCGGGCTGACCGGCACCGACCAGGCCGCCGCGCGGGTCGAGGAGGTGCTCCGGGGTACGCCGGGGGTGAAGACATACCAGGTCAGCGCGGGCGGCACGGACAGTCCGTGGGCGGGTGGCGGTGGCAACAACACCGCCTCCTACTCGGTGGCGCTCACCGAGGACACCGACGCCGCGAAGGTCCGGCGCACGCTCCGCGAGGAGTTCGACGCCCTCGGCCCGGAGGTGGGTGAGCTGAGCTTCGGCGCCGGACAGAGCGGCGCCTCCGCCAGCCAGCTCGAGGTGGTCGTGCAGGCCGCCGATCAGGAGACCCTGACCCGGGCCGCCGAGGCCGTCCGGGACGCGATGGCCGGTACGCCGGGTGTCGACGACGTCGCCACCGGCCTCGCCGCCCGGGTGCCCCGGGTCGAGGTGACCGTGGACCGGGTCGCCGCGGCGCGGGCCGGGCTCACCGAGGCGGCCGTCGGTCAGCTCGTCGCGCAGGCGTACCGGGGTGCCCCGCTGGGCCAGGTCACGCTGGACGGCCGGCCGCTGAACGTGGTGCTCAGCACCGGGACCCGGCCGCCGCTGAGCGTGGCGGACCTGCGGGCGCTGCCGGTGGGCCCGGTCAAGCTGGACGACATCGCCGACGTCAACCAGGTCGAGGGCCCGCAGCAGGTGACCCGGATCGACGGCGAGCGGAGCGTCTCGGTCACCGGCACGGCAACCGGCTCGGACCTCGGCGCCACCACCCAGGAGTTGCAGAAACGGCTGGACGCGCTGGAGGTGCCGGGGGCGACGTTCGCCATCGGCGGGGTGAGCGCCGACCAGAAGGACGCCTTCGCCGACCTGGGGCTGGCCGTGCTGGCCGCGATCGCGATCGTCTTTCTGATCATGGTCGGTACGTTCCGCAGCCTGACCCAGGCGCTGATCCTGCTGGTCTCCGTCCCGTTCGCGGCCACCGGGGCGATCGCGCTGCTGCTGGCCACCGGGACGCCGCTGGGCGTACCGGCGCTGATCGGCGTGCTCATGCTGGTCGGCATCGTGGTGACCAACGCGATCGTGCTGCTCGACCTGATCAACCAGTACCGGGCCCGGGGGATGGGCGTGACCGAGGCGGTGGTCGAGGGCGGCCGCCGGCGGCTGCGCCCGATCCTGATGACCGCGGTCGCCACGGTGTTCGCGCTGCTCCCGATGGCCTTCGGCCTCACCGGCGAGGGTGGCTTCATCTCCCGGCCGCTGGCGGTCGTGGTGATCGGCGGCCTGATCAGCTCGACGCTGCTGACGCTGATCCTGGTGCCGACCCTCTACACCATGGTGGAACGCGCCAAGGAGTCGCTGCGTGCACTTCGGGCCCGCCGCCGGGGCGCACCGGTGCCGGTCCCGGCGACCGTCGGCGGTGGCGAGCCGCCGGTCGAGCCCGCCGCACCGGCGCCGGCCCGGCCGGCCCCCTCGGCCGCGCTGCTCGACGGTACGGACCAGTTCGAGGTGCTCCGGCTCCCGAAGAGCCGGCGTTCCCCCCTCCCACCAGCCGACTGACCCCCACCCGCCACCGCCGCCCCGGCGGGTTGCGGGCAAATGCCCGGAAAGAGTGGCCATTCCGCCTCGGCTGGCCACTCTTTCCGCGAAAAGGGCCCTCCAGCATCCCCGGGCGGAGGGAGGAGGGACCACTCTTTTCGGGGAAGCGGGCGCTTCGTGGCGGACGGCGGCGCGAGGGGACCGTGGACGGCGACGCCAGGCTGTACCGTGGGTGAGTTGACACCTACTGCGCGTCGTCGGCTCGCTGTCGCGGATGGCCGGCCGGAGCGGGGGCGGGGCCATGGCGGACGGCGTGGGCCGGTGGGACAGGCGGGCGGTGCTGCGTCGCACCGCGCTGCTGGCCGGGGGTGCCGCGCTGGGCGCCGCCGCGACCTCGCAGAGCACCTGGATCGCCGACCGCCGGCTCCCGATCGCCGGCGGGCCGGCCAGTGCCACCGTGGGCAGCCGCCACCAGGAGGTCGGCTCGGGCACGGTCGAGGTCGTCTGGGGCGTACGCACCACGGAGCGCCTGCTCGCCCTCACCTTCGACGACGGGCCGCTGCCACAGTGGACGCCGATGGTGCTGGACACCCTGGATAAGTACGCCGTCCCGGCCACCTTCTTCCTGGTCGGTGTCCGGGCCCGGGAGCACGCCGCCCTGGTCCGGGGCCGGCTGGGGCGGCACGAGGTGGGCAATCACAGTTGGGCCCACCACGACCTGGCCCGGATGGACGCCCACGCCGCGTACGACGACCTCCGGCGCAGCCACGAGGCCATCACCGAGGCCACCGGGGTCGCGCCCCGCCTGATCCGCCCGCCCTGGGGGCACCTGGGTGGGGCGGTGCTGCACGCCGCCGCTCGGCTGGACTACCGGCTGGTGCTGTGGACGTTGCAGATGGTCGAGGGTGAGTTTCCCGACGACCCGGCCGGGCACGCCCGGCGAATCGTCGCCGACGTGCAGCCCGGCACCATCCTGCTCGGCCATGACGTGGGCACGGAGCGGCGGCTGGTCGCGCTGCGCGGCCTGCCCGACATGATCACCGGGCTGCGGGCCCGCGGCTACACCTTCGTGACCGTCTCCCAGATGCTCCGCCACGCCGCCGTGGTCTGACCGGCCCGGTAGTGTGCCGGCGTGTCACCCACCGTCTCGGTCCTGGTCCGCAATCGCGACTTCCGCAACCTCTTCCTCGCCGAGCTGGTGGTGTTCGGCGCCGACTGGTTCGTCATGGTGCCGCTGCTGGTGCTCCTGCCGAAGCTGACCGGCAGCGGGGTGTGGGGGGCGCTGGTGCTCGCCGTGGACACCGGCACGCTGGCGCTGCTGCTGCCGTACACCGGCACCATCGCCGACCGGTTCGACCGGCGGAAGACCATGATCGCGGCCAACCTCGCCGCGCTGGCCGGGGTCCTGCTGCTGCTCGGCGTCCGCAGCTCCCGGACGGCCTGGCTGGCCCTGGTGGCGATCGCGGCCGTGGCGGTGGCGAAGGCGTTCTACTCGCCGGCCGCCCAGGCCGCCCTGCCCAACGTGCTCGACCCGGCGGACCTGGCCGCTGGCAACGCCGTGGCCGGCTCCGCCTGGGGCACCATGACGGTCGTCGGCGCCTCGCTCGGGGGCATGCTCAGCGCGGCCGCCGGCGCGTACGTCAGCTTCTGGGTGGCGGCGGGGAGCCTGGTGGTGGCGGCGGGCCTGGCCGCGCTGATCCGCCGGCCGCTGCAGGCCCCCCGCGACCCGGCGCTGGCACCCACCCGCACCTGGGCGGCGATCCGCGAGGCGCTGCGCTACATCGCGCACCAGCCGCGCGTGCTCGGCCTGGTCACCGTCAAGTCGGCGGTCGGCCTGGGCAACGGCGTGCTGACCGTCTTCCCGCTGCTCGCCGGGGTGTACGGGGTCGGGGCGGTCGGCACCGGACTGCTCTTCGCCGCCCGGGGCGCCGGGGCGCTGGTCGGCCCGATCCTGATGCGCCGGGTGCTCGCCAACCGGGCCTGGCTGCTCACCGGCCTGGCGCTGTCCATGTCCCTCTACGGCCTGGCCTACCTCGGGGTGTCGGTGGTCGCCTGGTTCCCGCTGGTGCTGGTGTTGGTCTTCCTGGCCCACCTCGGCGGCGGCAGCAACTGGGTGCTGTCCAACTACGCCCTGCAGGGCGAGGTGCCGGACCACCTGCGGGGGCGGGTCTTCGCCACCGACATGATGCTGGCGACGCTGGCCATCTCGGTCAGCCAGCTGGCCGTCGCCCTGGTGGTCGACACGGTGAGCGAGCGGAGCGTGCTGGCCGGCTGCGGTCTGGTCACCGTGGTCTACGCGCTGGGCTGGCGGCTGGCCACCCGGCGGCTCTCGCTCACCGATCCGGCGGAGGAGCCCTGTGCCAGCCGGGCGTCCTGACCCGCGCCGGCCCGCACGGTGCGCGCGGCGGCGTCGCCCACCCGCCATCGGGGCTGCGAGGCGCCCACGACCGACGCGGGCTTCGCCGAGCGCGTGGGCACGCATCCCACGGTCCGGGCGAATCGGCGGGCTGTCGGTGTCGGGTCCTAGCATGAGCCGGTGCCGATGACTCTCGCCTCCGGTCCCGTGCGGGTCCGGGTGCCCGCGACCAGCGCGAACCTGGGGCCGGGCTTCGACTCGCTCGGGCTGGCCCTGGGGCTGTACGACGACGTGGCGGCCGAGGTGACCGCCGGTGGGGTCCGGGTTGCGGTGACCGGCGAGGGCGCCGGCGAGCTGCCGGACGGCGACCAGCACCTGGTGGTGGTGGCCATGCGGGCCACCTTCGACGTGCTGGGCACGCAGCCGCCGGGGCTGGCCCTGGAGTGCGTCAACCGGATCCCGCAGGCCCGGGGCCTCGGTTCGTCCTCGGCGGCCATCGTCGCCGGGGTGCTGCTGGCCCGGGCGCTGGCCGACGACGGCGCGGCGCTGCTGGACGACGTCGCCGCGCTCCGGCTGGCCGCCGAGATCGAGGGCCACCCCGACAACGTCGCGCCCTGCCTGCTCGGTGGCTTCACCGTCGCCTGGACCGAGCCGGCCGGTGCCCGGGCGGTGTCGCTGCCCGTGGCGGAGGGCGTCCGCCCGACCGTCTTCGTGCCCGGCGAGCGCGGCCTGACCGCCGTCGCCCGGGCCGCGCTGCCGACCACCGTGCCGCACGCCGACGCGGCCCTGACCGCCGGACGCGCGGCCCTGCTGGTGCACGCGCTGACCACCGATCCGGCGCTGCTGCTGCCGGCCACGGTCGACCGGCTGCACCAGGACTACCGCGCCGAGGGGATGCCGGGGACGGCAGCCCTGGTCGCCGCCCTGCGTGAGGCGGATGTGGCCGCTGTGGTCAGTGGGGCGGGCCCGACCGTCCTGGCGTTGACCGAGGTGCCGGCGGGGTTCGACGCGGGAACAGATTGGCAGCGCTGGGAGTTGCCCATAGATGTCAGCGGTGCCCGGGTCAGCCGGGGTAGACTTGGACACGCCGAGCGGGACCCTGTTGCCGCAGGTCGGAAGAGTTGATTACGCTCTAGACTCAGCACAGCCGCGAAGCACGCGATCTCCTGCGGGGCGGCGCACCCCCGAAGCTCTCGGCGGTCAGCCCGTCACCCCTGCCAAAGGCCTACGCCGCACCGCAGTTTCCACAGGTCGCCGCAGACGGCGAGACCTGCTCACCGACGCTGGTGAGTCGGGAAACCGACCGGCTGCTGTGTCACAGACTCCCGCGACGCGTCCATGCGAGGCGGGTGCACCGAGGCCGCCCGGCCACCTGGTTTCGACTCCGGGCAGCCCCGGCCTATCGAGGGAAGGAATCCATTGAGCGACACCACCGACGTGACGTCGGATGTTTCCAACGTCGCTGGCGATGCCACCGCCGCCGCTCCCACGCGCCGTCGGCGCAGCGGTACCGGCCTGTCGGCGATGCTGCTGCCTGAGCTTCAGAGCCTGGCCGCGTCGCTCGGCATCTCCGGTACGGCTCGCATGCGCAAGGGCGAGCTGATCAGCGCGATCACCGAGCGGCAGGGCGGCGCCGCCGCCGGCACCCCTCGACCGCGGGCCGAGGTCGCGGCCGCGGCCGCTCCGGCCCGGGAAGAGGTGCACGCCGAGGTCCGTGAGGAGCGGGCCGAGACCGAGCGCCGCCCGGCCGAGCAGGCGCCGGCCGCCGAGGTGACCGAGGGTCGTACCCGGAGCCGGCGTGGCCGGGCCGCCGCGACCGCCGAGGCGCGTCCGGCCGAGCCGCGTGCCGAGGAGGCCCCGGCCGAGACCGGTGAGCGGGCCGAGCGCGGCGAGAGCCGCGGCCGGGAGCGTGGCGCCGAGCGGGCAGAGCGCACCGAGCGTGCCGAGCGGGGCGAGCGCACTGAGCGTGCCGAGCGGGGCGAGCGCACTGAGCGTGCCGAGCGTGGCGAGCGGGCCGAGCGGGCTGAGCGCGGCGAGCGTGCCGAGCGCGGCGAGCGTGCCGAGCGGGGCGAGCGGGCCGAGCGTGGCGAGCGCAACGACCGTGGCCAGCGCGCCGAGCGCGCTGAGCGCGACAACGACGGCGACGAGGACGGCGAGGGCGGCGGCCGGCGCGGCCGGCGCAGCCGGTTCCGTGACCGCCGGCGGGGCCGCGGTGAGCGGGCCGAGGGCGGCGAGGGCGGCGGCCGCGAGCCGCAGGTCGGCGAGGACGATGTGCTCGTCCCGGTCGCCGGCATCATCGACGTGCTCGACAACTACGCCTTCGTCCGGACCACCGGCTACCTGGCCGGCCCGAACGACGTGTACGTCTCGATGTCCCAGATCAAGAAGTACGGCCTGCGCCGCGGTGACGCCATCACCGGCGCCGTGCGGGCCGCGCGGGACGGCGAGCAGCGGCGCGACAAGTACAACCCACTGGTCCGGCTGGACACCATCAACGGGATGGAGCCGGACGAGGCGAAGCGCCGGCCGGAGTTCTACAAGCTCACTCCGCTGTACCCGCAGGAGCGGCTGCGGCTGGAGACCGAGCCGCACATCCTGACCACCCGGGTGATCGACCTGGTGATGCCGATCGGCAAGGGTCAGCGGGCGTTGATCGTCTCGCCGCCGAAGGCCGGTAAGACGATGGTGCTGCAGGCGATCGCGAACGCGATCACCCGCAACAACCCGGAGTGCCACCTGATGGTGGTGCTGGTCGACGAGCGGCCGGAAGAGGTCACCGACATGCAGCGGTCGGTGAAGGGCGAGGTCATCGCGGCCACGTTCGACCGTCCGCCGCAGGACCACACCACGGTGGCGGAGCTGGCGATCGAGCGGGCGAAGCGCCTGGTCGAGCTGGGGCACGACGTGGTCGTGCTGCTCGACTCGGTGACCCGGCTCGGTCGGTCGTACAACCTGGCGGCGCCGGCCAGCGGCCGGATCATGTCGGGTGGTATCGACTCCACCGCGCTCTACCCGCCGAAGCGCTTCCTGGGTGCGGCGCGGAACATCGAGAACGGCGGCTCCCTGACCATCCTCGCCACCGCGCTGGTGGAGACCGGGTCGATGGCCGACACGGTCATCTTCGAGGAGTTCAAGGGCACCGGCAACGCCGAGCTCAAGCTGGACCGGAAGATCGCCGACAAGCGGGTCTTCCCGGCGATCGACATCAACCCCTCCGGTACGCGCAAGGAGGAGGTCCTGCTCGCGCCGGAGGAGCTGGCGATCGTCCACAAGCTCCGGAAGGTGCTGCACTCGCTGGACTCGCAGGCGGCGCTCGACCTCCTGCTGGACCGGCTCAAGCAGTCCCGGACGAACATCGAGTTCCTGATGCAGATCGCGAAGTCCACGCCGGGCGAGTGATCCCGCCAGGGGCGGAGCGAAGAGGGGTACGGCCTGCGGGTCGTGCCCCTCTTCCGCGTTCCGGGCCGGGCGCGAAGCGGGCCACGATCAGCGGGGAGATCTCGCACCGAACAGCCGGCTTGAAGTTTTTCTACGGTTAAGCCTAGAGGTATTGAAACTTCTATTCAGTTTCCGGTTGACTGTCGTCCATGCGTATCCGCAGTCGATCTGCCCGTCTCGCCGGCGTCCTGCTGCTGACGCCGCTGCTCACCCTGGCCGGTCCCGTCCCACCCGGGGTCGCGGCGCCCGCAGGCGAGCCGCACACCGCGGCCGAGGACGCCCCGGCCGCCTCCTCCCGCCCTGACTCCGCCGTCGCCCTCGCCGGCGACGCCCCCGGCCTGGAACCGGCCGGCGGCCTGGAGACCGCGAAGACCACCCGTCCGGTCGCCCCCGGACTCGACCTGACCTCCTTCGACCGGTACGACGCCGACGGCTGGCTGCGCGCCGACGCGCTCACCGCCGACCTGTCCGGCGGCGTCACCGTGGACTACGTCAACTCCGGTGCGGTGACCCGGGACGAGCCGCTGCGCGCCGCGGTGGACCGTTCCCGGGCGGTGGCCGCGGTCAACGGCGACTTTTTCGACATCAACAACTCCGGTGCCGCGCAGGGCATCGGCATCCGCTTCGGTGAACTGGTCCAGTCGCCGATCGCCGGGCACACCAACGCCGCCGCGATCAGCGCCGAGGGGCTGGGCCGGGTGATCCAGGTCGGCTTCGAGGGCAGCGCCACCCTGCCGGCCGGGTCGGTGCCGCTGACCCAGTTCAACAACATGGTGCAGCGCGACGGCGTCGGCGTCTTCACCCCGCTCTGGGGGACGTACTCCCGCAAGCGCCCGGTGGAGGGCGCCGCCCGGGTGGTCGAGGTGACGGTGACCGGCGGCAAGGTGGCCGCCGTGGCCACCGCGGCGGGCGAGGGCCCGATCCCGGCCGGCACCACCGTGCTGCTGGGCCGGGAGGCGGGCGCGGACGCGCTCGCGGTGCTGCGGCCGGGCGATCCGGTCGACCTGAGCTGGCGGCCGAAGGCCTCCGACGGGAGCAGCCTGCGCGCCGCGGTCGGCGGCGGCAACGTGCTGATCCGGGATGGCGTGGTGCAGCAGATCGCCGACCAGAGCCTGGCCCCGCGTACCTCGGTCGGCTTCTCCGCCGACGGGCGCAGGATGATCATGCTGACCGTGGACGGCCGGCAGGTGGACAGCCGGGGCGTCACGCAGACCGAGCTGGGCCGGATGATGCGCGAGCTCGGCGCGTGGACCGCGCTGAACCTCGACGGCGGCGGCTCCTCGACCCTGCTGGCCCGCGAGCCCGGCGCGGCCACCGTGCAGGTGGAGAACAGCCCCTCGGACGGCAGCGAGCGGCCGGTGCCGAACGGCCTGGCCATCTACGCCCCGCCGGGCAGCGGCCGGCTCACCGGGTACTGGCTGGAGACGGCGAGCGACCCGACCGCCGCGCCGGGGGTCGCCCCGGTCCGCGGCGGGCGGCCGGACCGGGTTTTCCCCGGGCTCACCCGCCGGCTCACCGCGGCCGGCTACGACGAGACGTACGGGCCGGCGGCCGGCGCGCCGCAGTGGCGGGCCAACCCGGCCGCCCAGGGCACGGTCGACGACGAGGGCGTGTTCCGGGCCGGTCGGCCCGGCCGCAGCACCGTCACCGCCTGGCACGAGGCGGCCCGGGGCACCCTCGACCTGACCGTGCTCGGTCCCCTGGAGCGGATCGACTCAACCGTGGACCGGCTTGGCCTCAACCGGCAGGGTGACACCGGCCTGTTCGGCGTGGTCGGCTACGACGCCGAGGGCAACACCGCGCCGATCGAGCCGGCCGACCTGCGCCTGGACTACGACCACGACCTCCTCGCGGTCACCCCGACCGGCGACGGCAACCTCTCCGTCAAGGCGCTCAGCGACACCGGTTCCGCCCTGGTCACCGTCCACGTCGGAGCGCGGACCACCGTGCTGCCGGTGACCGTCGGGCTGGCCGACGCGCCGGTGGCCGGCTTCGACGACGCCGCCTCCTGGAAGTTCAGCCAGGCCCGGGCCAGCGGGTCGGTCGCGCCGGCGCCGGGCCACACCGGCACCGGCCTGAAGCTGTCGTACGACTTCAGCCAGTCCACCGGCACCCGCGCCGCGTACGCCGACCCGCCGGCCTGGATCCCGGTGCCCGGCCAGCCGCAGGCCTTCGGCATGTGGATCAAGGGCAACGGCGCCGGGGAGTGGCCCAGCCTGCACCTGCACGACGCCCAGGACACCCAGTTCGTGCTCCGCGGCCCGTACGTCACCTGGACCGGGTGGCGGTACGTCGAGTTCGCCGTCCCGCCGGGCGTGCAGTATCCGGTCCGGGTGCGCCGGTTCTACGTGGCGGAGACGGACCCGGCCAAGCAGTACCGGAGCGAGGTGGTCATCGACGACCTGGTGGCCAAGGTGCCACCCACCCTGGACGCGCCGGCCGAGTCACCGCTGACCGACCGGGTGGTGCTGCGCGACGGCACGGTGGACGGCGCGCCCTGGCGCTTCGCGGTGATGTCCGACGCCCAGTTCGTCGCCGCCGACCCGGACAGTGACCTGGTCGCCCAGGCCCGCCGTACGCTCCGCGAGATCAAGGCGGCGAAGCCCGACTTCGTGATCATCGACGGCGACCTCGTGGACACCGCGTACCCGGCGGACTTCGCGCTGGCCAAGCGGATCCTCGACGAGGAACTGGGCGGCGAGCTGCCCTACTACTACGTCCCGGGCAATCACGAGATCATGGGCGCCCCGATCGACAACTTCAAGGCCGTCTTCGGCGACACCTCGCGGGTCTTCGACCACGAGGGCACCCGGTTCGTCACGCTGAACACCGCCAGCGGCTCGCTGCGCGGCGGCGGCTTCGACCAGGTGAAGCTGCTGCGGGACACGCTGGACCGGGCCGCCGCCGACCCGGCCGTCGGCTCGGTCGCGGTGTTCTTCCACCACCCGCCCCGCGACCCCAGCCCGGCCAAGGCCAGCCAGCTCGGCGACCGGAAGGAGGCCGCCCTGGTGGAGCAGTGGCTGGCCGACTTCCAGCACCGCACGGGCAAGGGCGCGCTCCTGGTCAACGGGCACGTCGGCACGTTCCACGCCGAGCGGGTGGACGGCGTCCCGTACGTGATCAACGGCAACTCGGGCAAGAACCCGTCCACTCCACCGCAGCTCGGCGGCTTCACCGGCTGGACCGAGTTCGGCGTCGACCCGGTAACCCCGCAGGAGGCGGAGCGGGCCCGGCGTGACCCGCTGGCCGAGGGGCCGCGCTGGGTCGAGGCGGAGTTCCACGCCCACGTCGACCGGCTCGCCCTGGCGGCTCCGGCCAGCGTCGCGGTGGGCGCCCCGGCGACCGTCACGGCCACGCTCACCCAGCCCGGCGGCCGTACCGTCCCGGTCGCCGCACCGGTCAGCGCCGACTGGTCCGGGTCGCCGAACCTGCACGTCGGCGGGGCCGACGGGGTGAAGCCCTGGCACGTGGCCCGGTTCGACCCGGCGACGGGGCAGTTGACCGCGCTGCGCCCCGGCGGTCAGGTGGTGCTCGCGGTCACCGTCAACGGCGTACCCGCCCAGGCGACGGTCAACTTGACGGCGGCGGAGGCGCCCGCCGCCTGAGCCGCCCCCGGGGGCGCGGCCATGGTCCGCGTCCCCGGAGGCCGGCCGCCACCCGCCGACGGGCCCTGTGACCTGGGGGAGGAGCCCGTCGGCGGGTGCTCGGTCAGAAGTCGCCCTCGGCCACCTGGAAGACGGTCAGGCCGAGCGAGCGCCACATCCGGACCACCTGCTGCCGGTCGTCGAAGACGCCGACCACCCGGTACCGGTCCCGGATCTCCCGCTCGTAGATCTCCTGCTTGACCACGGCGTCCTTGCGGTGGTCGCCGACCGCCCGCAGGTGCAGCGCCAGGTAGGGCACCTTGACGTGCCGGTCCAGCCAGGCCTCGGTGGCCGGCCGTGCGGTCGCGTCCCGGCCAGAGCAGAAGACCACCCCGTGCCCGGCCGCGTGCATCGCCCGGACCGCCGCGATCACCGCCTCGTTCGGGGCGTCCTCGCCGACCCGGGTCATGTCGTACGGGCTGCGGGAGACGGTCAACGCCACCGTGCCGTCGATGTCCACCAGCACGATCGCGGGCGGCTCGGGGTGGGGCGGGTGGACCCGGGCCGGGGTGCCGGTGCGGGCGGTCGGCACCGGCAGCGGTAACGGCCGGTTGGCAAGGTAGCGCTCGTGCAGCCGGCGGATCGCCGCCTCGCCGACCCGGTCGGCCTCCGGCCGGGCCGCGTCCCGGCGCAGGCACTCCTCCAGCGGCACGTCGGTGAAGTCGTGCACCTCGAACGCGGCGCCGAACCGCTCGGCCAACTCGGCCCAGTCCCGCAACGTGCGCGAGCGGAGGTTGGTGTCGTCCACGCAGACGCTCACCCGCGCCGCCAGCAGCGCCTCCACCTGGGCCCGCTGGGCCCGGGTGACCTGCCCCTCGGCCCACTGGGTGAAGAGCCGCTCGCCGTGCATCATCCGGCGCAGGTCGTCCCGGTTGACCCGGACCACGCCGGGTTGGAGCCGGCGGGCGAAGGTGGTCTTGCCGGAGGCGGGCAGCCCACGGGTCGCGATCAGGCAGAACATCCCGCACCTCCCGTTCGTCCCGGTCCATCCCCGGACCGGTTCACGAATGCCCGCGAGCCGCGCGGGAATGCGTACCGGGTGGTGAGCGTTGCGCCTGCCGGACCACCGGTGCGGCCCGCTCGCCGAGTCGGCGGAGGCCCATGGCACACTGGTCAATCGGCCACCGGTTCCGGTTCACGCCCGAGCCTCTCGCGGACGGCGGGGAGCGACGACGGCGACCCGGCGACCACCCACGAAAGGACCGAGGCGAGATGAAGCCCAACATCCACCCGGAGTACGTGACCACCGAGGTCCGCTGCTCCTGCGGCAACACGTTCACGACCCGCAGCACCGCCAAGGGCGGTCAGATCAGCGTCGAGACCTGCAGCGCCTGCCACCCGTTCTACACCGGTAAGCAGCGCGTCCTCGACACCGCCGGTCGGGTCGCCAAGTTCCAGCAGAAGTACGCCAAGGTTCAGGCCAAGAAGGCCAAGTAGCTGCTCCGACGACGCCCGTGTCCGGCTCCGTGCCGGGCGCGGGCGTTCGTCCGTTTCCGCCCGCTTGTCCCTGTCCCCATCCGGTCGTCCAAGGAGCATCCGCAGCATGAGCAGTGAGCGCCTGGCCGCCCTCCTCGACGAGTACGCCGAGTTGGAGAAGCGGCTGGCCGACCCCGCGATCCACGCCGACCAGGGCACCGCCCGGCGGGTCGGCCGGCGCTACGCGGAGCTGGTCCCGCTGCACAAGGCCGCCGGCGAGCTGGAGCAGGCCCGGGCCGACCTGGCCGCCGCCCGCGAGCTGGCCGCCGAGGAGCCGGCGTTCGCCGCCGAGGCCGAGGCGATCGCCGCGTCCCTGCCGGCGCTCGAGGAGAGGCTGGCGGAGCTGCTGATCCCTCGGGACCCGCACGACGCCAAGGACGTCATCGTCGAGATCAAGGCGGGGGAGGGCGGCGAGGAGTCGGCCCTCTTCGCCGGCGACCTGCTCCGGATGTACACCCGGTACGCCGAGCGGCACGGCTGGGTCACCGAGGTGATCGACTCGCAGGACTCCGACCTCGGCGGCGTGAAGGACGTCTCCCTGGCGATCAAGACCAAGGGCGTGCCCGAGGGGGGCAACGGCGTCTGGTCCCGGCTCAAGTGGGAGGGCGGCGTGCACCGGGTGCAGCGCGTCCCGGTCACCGAGTCGCAGGGCCGGATCCACACCAGCGCGGCCGGCGTGCTGGTGCTGCCGGAGGCCGAGGAGGTCGACCTCACCATCGACCCGAACGACCTGCGGATCGACGTGTTCCGCTCGTCCGGGCCCGGCGGCCAGTCGGTCAACACCACCGACTCGGCGGTCCGGATCACCCACGTGCCCACCGGGATCGTGGTCTCCTGCCAGAACGAGAAGTCGCAGCTGCAGAACCGGGAGCAGGCGATGCGCATCCTGCGCGCCCGGCTGCTCGCCGCCGCCCAGGAGCAGGCCGACGCGGCCGCCTCGGACGCCCGGAAGGCGCAGGTCCGCACCGTGGACCGGTCGGAGCGGATCCGCACCTACAACTTCCCGCAGAACCGGATCACCGATCACCGGATCGGCTACACCGCGTACAACCTGGATCTCGCCCTGGCCGGTGAGCTGGACGGGGTCCTGGACGCCCTCACCGAGGCCGACCGCGCCGCCCGCCTGGCCGGCGAAACCGAACTGACCCGCCGCTGACGCCCTGCTCGCCCGCGCCGCCCGGACTTGGGGCCAGTTTCACGGAAGGAGTGGCCATTCCGCGCCGGATGGCCACTCCTTCCGTGAACTAGGCCCCACGGGCCCGGCGCGGGCGCACGGCCCGCGCGGGCGGGTGGGGTCAGGAGGCGCGGAGGCGGTCCTTGGCGCGCAGCATCTCCCGGTCGGCCAGCTCGAACGCGGCGCCCAGCGCCTCCCGGACGCTCGCCCCGGAGCCCCCGCTCACCTCGGCGAAGCCGATGCTCACCCCGACCGGGGTGCCGGGGACCAGGGACTCCCAGTCCTCGGTGCGGACGGCCGCCTGGATGCGGCGGGCCACCTCGGCCGCCTCGGACATGCCCGCCTCGGGCAGCACCACGACGAACTCGTCCCCGCCGTACCGGGCCACGAAGTCCCCACGGCGCATCACCCGGTTGATCACCCCGGCGATCCGTTGCAGCACCAGGTCCCCGGAGTGGTGGCCGTGCCGGGTGTTCACCGCCTTGAAGCCGTCCAGGTCGCAGACGCCGATCACCACCCGCTCGCCCCGGGACACCACGGCGCCGATGTAGCGCTCCAGCCGGCGCCGGTTGGGCAGCCCGGTGAGTGGGTCGGTGAGCGCCTCGCCCTCGTACCGGGCGGCCTCGCGGCGCACCTCTTCGTGGTCGATCCGGGCGGCGATGCCCTCGATGTAGACGTCCCGCAGCCGGTCGTTGCGCTGCGCGGCCAGCCGGAACGCGTACCGGTCGGCCCGGTGCGCGGCGGCGTGGTCGCCGGCCCGGGCCAGCGCGATGCTGCGCAGCCGGGGCGGCTCGGCCGCGCCCAGCGTCTCGACGGAGACCCGGGAGGTGTCCAGCCGGGTCACCGCCTCGATCGGGCGGCCGTCGGCGATGGCCAGGCAGACCTGGCCGAGCTGGCGCATGTCCCGCGCGCGGGCACTGTCGCCGCCGTGCCCGAGCAGCCGGTCGGGGTCGGCGTCGCCGCCGGGATCCAGTTGGTCGCCTAGGGCGGCCCGCCGGGCGACGGCGTAACCGTACGCGGCCAGGCTGCTCGGCCGGAGGTTGCCGGCCCGACCGCTGTGCAGGAAGCGGTTGAAGTCCCCGGCCACGTCGCGCAGCACCCGCAGGCAGCCGTCGCTGTCGCCGGTGTGGTCCAGGGCCACCGCGTTGCGCAGCCGGATGCCCGGGGCGGCGAAGGTCTCCTCGGGGATGCCGGCGGCGAGCCCCACCTGACGGGCGCGCTCGATCGCGCCGAGGGCGTGCCCGTGGAAGCTGAGGTAGGAGTAGGCCATCGCCAGGTCGTGCCAGCCCCAGGCGGTGTCCCGGTCCGGGTCGTCGTCGGCGGTCAGCCAGCGGGAGGCCTTGACCAGGTGGGTGACGCAACGGTCCAGCGCCCCCTGGTGGTGCGCGGCGAGCGCCGCCAGGGCGTTGAGGTGCCCGTGCAGGTACGGCTCGGCGAGGTCCCGGACGGCGGCGGAGGCGTCCTCGATGGCTCGGGTGTATTCCGCCGTCCGACCGAGATTGATCACCGCACAGAGGCGCTGGACCAGCGCGTCCGCGCGGGCGCAGGGATCGTTCGTGGTGCGGACGACCCGGTCGAGCAGGACGACCGCCTCCGCCGAGCGGCTCGCCTCCTGCAACGCCCGGGCGCGCCGGAGGGCGTCAACCTGGTCGTCGACCCGGTCGAGCCAGCCCACTCGAAACCTCCCTGTGGTGTGCGCCCGAACGCACCCGCTCGTGATGTGACCCGCGACGCTTCATGATTATGTCGTGACCCACCTCCCGCAACACCCGTCCGAAGGGACGGAACGCGAGCGGCCTTCGTCGGCGGTCGCCCGGGCGGCCCGAACCCTCGCGGCGGCGGGGGTCGAGGCGCCCCGGGCGGAGGCCGAGCAGCTGGCCGCGTACGTGCTGGACGTGCCGCGCGGCCGGCTGGCCCTGGCCGAGGGCCTCACCCCCGGGCAACGGGACCGGTTCGACGCGCTGGTGGCGCGCCGGGTGGCCCGGGAACCCCTCCAGCACCTCACCGGCACCGCCGGGTTCCGGCACCTGGAGCTGGCGGTCGGCCCCGGGGTCTTCGTACCGCGGCCGGAGACCGAGTTGCTCGCCGGCTGGGGCGTGGCCCAGGGCCGGGATCGCCGCTCGCCGCTGGTGGTGGACCTGTGCAGCGGCTCCGGCGCGATCGCCCTGGCGGTGGCCCAGGAGCTGCCGCAGGCCCGGGTGGTGGCGGTGGAGCGGTCCCCGGCGGCGCTGGCCTGGCTGCGCCGGAACGCCGCCGACCGGGCCGCCGCCGGGGACACCCCGATCGAGGTGGTGGCCGCCGACGTCATCGACCCGCAGCTCCTCGCCGACCTGGTGGGCCGGGTCGACGTGCTGCTCTGCAACCCGCCGTACGTGCCGCGGTCGGTGGCCGTGTCCCCGGAGGTAGCCGGGTACGACCCGGACGAGGCGGTCTTCGGCGGCGCGGACGGGCTGGACGTGATCCGGCCGGTGGTCGCCCGGGCCGCCGCGCTGCTCCGGCCCGGCGGCGCGCTCGGCGTGGAGCACGACGACACCCACGGCGCGGCGGTGCCGGCGCTGCTCGCCGCGGACGGCCGGTACGAGCGGGTCGAGGAGCATCGGGACCTGGTCGGCCGGCCCCGGTTCGCCACCGCGTCCCGCCGCGCGGACGGCCAGCACGCCGAGCCCGACGCGGCGTGGCAGACTGGCTCCTCGTGATGCTCTACGACTGTCGGTCGCTCGCCGACCGGGACCGCGGCATCGCCGCTGCCATCGAGGCGGTCAAGAACGGGGAACTCGTCGTCCTGCCGACCGATACGGTCTACGGCATCGGCGCCGACGCCTTCACCCCGTACGCGGTGAAGGCGCTCGCCGACGCCAAGGGCGGCGCCCGGCAGGCGCCCCCGGTGCTGATCGGCTCCCGGCACACCCTCGACGGCCTGGTCTTCTCGCTGCCGCGCGCGGCGCGCGACCTGGTCGAGGCGTTCTGGCCGGGCGCGCTGACCATCGTGGTGGAGCACTCGCCGAGCCTGTCCTGGGACCTGGGCGACAGCAGCGGCACGGTGGCCGTACGCATGCCGCTGCACCCGGTGGCCCTCGAGGTGCTGCGGGAGACCGGCCCGATGGCGGTGGCTTCGGCCAACAAGGTCGGCCAGCCGGCCGCGCTCACCGCCGAGGAGGCCCGCGACCAGCTCGGCTACGGCGTGCGGGCCTATCTGGAGGCGGGCCCGGCCCTGGACCCGGTGCCGAGCACCGTCGTCGACCTCACCGGCGAGGTGCCCCGGGTGCTGCGCCAGGGCGCCGTGTCGCTGGAGAAGCTGCGCGACGTGGTGCCGGACATGCTCGACGAGCGGGGGTTCTGAGTGCCCCCGTTTACCGTCCTGCACGTCTGCATGGGCAACATCTGCCGGTCGCCGATGGCGGAGCGGCTGCTGGTGCTCGCCGTCCGCGAGCGGCTGGGCCGGCTCGGTGCCGACCCGGAGCGCTCCGACGAGCTGCTGCACAGCCACAGCGCCGGCACCGGCGGCTGGCACGCCGGCGAGGAGATGAACCCGCCGGCGGCCCGGCAGGTGATCTCCCGCGGCGGCGACGTGGCCGGCTTCGCCGCCCGCAAGCTCCGCTCCGACCTGATCGACGCCGCCGATCTGGTCCTCACCGCCACCGCCGACCAGCAGGAGTACGTGGTGGCGCTGCGCCCGGACGCTGCCGCGCGCACCTTCGTGCTGGGGGAGTTCGGCCGGCTGCTGGGTGGGGTGGACGCGTCCGTCCTGCCTCCGGCCGCGGCCACCCCGGACGCGGTGTACGCCCGCGGGGTGGCCCTGGTGGCGGCGGCGGAGGCGGCCCGGCAGGGCGCGGCACCGCTGCCCGGCGACGACCTCGACGACCCGTGGGGCCGGGGCGACCAGTGCTTCAGCCGGGTGGCCGACGAGATCGAGGAGACGGTCCACCCGCTGGCCACCGCGCTGCTGCCCTGAGTCCCCCCACCCGCTCCGTGTAGGGGTTTCTGTCCACCTTCATCCTTCCTCGCGAAATTCCTGCGTGTTTTGGGGAAGGTGGCGGAGAAAAGCCCTGTTCGCGTCATTCTGAATGGGTCTCGTACAGCCGGCTCCTGCGGGGAGAGCTGATGAACCGGGCCCATCTCGACAAGCTGTTCACCATCCTGCTCGCCGGCGTGCTCGCCGGGTTGGCCCTGGCGGCGGCCGCGTTGCCGGCCGCGCTGGTCTTCGGGCTCGGCTTCAAGGGGCTGGTGCCCTACGCCGAGCTGCCGCAGTCGCTGCGGACGCCGGAACCGGCCCAGCGCTCCAACCTCTACGCCAACGACGGCCGTACCCTGATCACCTCGTTCTACGTCGAGGACCGGATGGACGTGCCGGCCGCCGAGGTGGCGCCGGTGATGCGGCAGGCCATCGTGGCCGCCGAGGACGTCCGGTTCTACCAGCACCACGGCGTCGACGTGCGCGGCGTGGTGCGGGCCTTCACCGTCAACCAGCGGGAGGGCGGGACCCGGCAGGGCGCCTCGACGCTGACCATGCAGTACGTCCGCAACGCGCTGGCCAGCGATCCCCGGCTGACCGAGGCGCAGCGGGCCCGGGCCACCGAGGTCACCGCGGGCCGCAAGATCCGCGAGATGCGGTACGCGCTGGCCCTGGAGCGGGAGCTGAGCAAGGACGAGATCCTCAGCCGCTACCTGAACATCGCGTACTTCGGCGCCGGGGCGTACGGCGTCGGCGCGGCCAGCAAGCGCTACTTCTCCACCACCCCGGCCAAGCTGACGCTGGCCCAGGCGGCACTGCTCGCCGGGCTGGTCCGTTCGCCGGACACCGACGACCCGATCAACGGGGACGCCGACGCGGCCCTGGACCGCCGGGCGTACGTGCTGGACCGGATGGTGGAGACCGGCCAGGTGTCGGCCGAGGACGCCGCCCGGGCGAAGGCCGAGCAGCTCGCCCTGAAGCCCAGCGCCACCCCGAACGACTGCGCGGCGATCTCGAAGGACCACAACGACTGGGGCTTCTTCTGCGACTGGTTCACCCAGTGGTGGAACAGCCAGCCGTCCTTCGGGGCGTCCGCGGAGGAGCGGCAGCGCACCCTCCGGCGCGGCGGCTTCTCGATCGTCTCCTCGCTCGACCCGAACGTGCAGCGCAAGACGACCGAGCAGGTGCTGGAGATCTACCCGGTCACCAACAAACGGGCCGCGCCGACCGCCGTGGTCCAGCCGGGCACCGGTCGGGTGCTGGCCATGGCGGTGAACCGGAACTATAGCGTGGCCGCCAACCCGGAGGGGCAGGAGAACTACCCGAACACGGTCAACCAGCTCATCGCCGGTGGCGGCGGCATCGTCGGCTACCAGGCCGGGTCGACGTTCAAGCTCTTCACGATGCTCGCCGCGCTGGAGTCCGGGCTGCCGCTGGACACCGAGTTCGACGCCCCGTCGGTCTACGTCACCCGCTACGCCACCGGACCGGGACCGGCGGCGTGCGGCGGCCACTGGTGCCCGGCGAACGCCAACCCGGACTGGATGGACGGCCGGCGCACCATGTGGAGCGCGTTCGGCCGGTCGGTGAACACCTACTTCGCCTGGCTGACCGAGCAGGTGGGCGCGGACCGGGTGGTGGAGATGGCCGAGCGGCTCGGCATCGTGCTGCGCGCGGCCGACGACGCCCGGCTGGCTCGCGAGGGGGCGAAGAGCTGGGGTCCGTTCACCCTGGGCGTCGTCGCCACCACGCCGCTGGACCTGGCCAACGCCTACGCGACGGTGGCGGCCGAGGGCGTCTGGTGCCGGCCCACCCCGGTCGCCTCGATCACCGACAGCTCGGGACGGAAGCTGGCCGCCGGAAACCCGGACTGCCGGCAGGCGCTCGACACGGAGGTGGCCCGGGCGGCGGCGGACGCGGCCCGCTGCCCGGTCGGCGACCAGTCGATGTACCGCCGTTGCGACGGCGGCACCGCCGAGGAGTTGGCGCCCGGGCTGAGCCGGCCGGTGGCCGGCAAGACCGGCAGCGCGGAGCGGAACGAGACCGAGACGGTGGTCGCCTTCACCCCGCAGCTCGCCGTCGCCACCATCGCGGCGAACCCGGACAATCCCCGGGACGCCGTTGGCGGTGGGGTGCAGACCCGGCAGATCGCCGCGGTGGGCCGGGTGCTGGCGTACGCGCTGCGCGACCAGCCGGTACGCGACTTCGTCCCGCCCAGCCAGACCGTCGCCTTCGAGCGCACCAGCCCCCGCTCGGGGAACTGACCGGGTGGCCCGTGGCGCCGGTGCCGAGGCATGGCACAGCTCCCGGTGCGGGGCTCCGTAGACTCCTACGCTGTGGAGAACACCAGAGACACGTTCTGGGGGCCGGACTTCCAGCAGCTCAGCACCGAGGACCCGGAGATCGCCGGGGTGGTGCTGGGGGAGTTGGCACGGCTGCGCGGCGGCCTGCAACTCATCGCCAGCGAGAACCTCACCTCCCCGGCGGTGCTGGCGGCCCTCGGCTCCACGCTGACCAACAAGTACGCCGAGGGCTACCCGGGCCGGCGCTACTACGGCGGCTGCGCCGAGGTGGACCGGGCCGAGGAGATCGGCATCGCCCGGGCCCAGGAGCTCTTCGGGGCCGAGCACGCCAACCTCCAGCCGCACTCCGGGGCCGGCGCCAACCTGGCCGCGTACGCCGCCCTGGTGCAGCCGGGCGACACCGTGCTGGCGATGGACCTGCCGCACGGCGGCCACCTCACCCACGGCAGCCGGGTGAACTTCTCCGGCAAGTGGTTCCACCCGGTCAGCTACACGGTCCGGCGGGACACCGAGCTGATCGACTACGACGAGGTACGCGACCTGGCCCGGGCGCACCGGCCGAAGATGATCATTTGCGGCGCGACGGCGTACCCGCGGCTGATCGACTTCGCCCGGTTCCGGGAGATCGCCGACGAGGTCGACGCCTACCTGATGGTGGATGCGGCGCACTTCGTCGGGCTGGTCGCCGGCCGGGCGGTCCCGTCCCCGGTGCCGTACGCCGACGTCGTCTGCGCCACCACCCACAAGACGCTGCGCGGCCCGCGCGGCGGCATGATCCTCTGCCGGGAGTCGCTGGCCGCCCGGATCGACAAGGCGGTCTTCCCGTTCACCCAGGGCGGCCCGTTGATGCACGCCGTCGCCGCCAAGGCGGTCGCGCTGCGCGAGGCCGCCCAGCCCGAGTTCCGGGCGTACGCCGCTCAGGTGGTGAGCAACGCCCAGGCGCTCGCCGACGGGCTGGCCGCCGAGGGGATGCGGCCGGTCTCCGGCGGCACCGACACCCACCTCGCGCTGATCGACCTGCGCGAGGTCGGGGTGACCGGGGCGGACGCCGAGGCGCGCTGCGACGCCGCCAACATCACCTTGAACAAGAACGCCGTCCCGTACGACCCGCAGAAGCCGATGGTCGCCTCCGGCATCCGGGTGGGCACCCCGAGCGTCACCACCCAGGGCATGCGGGAGGGCGAGATGCGGCGGATCGCCACGCTGATCGCCCGGGCGGTCCGCACCGATCCGGCGGCCCCGGGCGGCGCGGACGAGCTGGCCCGGACCGCCACCGACGTGACCGAGCTGGTCACCGCGTTCCCGGCGTACCCTCATGGCTGAGCCGGGGACCCGCGCGGCGGAGGCGCTCGAGGACCGCGGCTGGCGGCTGCGCCACCTCCCGGTCCTGCTGATCTCGACGGCGGTGCTGGCGGCGGTGGCCGGCGTGGTCGGCGGGGTGACCCGGGGCGCGGACGGCGCGCTCGGTGCGGCGGCCGGGGTGGCCGTCACCGCGCTCAGCTACACGCTCACCACGGTCGCGTTGGCCTGGGCCGACGCCCGTGACCCGCAGCTCGTGCTGCCCTTCGGGCTCGGCGCGTACGTCGCCAAGATGACCCTGCTCGGGGCGGTGATGGTGGGAGTCGCCTCGACCGGCTGGCCGGGGCTGATCCCGTTCTGCCTCGGCATCGCCGCCGGCGTGCTGGTCTGGACCGGGGTGCACATCTGGTGGTTGACCACTGTGCACGCCCGGCGTTCCCGGCGCTGACCTGCGGAGATCCGGCGCGCCGTCCCACCCTTCGGACGGCGCGCCGATGTGTCCGCGATCGGTCATTCTCTCAGTGGCGGAAGGGGAGTAGCGTGCCTCCAGACGACTTCGCCCACCCGTGTCCCACACAACCAGGTTGTGCGGGGGGTGAGGCACAGCCTCGTCTTCTCGACTGATATCGTTCGCCCCGTCATGGCCGGTGACCAGAAACCCCCCAGCGCTGGCGGCCCGGGCGACTATCCGTCCGGTGCCGGTCAGGGTTGGACGGCGCTCTCGTACCTCATCGGGGGCATGCTCGTCTGGGGTTTCATCGGCTGGCTGGTCGACCACTGGCTCGACACCGGGGGCATCGCCACCGGGATCGGTGTCGTGCTCGGCATGGCCGGGGGCATCATCCTGGTCGTCCGTCGACTCGGTACACCTACTTAGGAAGGGACGCGGTGTTCGGACAGGCGAACGTCCTGGCTCAGGGCCAGGCGGAATTCCCACCCAGCGTGTCGGATTTCTACCTGCCCAGCATCCTGCCCTGGGGTGCGGAGAACAATTTCTGGTTCACGAAGATCACCGCGATGGTCTGGATCGCCGTCGGCGTCCTGATCATCTTCTTCCTGGCGAGCTACCGGAACCCGCAGCTCGTCCCGACGAAGAAGCAGTGGTTCGCCGAGTCGATCTACGGCTTCGTGCGGAACAACATCGCGGTCGACATGATCGGGCACGCGGGGGTCCGGTTCGCGCCGTACTTCACCACCCTGTTCTGCTTCATCCTGCTGACGAACTTCTTCGCGATCGTCCCGTTCTTCCAGATCTCGCCGAACTCGCACATCGCGTTCCCGGCGCTTCTCGCCGCGATCACCTACGTGATGTTCAACTACGTCGGCATCCGGCACCACGGCTTCGTGAAGTACTTCAAGAACTCGCTCGTCCCGCCGGCGCCCTGGTACATCCTGCCGCTGCTGATCCCGATCGAGTTCTTCTCGACTTTCCTGGTCCGGCCCTTCTCGCTGGCCGTCCGTCTTTTCGCGAACATGTTCGCGGGCCACATGCTCCTGCTGGTCTTCACGCTGGGCGGTTTCGCGATGATCAGCGCGAACGCCTGGCTGGCGCCGGTCTCGGTGCTGTCCTGGGTGATGACCATCGCGCTCACCTTCCTCGAATTCCTGGTGATCGTCCTGCAGGCCTACGTCTTCACCGTGCTGACCGCCAGCTACGTGCAGGGCGCGCTCGCCGAAGAGCACTGATCCACCGCACCAACCGTTGTCGTCCCGCGTGATCGTCACGCGTGATATCCAGGAGGAACCAAACCCATGGACGTTCTCGCCGCGGTTTCCGGCAGCACCGCCGCCATCGGCTACGGCCTCGCCGCCATCGGTCCCGGTATCGGCGTCGGCCTGGTCTTCAGCGCCTACATCCAGTCGACCGCCCGGCAGCCGGAGTCGTCCCGGATGACCCTGCCGTACGTCTGGATCGGCTTCGCCGTCATCGAGGCGCTCGCGCTGCTGGGCATCGCCTTCGGCTTCATCTGGCAGGGCACCCTCTCCTGATCCCGCCCTTAGACCGGGAGGTTTTCCATGTTCTACCTCGCCGCTGAGGGTGGTGGTGCGGCGGACCACAACCCGATCCTTCCTGCCTGGCAGGAGCTCGTGGTTGGTGGTATCGCCTTCATCCTGCTCTGCGTCGTGCTGATGAAGTTCGTCTTCCCCCGCATGGAGCAGACGTTCCAGGCCCGGGTCGACGCGATCGAGGGTGGCATCAAGCGGGCCGAGGCCGCCCAGGCCGAGGCCAACAAGCTGCTCGAGCAGTACCGCGCGCAGCTGGCCGAGGCCCGGACCGACGCCGCCAAGATCCGCGACGACGCCCGGGCCGACGCCGAGGGGATCCGCCAGGACATCCTCGCCAAGGCGCGGGAGGAGTCCGACCGGATCATCGCGGCCGGCAAGGAGCAGCTCGCCGCCGAGCGGGCCACCATCGTGCGCGAGCTCCGCGCCGAGGTCGGCACGATCGCGGTGGACCTGGCCAGCAAGATCGTCGGTGAGTCGCTCGCCGACGAGGCGCGTCGCAAGGGCACCGTCGACCGGTTCCTGAGCGGTCTCGAGAGCGCGGGGGCCCGCTGATGCAGGCCGCCAGCCGGGAGTCGTACAAGGTCGCGGCCGAGCGCCTCGACGCGTACGCCCGCGGCACGGAGCCGTCGGCGGTGGCCTCCACCGCCGACGACATCCTCTCCGTGGCCGCCCTGCTGCGGCGCGAGCCGCGGCTGCGCCGGGCGCTGTCGGACCCGGCGCGTCCGGGTGAGGACCGCTCCGGCCTGCTCACGGGCATCCTGAGCGGCAAGGTCGGCGCCGATGCGCTCGACCTGCTCACCGCGCTGGTCTCCGGCCGCTGGTCGGCGCCGTCGGAACTGCTCGACGGCACCGAGCGGCTCGGCGTCGAGGCGCTCCTGGCGGGCGCCGACAAGGCCGGCGAGCTGGGCGAGGTCGAGGACGAGCTGTTCCGTTTCGGCCAGGTCGTCTCCGCTTCCGCCGAGCTGTCCAACGCGCTCTCCGATCCGATGGCCCCGGCCGAGCGGCGGGCCACCCTGGCCCGCGAGCTGCTCGCCGGCAAGGCCCGGCCGGTCACCGTCCGTCTCGTCGAGGCCGCGCTGGCCGGCTTCGGGGGGCGCTCCTTCATCGGGGCGCTCACCCGGCTGGTCGAGCTGGCCGCCGACCGGCGGGACCGTCAGGTCGCGTACGTGACCGTGGCGGCCCCGCTGAGTGACGAGGAGGAGCGACGCCTGGGTGCCCGCCTCTCCGCGATGTACGGTCGAGAGGTTTCCGTCAAGCAGACGGTGAACCCGGAGGTGCTCGGTGGGGTGAGCGTGCGGGTCGGCTCCGACCTGTACGACGGCACCGTCCTGCGCCGCCTCAACGAGACCCGTAACGCGCTCGCGAAGCGCTGACCAGCGTCTCCGCAGCCCTGATTCGACGCCATCGGACCGGTCGGTACTAGGTATCCCGGGCCCCTGATACTTGAAGGAAGCAGAGGATGGCCGAGCTGACCATCTCGACGGAGGAGATCCGCGGCGCCCTGGAGCGCTACGTCTCCTCCTACACGGCCGACGTCTCCCGCGAGGAGGTCGGCACCGTCGCCGACGCCGGCGACGGCATCGCCCACGTCGAGGGTCTGCCCTCGACCATGACCAACGAGCTCCTGGAGTTCGAGGACGGCACGCTCGGCGTGGCGCTGAACCTCGACGTCCGGGAGATCGGTGTCGTCGTCCTCGGTGACTTCGGCGGTATCGAGGAGGGGCAGCGCGTCAAGCGCACCGGCCGGGTGCTCTCCGTCCCGGTCGGCGACGCCTTCCTCGGCCGCGTGGTCAACGCGCTCGGCCAGCCGATCGACGGCCTCGGCGACATCCCGAACGAGGGCTACCGCGAGCTGGAGCTCCAGGCCCCGAACGTGATGGCCCGTAAGTCGGTCGACGAGCCGCTGCAGACCGGTCTCAAGGCCGTCGACGCGATGACCCCGATCGGCCGTGGCCAGCGCCAGCTGATCATCGGTGACCGGAAGACCGGCAAGACCACGGTCGCCCTCGACACCATCCTCAACCAGCGGGACAACTGGCGCTCCGGCGACCCGAAGAAGCAGGTCCGCTGCATCTACGTCGCCGTCGGCCAGAAGGCTTCCACCATCGCCTCCATCAAGGGGACGCTGGAGGAGGCGGGCGCGATGGAATACACCACCATCGTCGCCTCCCCGGCCTCGGACCCGGCCGGCTTCAAGTACCTCGCCCCGTACACCGGCTCGTCCATCGGCCAGCACTGGATGTACGGCGGCAAGCACGTCCTGATCGTCTTCGACGACCTGAGCAAGCAGGCCGAGGCGTACCGGGCCGTGTCGCTGCTGCTGCGCCGCCCGCCGGGCCGCGAGGCGTACCCGGGTGACGTCTTCTACCTGCACTCCCGGCTGCTGGAGCGCTGCGCCAAGCTCTCCGACGAGCTGGGCGGCGGCTCGATGACCGGTCTGCCGATCATCGAGACCAAGGCGAACGACATCTCGGCGTTCATCCCGACCAACGTCATCTCGATCACCGACGGCCAGATCTTCCTCGAGACCGACCTGTTCAACCAGGGCGTCCGGCCGGCCATCAACGTCGGCACCTCGGTCTCCCGGGTGGGTGGCGCCGCCCAGGTGAAGCCGATGAAGAAGGTCGCCGGTTCGCTCCGGCTCAACCTGGCCCAGTTCCGCGAGCTGGAGGCGTTCGCCGCCTTCGCCTCCGACCTGGACAAGGCCTCCCGCGCCCAGCTGGAGCGCGGCTCCCGCCTGGTCGAGCTGCTCAAGCAGGCGAACTACTCGCCGTACCCGGTGCAGGAGCAGGTCGTCTCGGTCTGGGCCGGCACCGAGGGCAAGCTGGACGACATCCCGGTCGGCGAGATCAAGCGCTTCGAGTCGGAGTTCCTGCAGTACCTCCGGCACAAGCACGAGGGCGTCCTGGCCGCGATCGCCGACAACAAGTGGGACGACGAGATCATCGGCTCGCTGGACTCGGCCATCACCGAGTTCAAGCAGCTCTTCCTCGGCAAGGAGGACGAGGTCCGGATCAACGAGGCCCCGGCCAAGCCGCTGGAGGGCGAGGAGACCCGCGAGACGGTGACCCGCTTCCGCGAGGGCTCGACCGACCGCCCGGCTGAGAGCTGACGATGGCCGCCCAGGTTCGCGTTCTTCGTCAACGGATCCGCTCGGCGAAGTCGATGAAGAAGATCACCAAGGCGATGGAGCTCGTCGCGACGAGCCGTATCGCCAAGGCCCAGGCGCGGGTGGAAGCGTCCCTGCCGTACGCCAAGGCGATCACGGACGTGCTCACGGCGCTGGCGTCCAACGCGCGGATCGACCACCCGCTGCTCACCCCGCGCGAGCGGGTGCGGCGGGCGGGCGTCCTGCTGGTCACCAGCGACCGCGGTCTGGCCGGCGGCTACAGCTCCAACGCGATCAGGACCGCGGAGTCGCTGATCGCCCGGCTCGCGGCCGACGGCAAGGAGCCCGTGCTCTACGTCATCGGTCGTAAGGGCGTGACCTTCTACCGGTTCCGCAACCGGGACATCGCGGCGAGCTGGACCGGCTTCTCGGAGCAGCCGGCGTTCTCCGACGCCCGCGAGGTGGGCGAGACGCTGATCAAGGCGTTCACGGCCGGCGCGGACGACGTGGACGGCGGGGCCGGGCCGGACGGGGTTGTCGGCATCGACGAGCTGCACATCGTCTACACCGAGTTCAAGTCCCTGATGACCCAGACGCCGGTCACGCGGATCATCGGCCCGATGCAGGTCGAGGACCGGCCGCGGTCCGAGGGTCTGCTCCCGGCGTACGAGTTCGAGCCGGAGGCGGAGGCGCTGCTCGACGCGCTGCTGCCGAAGTACATCAACACGCGGATCTACGCGGCGTTGCTGGAGTCGGCGGCCAGCGAGTCGGCGGCCCGTCGGCGGGCGATGAAGAGCGCCACCGACAACGCCGAAGAGATGATCGAGAAGTACACGCGTGAGATGAACACGGCCCGCCAGGCCGGGATCACCCAGGAGATCAGTGAGATCGTCGGCGGCGCGAACGCGCTCGCCGCGTCGGGAAGTGAAGTGTGATGACTGCCCCAGTAGAGACCAAGACGGCCACCGGTCGCGTGGTCCGGGTCATCGGCCCGGTCGTCGACGCCGAGTTCCCGCGCGACGCCATGCCGGATCTGTTCAACGCCCTGCACGTCGACGTGACCCTGTCCGGCGGCGAGAAGACGCTGACCCTGGAGGTCGCCCAGCACCTGGGTGACAACCTGGTCCGCGCCATCTCGATGCAGCCGACCGACGGCCTGGTCCGCGGCACCGAGGTGCGGGACACCGGCTCGCCGATCAGCGTGCCGGTCGGCGACGCGGTCAAGGGCCACGTGTTCAACGCGATCGGCGAGTGCCTCAACCTCACCGAGGGCGAGACGCTCAACCCGGACGACCACTGGCAGATCCACCGCAAGGCCCCGGCCTTCGCGGACCTGGAGCCGAAGACCGAGATGCTGGAGACCGGCATCAAGGTCATCGACCTGCTCGCCCCGTACGTGAAGGGCGGCAAGATCGGCCTGTTCGGCGGTGCCGGCGTGGGCAAGACGGTGCTCATCCAGGAGATGATCACCCGCGTTGCCCGGAACTTCGGTGGTACCTCGGTCTTCGCCGGCGTGGGTGAGCGCACCCGTGAGGGCAACGACCTCATCGCCGAGATGACCGAGTCCGGCGTCATCGACAAGACCGCGCTGGTCTACGGCCAGATGGACGAGCCGCCGGGCACCCGGCTGCGCGTCGCCCTCTCCGCGCTCACCATGGCGGAGTACTTCCGCGACGTGCAGAAGCAGGAGGTGCTGCTCTTCATCGACAACATCTTCCGCTTCACGCAGGCCGGTTCCGAGGTCTCCACGCTGCTCGGCCGCATGCCGAGCGCCGTGGGTTACCAGCCGACCCTGGCCGACGAGATGGGCGAGCTCCAGGAGCGGATCACCTCCGTCCGGGGCCAGGCCATCACCTCGATGCAGGCGATCTACGTGCCCGCCGACGACTACACCGACCCGGCGCCGGCCACCACGTTCGCCCACCTGGACGCGACCACCAACCTGGAGCGGTCGATCTCCGACAAGGGCATCTACCCGGCCGTGGACCCGCTGGCGTCCTCGTCCCGGATCCTCGCCCCGGAGTTCGTCGGCCAGGAGCACTTCCAGGTGGCCACCGAGGTGAAGCGGATCCTGCAGCGCTACAAGGACCTGCAGGACATCATCGCCATCCTCGGTATCGAGGAGCTCTCCGAGGAAGACAAGATCACCGTGCAGCGTGCCCGGCGGATCGAGCGCTTCCTGTCGCAGAACACCTACGCCGCCGAGCAGTTCACCGGCGTGCCGGGCTCGACGGTCCCGATCAAGGAGACCATCGAGGCGTTCAAGAAGATCAGCGAGGGCGAGTACGACCACTTCCCCGAGCAGGCCTTCTTCATGTGCGGCGGTCTTGAGGACCTGGAGCACAAGGCCAAGGAGCTGATGGAGGGCTGAGACCCTTGCCGCAGTCCACGGAGGCCGTCCCGACAGATGTCGGGGCGGCCTCCGCCTGTTCAGGCCCGGCCCATACCAGCTGTCCGGTTGCCCGGCAAGCGGTTCGCTCGACCGCGCGGTACCGTTCGTGACACGACTTCACGTCATCAACGTTGATCTCTCGCAACGAAACGGATCCGCCCGCCCGTCTACCAGTCGTGGGCGCGACGATTGGAGAAGCTCGTGGCTAAGGCCGGCACGCGCGGCGGCAAGCGGTCCGTGTGGCGGGGCGTGCCCCGGTGGGCCCGGGTGTGCACCATCTTCGGTGTGGTCCTCATGGTGCTCAGCGGCAGCGTGCTGGTCGGCTACCACGCGCTGGTGGCCCGCTACGAGGGCGCGGTCGGCAAGGGGGACCTCTTCGGCGACCAGGCGGCCGGCGCCACCGAGAAGAAGAGCGACATCAAAGGCCCGCTGAACATCCTGCTGGTCGGCGTCGACACCCGGAAGCCGGAGGACCGGCCGCTGTCCGACTCGATCATGGTCCTGCACGTGCCGGCCAGCCTGGACCGGGGCTATCTCTTCTCGCTGCCACGCGACCTGCGGGTCGACATCCCGGCCTTCGCCAAGGCGGACTACTCGGGCGGCACCGACCGGCTGAACGCGGCGATGTCGCGGGGCAGCGTGGTTCCGGGGCGGAACCCGGACCCCGTACAGGGCTTCGAGCTGCTCGCGCTGACCGTCCAGCAGGTCACCGGGGTCAAGCGCTTCGACGCCGGCGCGATCATCGACTTCACCGGTTTCCGGAAGATCGTCGACGCCATGGGCGGCGTCGACATGTACATCGAGCGGGACGTGAGGTCGGAGCACCGCCAGCCCGACGGCAGCATGCGCCAGCTCAAGCCGGGCGGCGGCGGCTACCTCGGCCCACAGGCCGAGTACAAGAAGGGCAACGCCCACCTCAAGGGCTGGGAGGCGCTGGACTACGTGCGGCAGCGCTACCCGAAGAACGGCGTGCCGGACGCCGACTACGGCCGGCAGCGGCACCAGCAGCAGTTCATCAAGGCGATGGTGAGCCAGGCGTTCAGCGCCGACGTGGTGACCAACCCGGTGAAGCTGGACCGGGTGCTCCGCGCCGCCGGCGAATCCCTCATCTTCAACGGCCGCGGCAACAGCGTGGTCGACTTCGCGCTCGCCCTGAAGGGCATCCGCGCCGACTCGATCGAGATGATCAAGCTGCCCGGCGCGAACATCGGCACCGGCTCGGCGTACAAGGGGGAGCGGCTGCTCCCGGCGGCCGACGACTTCTTCGCGGCGATCGGCAACGAACAGGTCGACGCGTTCATGCTGGAGCACCCCGAGTTCAAGCAGAAGACCAGCTAACCTGAGCGCCAACGGACCCCGGCGGGTGCCGGGGTCCAGTTTGACGTGACCGTGGCGCAGCTCTCGCCACCCGCGTTGGGTGGGGCTCGGAGCCGCGACTAGACTTTCGGAAATCCGCCGCCGCAGCAAGGAGACAGCGTGGCACAGCAGCTTCACGTCGAGCTCGTAGCCGTCGAGGAGAAGGTCTGGTCCGGCGAGGCCGAGATGGTCGTCGCCCGGACGACCGAAGGTGAGCTGGGTGTGCTGGCGGGGCACGCGCCCCTGCTCGGCCAGCTCGCGGAGCCCAGCCAGGTACGCATCAAGCAGGCCGGCGGCCAGCAGCTCGCCTACGACGTCGCCGGCGGATTCCTGTCGGTGACCGGTGCGGGCGTCACCGTCCTCGCCGAGAGCGCAACCCCCGCCACCCCGGCGCGCTGAGCCGACCCGCCGATGGAGATCGTGGAAGGGATCGGAATCGGCCTCGCGGTCGTGCTCGCCGCGCTTCTGATCCTCTTCGTTCGGCGGGCCCTGTTCACCCGCAGCGGAGGCATCATCCGGCTCAGTGTCCGGGTCTCCACGATCCTTGACGGCCGAGGCTGGTCACCCGGCTTCGGCCGTTTCGTCGGTGACGAACTTCGCTGGTACCGCATGTTCAGCTTCGCCCTGCGGCCCAAGCGGGTGCTCTCCCGTAAGCGGCTCGCCGTGGAGCGCCGCCGGCTGCCCGAGGGGCAGGAACGGTTCTCCATGCCGGCCGACTGGGTGATCCTGCGCTGTACCAGCAACCACGCACCGGTGGAGATCGCCATGGCGCGATCCACGGTCACCGGCTTCCTCTCCTGGCTCGAGGCCGCCCCGCCCGGGGCGGTCTCGCCGCGTCTGGCCTCCCAGGACTGGCCCGCCGCCTGAGCCGCCGCCTCGGGTGGTCGTGGCGGGTCCGATTCTGGTCGCTCCTGGGTTGCGGCCCGCCGTGCACCCGTCGTGAGTGGCTGCTGACTTTGGTTGCGGTGTAGCGGGGTGTGGCCCGCGTTGCGCCATGGGTCGCTGCCGACTGTGGTTGCGGTGTGGGGGTGTGGTCCGCCGTGCACCCCCGCGGCTTTGGTTGCGGTGTGGGGTGTGGCCCGCCGTGCCCGGCTCCGGGCGGTCAGGCTTGATCCCTGCGCCGGTTCGGCCAGTCTACACACCCGGCTTTCGCGCGGAGACTCCGGGATTCGAAC